>QHXS01000178.1 GCA_003223975.1 Acidobacteriota bacterium
TTCCGGGGTCTTTTGGTTTTGGGCGGCGGCGGATCGGCTACGGGTGTTGCCGGCGGAACGTTATGCGGGTCCGGCGCTTTCGAATTTCCCGGAACTGGCTTCGGATGCGGCCTGGACCGCGGCGAGCTCACAGGCGGATTCGGCGGCAGCGAAACATTCGGATTTACGACGGGCGTGTATTGTTTGCCGTTTTTGACCTGCGAATTTTGGCCCTTCAATTCTCGCCGCCACCAGCCTTGTCCTTTGCCCTGGCCGTTGCCGCGGCCGATGCCGTGCCCATGGTCGCGCACGCCGTTGTTTTGTCCGTTGCCGGGCACTCCGGCATTCGGCAAACCGTTTCCAGGCAGCGTGTTCACCGGAGGTCCACCATTCTGGTGTCCGTGATTCGTAGGCACTTGCACTCCGACGACCTGGCTGTCATCGTCGTCATCGCGCGGTTTCGTTTTTTTGTTCGCGTTGGGACCGCGGTCGTCGTCAACGTCGGTGCCTTGGCTGCGGGGCCGTGCGTCGGAATTCTTCGGGCCGTGGCCCTTGCCGTTCCCGTTGCCGTGTCCCTTCCCCTGCGCACTCCCGGTGACAAAAAGCCCAGCCGTCAACATCACGCAGACCGCCGCTGCCCAGATCACAAAATTCCACCTATTTTTCATTTTTGCCTCTCTCTTGCGCACGGTGCACGTGCATGTGAATTGTTCGTTGTGCATTCGGGCCGTTCGGAGAGAGGAGAGCCCTAAACAGAATTAAATGTGAAAGCACGTCTATCTTCCACTATCAGCGGCGTGTGAATCAACACTTATTTGAGCGAGTGCTAGGGCACAATGCAGAATTCAAAATACAAAATTTAAGAAAAACAGGCTTCGCAAAACCAAATTGTGCATTATGCACTGTGAATTACTTCATTGGTTCAGTGCAATCGTTCCAAAGGTGATCTCGGCAGGTGAAAAGCTCGGGAGCGTTCTCGCGCGTCTGTTCGGAAATTGTGACGTATGTAAGCGTGGTACCGTGCGAAAGCTGTGTCCAGCCGAGACGTTCGCGGTTCCGCCAAACGTATGAGTATGCTGCGTTTTCGTCTTTGCTCTCGAGGTGTTTTGCCTCGTGCAGCAGCACCATCGCGCGTTCGACGCGGTCAGTCGTTTTCGAATAAAAATCGGGGTAAAGCGTCACGATCTGGAAAGGGAAGTTGGTCGCCGCGTAGGAATCGGCCTTTAGCACCGCGGCGTTGAACCAGTTGTCCGACCGGCGAAATTCCGCCGTATGCCGCAGCAGGAACGCCTCGCGTTCAAACCCTTTAGATTCAAGCAGTTCGATCGCGTCATTCACCTCCGAGTATTGCTCGGCAGTGATCGGCTGGGAAGTAGCGATCAGCGAGCAATAAAACACCCCCAAGGCGATCAATCCGGCGAATACGCTGGTCACAAACAGGCTCAGCCGCGACCGCCGTTTGTACGACGCAAGCTGTTCGCTGATCGTGCCCGAATGTATTGTTTCCGGCGTCTTCATAACATTTTTCGGGTGGTTTTGGAACAGATGGGCGGGCTAAATAGTTTGAAATGCAAGTACCGAGCCAAAGGCGGCCAAACGGTAGTACGCAACACATTATATAGCAATGCTAAACGATGTACAACATATTCAAGGGCAGCGGTGGGGTGTTTAGAAGGTTCTTAAAATGCGATTTAGGAGAATAAACCGGCGGCTGCGAGTCCTGTGAAAAGATGTACGCACATCACAAAACTGTATGCGACAAGGCCAGCCCGCACGCCAAACGTCGCCAGGCGAAATTGCGATCCGTAAAGGAGCACAAAGGCTGTAAAGGTGCCAAAACCGAGCTTGAACAGCAAAAAGGGGATCGGGCCTATCGCAAGAAGGGCATTCATCAAATGGTTCGTTTCGGTGGCAATACCGGCCTGGACCCAATAAATCGTTAACAGCGCATCAAGGGCGTTCAGACCGAACAGGATCATTATCGGGCGAGTAAGATTGACGCTGCCTTCATGCATAAAGTTAAAAACCACCCTATTACGACACGACCCCCGTTTTTACCGGGGGCGAGGGTAATTCACCTAAATTCGTTTGTAGAAGGCACTATAAAGCTAATCGCACGAAATTTCAAGTCGAAATTCTGCCGCCGCATTACCCGATTTCGAGATCGTGGTGCACGAAACCGTTACATAATCATTGCCGAACTGGCCGAAAAGCCCCTAATTAGGCGCTTTTCAGCGGTGGCACGTCCGTTGCCCATAGCCGGAGTAAGCGGCAGTGCTTCAAAAGCCGTCAATTGAAATAACGAGAGGGCAATATGAAAAACTTCACTATCAAAGCGACGCTGGCATCGATCTTTCTGGGCGGAATTATGTTGGCAGGCTCAGCAGTAACGACGTCGGCACAGGGCAATAGCCAATGGGCACACGAAAAGAACAGGATACGTAAAGAGCAGAAAGCGCAGGAGCGATATTACCGAATTTACCGCAACGGCGGTTATTACCAGACGGATGATCGCGGTGCGGCGTTGCTTCGCAATGCGGTGAATGAGGGTTATCGGCAGGGTTACCGTCAGGGTCAGATCGATCGACAGCGTAGCCGATACACCGGATACCGCTCATCGACAACATATCGCGGTGCAATGTCCGGCTATCAAAGCTACGTCGATCAGGGTCAATACCAGTACTATTTTCGCCAGGGATTTCAGCGCGGTTATGAGGACGGATTTAACACTCAGACGCAGTATGGATATTATTCCGGCGGGAAGTGGAGCATTTTAGCGAACGTATTGGGTTCGATCCTCGATATTCGCCCGTATTAAGCAATTGATATTTAGGTCGAAAGCGTGAGGCACTGGCTTCACGCTTTTTTATTTTGACGAGCCGACGATGTAACTATCGCGAGAGCGAACTAGTAGGTTGGCACGGCTGACACGCACTTTTATCTGTTTACGCTGGCCCGGTTTTCCGTCGTCTTTCGGAACGTAACCGATGCTGTATTGCCGACGAAGCTCTTCAGCAATTCCCTCAAACGCGCGGGTCAAACCGCCGGGCGTTGCTTCGGGACGAAAAACACGGCCGCCCGTATATTCAGAAAGCTCTTCGACGTATTTTCGTCCCAACGCGTAGTCGCTTGCCGAATTTCCGCGAGCCGTGCCGCCGCCGCCGATCGATGGGAATGGCCAGCTGGACGAGGGCCAAACCGTACCGGTGCCACCGCGGTTTTCGGTGTAGGTGTTGTAGTAGATGCCAAATATCAAAGCGTCGGATTCTTCAGCATAGCCAAGCGTGCTGTCGTACGTGGCTTTTCTCGATGTAGTATCGACGCCGTCAGTGAAAAGAACGACGGCTTTACGCCCTTCAACCTTTGCAAGCTGTTTGCGCAGCGTAAGGTCAACGGCTTCGTACAGTGAGGTGCCGGACCCAAAATCGGCTTTATCGATCGCCTTGTAGATCTGATTTCGGTCTGAGGTGAATTCGGTGCGAACTCTTACGCTTTCCGAAAACTCGATCACCATTACGCGATCCTGCGGCTTCAGCTGATCGACAAACGCCTTCGCCGAATCGCGGATCTCGTCGATATGATAATGCGTTGAATAACTGACATCCAGCAACAGCACGACCGAGAACGGCTTGTCGCTCGTTCCAAAATAGGCGATCTCTTGCTCGACGCCGTCCTCATAGATCTTGAATTCGTTTTGCTGGATATTCGGGATATAAAGGCCGTTGCGATCGAAGACCGAGACGGGGATCGTGATCAAATTTGTATCTACCTTGATCGCCGTTTCGGCATCCTCGACGGGCGTACCCGCGGCCTGAGTGGAGTCATTCTTTGGCACCGAGGCGTCGTTCGTTGTTGAACGCATCGACGAGATGACACGCGGGGGACGCTGCGGATTAGGTTTTGTTTCCGAATACGAATCGGGTGCTTCCGTTTTGACAACAGGCGTCGGTGTCGCAGTAATGCGTCGGCCGGATTGAGCGAGGCCAACCGAGGCGAAAATCGCTATCAGTATTACTGAAAGTGCTGAACCTTTCATTATTGGGCGGACGCGTAGCAACTATAATACTCCTGTTTGATGCAGAAAGATTCAAAAAAGTCGCCAACAAGATGAAATTGAGGCGAGGCATGCCTATTCGATAACATTTCGACGCGATCGCCACAAAAAATAAACAGGAATTCCGCTTATGGCGATCAGATAGCCGATGCCCGAAGTTGCAAAGGCCAGATACGCGAGATTAATGACGAGTACGATCGACAAAACAACGAAAATCATCGGGGCGAACGGATAGCCCCATGCTTTGTATGGACGTTCGATCTCCGGCCGCCGATATCGGAGGACGACGACGGCGAATACTGCAAGGGCTCCGAACACGAGTTCGACCGATACGATGTATTCGAGAAGTTGCGTGTAAACGTTGCCGAAGACCGGTTCCGACGATCCCGCGTTGTACGTAACCGTTCGCGGCAGCACAAGCAGCGAGGCCCAGACTCCTTGAGCAGCGAGGGCAACCGCCGGCACGTGAAATTTGTTTGTCGTCGCTAACGATGAAAAAAAGAGCCGGTCGCGGGCCATCGCGTAATACACACGTGCTCCCGCCAAAATCAGGCCGTTGTTACATCCGAACGTCGAGATCATGATCGCGATCGCCATTATCATGGCTCCTGGCGGGCCAAAAATATGCTGCATTAATGCGGTCCCGACGCGGTTGTTCGCGGCATTTTGGATCTCGTTCAATGGAAGTGTCACTACATAGGCAAGGTTCGCGAGAATGTACAGTGCCACCACTAGGGCACATCCTATAAACAATGCACGAGGAAGATTCCGCTGCGGATTTTCGACTTCGCCCGCGGTGAATGTAACGTTGTTCCATGCGGACTGCGCAAAGAGCGGGCCGGTCATCGCCCGTCCCAACACGAGCCAAAAAGCAAATACCCCAGCGGTCGACGCGGCAGGCTGCACAGCCTCAATACGCCAGCCGTTTGCAGTGGGATTCCACCAATCGGAGGTGAACGCCGCGCCTCCCGCATTCCAACCAACGAACAGCCCGAGAACTACAAGTCCCAGGAGGGCCGATGCTTTGGTAAATGTGAACGAATTTTGGATCAGCTTGCCGAGTTTCAATCCGCGAGTGTTGACGAATGTTAGCAATACGATCAAAAGGATGGCGACGAGCTGCTGTGTCGAGAGACTGAACGCGTAATTACCAATGATCACCGGCGAAACTAAAAAGCTCGAGCCGGAGATCGACGGGAAAATGACGCCGGAAAAATTCGCGAATGCCACCGCAACTGCGGCAATGGTGCCGGTCTGCACGACGAGGAATTGTGCCCAACCAAAAAGGAAACCAACGCCGGGACTATATGCTTCGGACAAGAAAACGTACGGGCCGCCCGCCCTGGGCATCATCGCCGCTACCTCGCCAAGACAGAGCGCTCCACACATCGTCATAACACCGGCAATTAGCCATGTGGCCAACAACCAACCCGGCGAGCCGACAAGCCGTGAAGACTCAGCCGACACAATAAATATCCCGCTGCCGATCATCGAACCCACGACGATCGTCGTTGCGTCGATCAAGCTGAGGCCGCGGACGAGTTGTTTTTCTTCGCTGGGATTTTCGTTCGACATCTTAGTTGGGCCGAATTTCGATACTGTTTGTCGTCAACGCGTCATGGATCGCCGAAGCGAATTCGACGGCGTGCGCGCCGTCGCCGTGAATGCAGATCGTTTCGGCTTCGATCCGGACCAGGCTGCCGTCCGTTGCGATGGCCATTTGATCGCGTACCATCCGGAGCACATGTTCAATACAGGTATCTAAATCGTCGATCAAAGCGTCGGGTTGCGACCGCGGCGTCAAGGTTCCGTCCTGCTGATAGGTTCGGTCGGCAAATACTTCAGAGGCAGTTCTTAAGCCCGCTGATTCGGCCTCCGAGATCATAAAACTATTTGGCAAACCAAAGAAAACGAGGTTTTTGTCGATGTCTGTAACCGCCCTCACGATCGCTTTCGCAAGCTCGCGATCCTTCACCGCCATGTTGTATAAAGCGCCGTGTGGCTTCACGTGATGAAGATTCACACCGATCTCTTTGCAGATCTCTCGCAGCGCGTTTATTTGTTCGGTAACGATCTCGGAAACTTGAGCATACGGGAGCGACATTTCGGTGCGCCCGAAATTCTCGCGGTCAGGGAAGCTCGGGTGAGCACCGATCGCGACGTTGTTTTCCAAAGCGAGTTCGACAGTTCGCCTCATCGTGTCGGCGTCACCTGCATGAAAGCCGCAAGCGATATTGGCCGAAGATATATAGCGCATCAACTCTGCGTCATTTCCGCAGCCTTCGCCGAGGTCACAATTGATGTCTATCGAAGGTGCCATTTGGCGAAAAAGGTTATCACAATTTCGACTAACAGCCGACCGTCAGACGGCGGCCGACCTTGAAAAATCGGAGATCCCGTTCTAATGCAAGTTGAGCTGTTTCCGCCTCAATAGTCGAGACGAGCTTGAACGAGATCCGATCTCCGGAACCAAGTTGACCGGCGACGGGAAGATCCGCCGAAATGATATTCCCGATCCTCGGATAACCTCCGGCGGTTTGATGGTCGGCCATGAGGATGATCATCTGCCCGTCGGGGAGCAACTGAATGGTGCCAAAGGTTGTGGCAGCGGAAACCAATTCTTTTGGGTGAAGGAGATGCACCGATTCACCTTTCAGTCGAAATCCCATTCTGTTAGAGTCCGCGGTCAACCTGAACATTTCAGTTTGGAACGCCCTTTCGCCGATCGCCGTTAACAGCTCGAATTCGGCGCCGCGAATTACACGCAGCGCCGGAAAACTGCTGTAGTTTGGGATCAGCGATCGTCCAATACAAACTGTTTTCTCGAGGCATGAACTCATGCAATCGATCGTGTCGCCCGACTCAAAAGCACGGCCGTCATTACCTCCGACCGAAGCCAGCAAATTTGTACTTGCACTTCCAAGCCATTCGGAGCTCGAGCAACCACCAGGAACGGCGAAATAAGAACGGTTACCAAGGACCCTGGTTCGAAATCTTAATCTTTGATCTTTGCGAGCGACCTGTGTCGTCCAATTTGGGACCGGTTTGCCATCGAGCTCCGGGGCGAAATCGGCCCCGCCAATACAAAACGCTGTATCGTTAGAGAACTCGATCTCGGGGGCCGGAAAATGCATTTCAAGTACAGCTGCGTTTTCGTCGTTGCCGAGAGCAATGTTGATCGCGCGTGCGGCTGTCACATCCATTGGACCATTTGGATTTACGCCGAGCGATCGGGACCCAAAGCGCCCAAGATCCTGAACGGTTGTTAATATTCCCGGTTTTCGAATGACGAGGCTCATTAAGCGCGGATGAATCTCACCCGATCGCCGGCTTTCAACGGACACAACGGATCGGCGTTTGGATCGAACATTTCCATTTCGGTCCTGCCGATGATGTTCCAACCGCCTGGAGATCCGAGAGGATAAACGCCGGTTTGACAGCCGCCGATCGCGACACTGCCCTTCGGGACTTTGGTTCGGGGAGTTTTCTTTCGCGGCATTGCGATCCGTTCATCAACCGTACCCATGTACGCAAATCCGGGAAGAAAACCGATCATAAAAACATTGTAGATTCGCTCGAGAAATATCGAGATCACTTCATCGGCCGTTAATCCACTAAATTCTGCAACGACATCAAGATCGAACGCCGTCCCGCTTGTGATGGTCATCGGAATCTCGACGATCCGGGATTCATGCACAGGCAACGCAGATAAATATGGAATAGCATCTTCGACGATGGATTTGACCGCGTCGAATGCCGTTGGGAATTCGCTGTAACGCTCTTTCACTTTTGGAATGCTGTAAAAGAAAGTCGTCGACGCGTATGCCGGAACAGCCTCGATCAAACCCGCAAACGGATTTGAGCGGAAATGTTCTGCTAACGCAATTGCCCGTTGGTTTAATTCGAGCGAGACCTCGTTGCCGAATTCCACAGTGATCGCATTGTCGCCGAGGGGAAAAATACGCATTGGGGTTTATCTGGCTCGTTGTTTTGGGTCGAGATATTCGCGGAGTCCGTCGCCAATGAAATTAAATGCCAGCACGGTAAGAGCGATCGCGGCACCGGGAAAGAATAGCGTGTGCGGATATGTCGAGAAATAGTTTCTCGCCTCTTCGATCATCGTGCCCCAACTGGGTGCCGGCGGCGGAATTCCCAAGCCGAGAAACGACAACGATGCCTCCGATAAAACAGCTCCCGCCATTCCGAGCGACGCCTGCACAATAAGCGGCTGGATCGCATTTGGCATGATGTGCGTGAACAGGATCCGCATGTTGCCCGCTCCGAGAGCTCGGGCCGCCATCACAAAATCGTATTCTCGAACTTTCAAAACCTGGGCACGCATTACACGCGCATATCCGACCCAGCCGATCGCGCACAGAGCCATCAGCATTTTGAATATCCCCGGACTAAAAAAGCTGAGTATCGAAGTCGCAGCATTGTCGCCTACAACGTACGCAAGCATTTTGTGCTCGTCGACGAATGCCGCTAGCGCGATGGCGAGCAACAGGCCCGGAAATGCAAGAAATACATTGAAGAGGTAGCCGGAAAGGAATTTGTCGGCCCATCCGCCGTAGAAACCGGCGATCGAACCGATAATGATCCCGATGACTCCGGAGATCAAAACCACGGTAATACCTACCTGCAGCGACACACGAGTCCCATAAATAACCCTCGAAAATACATCGCGGCCGAGGCCGTCCGTTCCAAACCAGTGCTCGGATGAAGGCGAAATGAATCGTCGGCCTAAGTCTTGAGACGTCGGGTCGTGTGTCGCGATCAACGGCGCAAGGATCGCCAAAATGACGACAACGGCGGCTATCGCGAGGCCAATGTACGCTAATCTGGTCATTAACTAAGTCGGATCCTTGGATCTAGCCAACCGTAAACAAGATCGGTAAGCGAATTCGCCAAAATGTACGTTACGCTGATCACAAGTACGCAGCCTTGGACAAGTCGATAATCCCGTTTTGCGATTCCATCTTCCAAAAGAAGTAGTCCGAGGCCCTGCCAACTAAATATGCGTTCCGTGATGATCGCTCCGGCAAGTAAAACGCCCAGCTGTAATCCGAGGATCGTAACGACCGGGATCAGTCCATTTTTAAGAACATGTTTGTAAACGACCGTCCGTTCGGCTAAACCTTTTGCGCGTGCTGTTCGAACATAATCCTCGCCGAGTTCTTCGATCACGCTTGAGCGGATCATTCGCGTCAGGATCGCCGACAGCGCTGCACCAAGTGTTACGGCCGGCAGAATTATGTCCTCCGGATAAAGGCTGCCGCCGGGGCGCAGCCAACCAAGCTGGATCGCGAAAATATAAACAAGGAACGGGCCGATCACGAACGTTGGCAGAGAGATACCCAGCAATGCAACGAACGAGGCGATGTTGTCTATTAATCCGTTTTTGTGAGTACCGGCGAGCACGCCGAGCGGTAGTGCGATCCCGATCGCGACCAACATCGACGCGAGAGCGAGCTTGATCGTCGCGGGATATCGGTCGAGGATCATATCAACCACCGGCCTATCGGTGCGAAACGAACGTCCGAGATCGCCGCGCAGCAGTCCGCCGAAATATTCGGCATAGCGGTTGTTCAGGCCGTTCCAGGCGAATCCGTCTTCGCTCGAATACGAAAAAAAGAAAGCAGGCCGGTCGAGGCCGTGCTTAATGTTGAATGCCGCGATCTGTTCTGCCGTTGCAGTTTCGCCGAGGATCGTCGTTGCCGGCGATCCGGGGACAAGCTCGATCAGCAGGGTCACCAGCGATACGACCGTCCAGACGACCAGGAGCATTAACGCTGTGCGCCGGGCAATATTTAGCAGCTTATGTTTCATTCAGCCGCAACCATTTTCGCGGTTTTATCGAGGGCAAGCAAATACGCTAAGATCGGGAGCTATTTTACGCCAACGTGAATGGCGGCGATTCCGCCAGTGAGGTTTTCAAACTCCACCGAACCGAATCCGGTATTGCTCATCAATGAAGCTAGTGAACTTTGGTCAGGAAACTTCGAGACGGAGTCGGGAAGATATTCGTATGCGCCGCGCGATCCGCTTACGACGCCGCCGATGCGCGGCAGCACACGCGAGAAATAAAAACTGAATAACGAACGGAAACCGGGAATCGTCGGCGACGAAAACTCCAAAATAACAAGCTTTCCGCCCGGCTTCAGGATTCGAAAAAGCTCGGTAAGGCCGTCGGCAAAATTGGAAAGGTTGCGCAGGCCGAACGCGATCGTCACAGCGTCAAAAGTGTCGGACGCGAAACTGAGGTTCATCGCGTCGCCTTCGAAGAAAGGAATTGCGACGGCTTTTTCGGCCGCGATCTCGAGCATCGGGCGGCAAAAATCCGTGCCGACGACTTTCGCACTTGTATCGTTCGCAAGCTCGATCGTTAAGTCGCCGGTGCCGCATGCGACGTCGAGAACGATCGCATTCGGATCGCGCAGAATATCGGATAGTTTGTTTCGAACCCGCCGACGCCACCGCTTGTCGATGTTCAGTGAAAGAAGATGATTTAGGAGATCATAGCGGCTCGCGATGCCCGAAAACATCTCACGGACGGCCGCCGCGTGCTGCATTTCGCGTTCGGTCCGCTCCATTATTTTAGTCGGAAGTTTTCTGCGTGAGTAGAAGTACACTGGCGACCGGTTGCTGCCGCATCTGATCGGCTAATCGCTGCACGTCGGCCGACGTAACTGAATCGGCCGCAGACTGGTCTGCTTTCACACTTGCAAATTTGAAAGTGTCCGCATCGAGCCAACGCGTTACAGCGTCGGTCTTGTTCAATTCGGCAAACACAGCATTTTTGGCAACCGCGTATTCGGCATCGCTCACCTTCTCATTCAAGGCATTTGCGACAACGTCGTTCGCCTCTACCTTAGGCTTTTCACCGGTGACCGCTGCGCTGATCTCACGTTGTATCCTCGAAAACCCAATGACGACGACACCAGGCAAGACGTTCGAATAACTTTTGGCCCATACGTTGTCCCGTTGTCCAGCGGGAGCCTTACTTCGGATCCTTTGTTCGATCACCTTTGCCAGGATCGAGGCGGCAACGAAGTCTTTGTCGTTTCGGGCGACGCCGCGAATGGCGTACCGGATCTCGGTAATTCCTGTCTCGGGAGATTCGAGGATCTGCGTTCCCGCGGGCGGCGGATCCGGCATTCTAAACGTCGAAGGAACCTTTTTGTCTGATTTGAGCCAGGAACCAAAATATCGCCGGATCGCCCGAAAACCGTTATTCGCGTCGAAGTTACCTGCAACGGCAAGCGTCGCGTTATCTGCGCCGAAAAGGCGGTCGAGGGCGATTTTCAGATCTGCGAAATCAACGGTTTTGATGGACTGGGAACTGCCGATCACTGGCCTTCCATAAGGAAATGTTCCCAGCAGCCGGCGACGCACCGCCAGGTCCGCCGCGATCGTCGCGTTCTTTTCGTCCGCCGCGAGCCTCGTAACCAGCTTTGCCTTTAGTGCGTCAGTAGTTTGGCGGTCTAATTGTGGATTGGTGATCGCGCCGCCGACCGTTTCGAACAAAGTAAGGTACGATTCCGGTTTCGAGGTCGCATCGATCTCGATATAATCATAATTACAAATGATGTTCAGGCTGCCGCCAAGATCATCACTGAAGAATTCGCGCGATTCGTTCGTCGGAAAAAAAGCGTCCGCTAATAGGCACATCGTGCCTTCTTTTCCCTGGGGATCAAATGCAGCACCCGCATGGATACGGAGTTTCATCGAAACGCTGCTTGCCGCCGGGTCGTTCCATAAAAGGACCCGAAGCCCGTTGAGGAGGTTTTCCTGCCTCAGCGGCTGTCCTTGCGGGGCGACGGCCAAAACCGACATTAGCCCGATCGTACAAATAGCTGAAAATCGTGAAACAAAATCTTGGAATGTCATCGTAAATATTGCGTGAAAAGTGATGTTACCGTGTTTAGTTGCGAATTTCCATTTGGATGTTGTCGGGAACGAGGATGCCATTAAAACTTTTTACAGCTACAGCGCGTCGAAAAAAATAGCAGAAACAGGCATCGCCGTCCTGTGAAAAGGCATCTATTTCTCTTGAGTTAACACAAATAAGCGGTTTATGGTGTTTCTCAATTAGTGCTTAACATCCTTGTAGAACAGGTTATAATAAAGGTTATTTATCTTTCGCCCGGGACAGTACGGGACAATTGAATCGAGAGGTCGAAAGAGATGGGAAAACTAGTCAAGTATTGCAATTCGTGCGACGAAGGGTTCGCTGAGAGGTTTGCGTTTTGCCCGGTGTGCGGAGCCACCCTGCAAGCTTTCGAGATGAATCCTGTCGTGGCGGCCGAAGCGGCACCTGCGCCTGTTGAACAAGCGCCGGCTGCTGCTCCTGTGTTCGACACGGTTCCGGCGATCGAAGAACCGATCGTGGCCGAGACCATTTACGAGGCCACGACGCCCGAAATTACAGAGCCGGAAGCGGCCGACACGTTCTATGAGGCGGCTGAGCCCGAAGCTGCCGAACCGGAAGTATATGCCGGACACATCGACGAAGATGATGTAGAAGTATCGGAACCCTCGGAAGAGGAAGACCCAGTTCCCGTTACGATAGCGGTACCGGCGACGGCAGCGTTTGCAACGCAGGCGATGTATGCCGACGAGCCGCGGCCGATGACCGTTACCCCTGAAGACCTCGACGATGGATATTACATTACGGTCATCGAGGAAAAGAACGGCAAGCAGCGAAATATGCTGCTCCTTGCGTCCGCGGTGTTTTGTCTGACGATTGCTCTTACCGCGTCTGTAATTTCTCTTTTCAATAAGGACCTTGGGATCGGCGCTATTGACGGCGACAAGCTATTTTCTGCAGTTATTGTCGATGACCCGATGATGACCGAAGAACTGAAGCCGGAAAAGAAAAAGGACAAAGATGCCGGCGGCGGCGGGGGCGGCGGACGTGAAGAAAAGGACCCTGTTAGCCAGGGCGATCTTGCAGACCAGTCTCCGCATCCCACTCGTCCACCGGACGCAAAAGTCCCCCGGATGGACAATTTCGAATTGGTTACGCCTCCGCCCCAAACTGAAGGCAACATGAAGTTTCCGAAAAATTTCGATCGCTATGGTGATCCGAATTCGAAATTTACAGGTCTTTCGAACGGCACCGGAAGCGGCGGCGGCCAGGGCAGCGGTATCGGAACCGGTCAAGGAAGTGGTCGCGGAACAGGCGCCGGAAGCGGAACCGGCTCGGGTTACGGTAACGGAAACGGAAACGGAAACGGCGATGGCGACGGTGATGGGATTGCGGGGGTTGGTGAGCCTCCCAAGGTTTCAGTTGTAACGACTCCGCTTCAGATCATTTCGAAGCCGAAGGCGACGTATACCGACGCGGCCCGAACAAACAATGTTCAGGGAAGCGTTCGACTGAAGATCACGCTCCTTGCGTCGGGTGCTGTAGGCAGCATCACGCCGGTTACGCGGCTGCCGAATGGTTTGACCGAGCAAGCGATCGCCGCGGCGCGGCAGATCAAATTCAAGCCGAAAATGGTCAACGGCGTTGCACAATCGGTAGTCGTTACATTCGACTATGGTTTCAACATTTACTAATTCCTGTCTAACTCGAAGAATGAAGGGTCGCTTAAAGCGGCCCTTTTTTTCGCGCTCCATTTCAGCAAAAAGTTTGACTCGGACCGCTCAAACGAATAAGATTCGGCGTTAACAAAGCAGTTAGTTGGGGGTCGGCAATGAGATCAATACTGTTGGCGTTGTTTGTTTTCTCGGTATTAACCGTTTCTTATGGTCAAGACGTTGTGACAGTCGGTACTGAGACCGCGAATATTCGTAGTTCGCCGAATGGAAAGGCGTCAGTGATAAAGACTGCTAAGCAAGGTGACTCCCTTGAAGTTGTAGAACACCGAGGTGCGTGGAATAAAGTAAAGGTCGGAAAAGGCTTCGGCTGGATCCACGGAAATGCTCTTGAAACACCTTCATTGAGGATTCCCTCCACATACGGTCCGTTTGCTGATCCGAATTCAAGATTTGAAGTTTATTCGAACGGACCGGGAACAGGTACAGGCACTGGACGTGGTGTCGGAACCGGAACCGGACGAGGCGTTGGAAACGCAGAAACGGCTAAACAAATAAAGCCGGACGATCCTAAAACAGACGAGCCGACGCCGTTGAACTCGCCGTTTCGAATTCTCTCTAAACCAAACGCCACATACACGGAAGCCGCACGCAGAGATCAGATCAGCGGGACCGTCCGGTTGCGGATCGAATTTCTTTCCTCCGGCGAGATCGGCGAGATCGTGCCTATCACAGAACTTCCCGACGGATTGACGGAACAGGCGATCGCCGCGGCGAAAGGGATAAGATTTCAACCTCAGCGTGTGAACGGCGCCGCCAAAACAACCACAAAGGTCGTCGAGTATAGTTTTGCGATATATTAAATAAAAAACGAGGGCCCGAAAATGACCCTCGTTTGAATTTCTTTTTCTGAATATTCAGATCATATCATCGGTAGATTTTGAATCTTCGTTCAGCTCATACCGGTCGCGGTCACGGTCAGCTAGTTTGTCGTATATCTTTAGGGGCTCATTATCGGCGAAATCAATTCCCATCGCATGAGCGTTCTCTTCAACGTCCGACTGGTCGGGTGTCGGGTTATGGCCGAATACTGCTTCGGACCCCGACGAATTGACCTCTTCCCATGCCGCGTCAATATCGCCTCCAGAATCTTTCGGGGACGATGAATGGTGCTCGGCGAGACGATCCCGCAGCTCGTTCGGAGCCTGTGGAACGTGCGCTATCTCGTCGTCGATCTCGGCCTGCATCTCTTCGCTGACCGGATCTTCGTTCTCGTAAAACTCAAGCTGTTTGCCGTTCATATTCTGGCTCCTGACTGAATCTATCGGTTTTCCGAAGCATACCACGTACGCCACCGAACAGAACGAAATATTAGATAAAGACCACGGATTGCGAGCTGGGGATCTCAAAGCGTTTACGGCAACGCATATTTTTGCACATCAATTGATCGTCGATGCGGACCATGTAGTCCTTTGATTTCTCATAACGTGCACGGTCCTGCTCGGCCAGGTTTCGCGGGCCGTTCTTTTTCTTCGTACGTTTCATCCAGCGAACGTCGTAATCGTTCCGCTCGCGGCAATGCGGACATGCGTAGCTCGCTCTTTTTATTTCTTGTTTTTCATCGAAAATATCTCGTTCGTGCATACACACAGTTTACAACAGTTGACGGACTGGAGCGCAGGCGTCCCGCCTGCAAATGAGTGCGGAGCACGAAAAACGTTAGCGGGCAATTGGCGGCAAAGGGCAGGCGGGACGCCTGCTCTCCAGTCAAAGAGCTCGCAGGTAATTGAAGCTGAATATGCCCGTATCGTGGCCGTCGGAAAAGTGGAAATTTAGCGCATATCTGCCGACTATGGAAGTGTGTTCGAACGTGAGGTTCTCAGGAACATTTGCTTCCTGCAGCGTTTTTTTACCGGTCCATTCATCGACGCATCCGGCACATGGGCAAGCACGACGCAATTGGACGGCACTGTAACGAGTCTCGGAATTGTCCGACCACGTGATCGCGATCTCCGAATCGCTTTCTTCTACTATCTGCGTTGGTTCTATCATTCATCTTCGAGGGCTTTTTCGATCGCTTCGGCATCGATGCCGTAATGCGTCGCGTGGTAGATCGGTTTGCCGTCGCGAATTACAATGACTTGCGGTGATTGGTGCACCCGTCCCGTCCGTTCGGCGATCTCATTCGAAATATCACGGTCGTCCTGCACGACGACGAAGTGCACATCGCGGCCCACCTCATCGACCATCTCCATCACATGCGAGCTGATCCCGCAGGTGTTGCTGTGCTTGAAGATCACCACGGGCCGATCTTCGGACTGCTTAAAAAGCTCCTCGAGCGTTTCCTTTGATTTTATCGGTTTGAAATTCGCCATCGTTCATACTTCGATTCGCGGGAACACTTTTCGGTACGCCACTAAATTAGTCGCCGTTAGTATCGGGATCATCAGGTATAACCCCACACAGAATGCAAGCCAACCAAGTATTACCATACCAAATTGCAGCACGATCATCCCCGCGATTCCGCCTATGTTCTGCAGCGAAGCACGGGCACTAAGTTTGATCGCATCTACGGCATTAAGCTTCCGGTCGATAAGCAGCGGAAAGGCGAATATGATCAGTGAATGAACAACTGTCATTGCGACGGCGACGATGATATCGATCAATACTGCCACCGCAAATGTGCCGATGAGGAGGCTAGAATCGACGTTGCCTTCGCCCATCACCGCGATGGTGATCAGCGGCGAATACATCGTGATAAACATCGTGACGAAGTACACAACGATCGGCACGATAAATAGCAACGCGATAGGGATGCTCGGTACAAGGTATTTCATCCCAGCCCAAAGGTCCTCGACCTTCACCACGCCGCCATCTATTTTTTTCAGATAACAGCCCATGATGCCGCAGACCATCGCACCGAGCAAGACATAAACGGTAACTCCTGCAACCAACGCACCGACGAGCGAAATTGCAAACAGAAGCCAGTAGTCGTCTTTGATCAGCTGCCAGGCTTCTTTAAGACATTCGACGGGTTTAATAGCTGAGGCGTTGAAA
>QHXS01000162.1 GCA_003223975.1 Acidobacteriota bacterium
ATCGATTCGGGATCGTGCTTCAGCCAGAGCCGATCTTTGTAGGTTTTTAGGCAGTTTTCTGTGCAAAAATCTTGTTCTGGCGCCGTCAACCTGCGGTATAATTTGACAACTTCATTGGATTTAAGAACCTGGGGGCTGCATATGCTACGAAAACCGCTTTTCGCACGATCACTCGTTGTTTACGCGCTTATTTTTTCACTTCTTCCGTTCTCAGTATCCGTACGAGCGAACGACATCGTTCCGTCGGACGACCTTGTCGCCGGAACGAGCGTTTTTGTTTTTCGCGGGTCAAGCAAGAAACCACAGGAAAAGTTAGGCTCGGTCCATGGATTTCGCGGGGCGGGCGGCGGCCGGGCCCGGATTTCGGCACAGATCGCGTCTTCGCGAAAGAAAAAGGCTGACCTGGCAAAAGCACGTGCCGCCGAACTGGCGCGCGTGCGAGCGAGGGAGCGTGTAGCGAGATTAAAGCAATCGAATACCTTCGCCGCGAAGGGCGAAGCACAACTTGCGAACGGCGAAGTTGACGGGGCGATCACGAGTTTTCGTGAATCGATAAAACTCAACGCAAAGAATGTTGAAGCAAAGACAGGACTAAGCGAGGCGCTTACGGCGAAGGGCGTCGAGAGCGCGGGTCAGGCAAACAACGAAGCGGCATTGCCGTATCTGACTGAGGCTGTCCAGCTTGATCCGAAAAACGCCGCAGCGTACGCCAAACTCGGCGAGATTTACGATGCTCACGGCGACAATGCGAAGGCGATCGTTAATTACGACAAAGCCGTCACGATCGATCCCGAATTCACCGGTGTTTACTTGCCATTAGGTCTGGCTCATGCCGAAGCAAAGAACTATGTCGAAGCCGAGGCGTATTTGGCCAAGGCTGAATCTGCCGGCATTGAAAACACAGAGGCAAGAATGGCGCGGGCTGACATTTTCGCCAAGCAGGGCCGCACTCAGGAAGCGATCGATATGCTCGATAAAGTGATCGCAGCTGAACCAAATAATGCTAGTGCGGTTTTCCTGCGGGCCTCAATGTACGATAAGGCGGGACGTTCGGCTGACGCGATGGCAGGATATAAGCGAACGATCGAGCTCGATGCCAACTCGAGCGCTGCTTGGTACGAGATCGGCGTGGCCGCATATAACAGCGGCGATTATGCAAATGCTCTTACGGCATATCAGAATGTCGTGCGTATTGATCCGGCGAACTATGCTGCACAAGCAAATCTTGCGAGCACTTATAGACAGCTTGAGCGCTACCCGGAAGCAAATGCCTCATATAAGGCAGCTGAGCCCGGATACACAAAGAGCCCGGATCATTACAGCGAATGGGGATTTTGCTTAGGCAAAACGAACGAGTGGGACAAGGCTATTGCCCGGCTCCTAACGGCTCGTGATCTTGATCCGACCGCGGTGGACAATACAAACCTTGGCTGGGCTTACTACAATGCCGCAAAGATCGATAAGAAGAACGGCGACGAGGAAGCCGCGAAAGCGAAATTTGAGCTTGCCCGTACCTATCTTGGTACCGCGATCCAGCAGGATCCGAAGCTCGATGCGGCTTATATGAATCTCGGCTCGACAAATAACGAACTTGGCGATCATCAGGCCGCTGTCGATGCCCTCAACACGGCGGTGGCTCTTCACCCCAATTGGGTGATCGCGCTAAATCAATTGGGTCTTGGTTATCGCGGGTTGAACAATTTAAGCCTCGCGATCCAGACATTCAATACTGCAGTAAACCTCGACGGGAATTATGTAAATGGGCTATTCAATCTAGGCTCGACGCAAAATGCCGCCGGGGACAAGAAGGGCGCAAAGAAGACTCAGGATCGCTTGAAAAAGCTCGATAACCAGCTTGCGGCACAGCTTGGGAATATCATTGCAGGAAAACTGATCGAAGCCGGCACGAACGAGGTTAAGAAAAAGATCCCGTTCGGAATTCCGAAGATACCGTTTAAATAGGATCGTCTCAGTATAACTACGTCCCGCGTCGATTCCATTCGTCGCGGGATCTTTCATTTCTCGTTACGGTTTCGGCAGTCCGCCTGCCTATCGGTTATAATTTCGCCTTGCGTCTGATCATCAATAATGCCGAAGCGAACTGATATTAAAAAGATCTTGATCATCGGATCTGGGCCGATAGTCATTGGACAAGCATGTGAATTCGATTATTCGGGAACGCAAGCTTGCCGAGCTCTGAAAGCTGAAGGATTCGAAGTGGTACTCGTCAACTCCAATCCGGCGACGATCATGACCGATCCAGAAATCGCGGATAGAACGTATATCGAACCGCTTACGCTCGAAACCGCGACGGCCATTATCGAGAAAGAGCGGCCCGACGCTTTGCTTCCCACCGTTGGCGGTCAAACGGGTTTGAATCTTTCTGTCGAGCTTTACGAACAGGGAATTCTTGAAAAATACGGCGTCAAGCTGATTGGTGCAAACATCAACGCGATCAAAGTCGGCGAGGATCGCGAGCTTTTCAAAAAGGCGATGGATGAGATCGGCATTCCATCTCCCAAAGGAGGCTTTGCCCATTCATGGGAAGAAGCCCGCGAGATCGTCAAAGTAACCGGCTATCCCGCGATCATTCGCCCATCGTACACGCTTGGAGGAACGGGCGGCGGAACTGCATTTCATCCGGACGAATTTGAAGAGCTTGCTAAAAACGGTCTGTCGGCCTCACCCGTATCGCAGATCCTTATTGAAGAATCCATCCTCGGCTGGAAAGAATACGAACTCGAAGTGATGCGCGATCTGAATGACAACGTCGTCATCATCTGCTCGATCGAAAATTTCGACCCCATGGGCGTACATACGGGCGACTCGATCACCGTCGCACCTGCCCAAACGCTAACCGACGTCGAGTATCAGCGTCTCCGCGATATGTCGATCGCTTGTATTCGCAAGGTCGGTGTCGAGACCGGCGGTTCTAACATTCAGTTTGCGGTAAACCCTCAGAACGGCGATGTGCGGATCATCGAAATGAACCCGCGTGTGTCGCGTTCGTCGGCGCTTGCGTCGAAAGCGACCGGATTTCCGATCGCAAAGATCGCGGCCAAGCTCGCGGTCGGCTACACGCTCGACGAGATCCCTAACGACATTACAAAGAAGACACCGGCGTCGTTCGAACCGACTATAGATTACGTCGTCACAAAAATCCCCAAGTGGGCGTTCGAAAAGTTTCCCGGAGCGGAAGATGTGCTCGGTACGCAAATGAAATCGGTCGGTGAAGTGATGGCGATCGGGCGCACATTCAAGGAAAGTTTGTTCAAAGGACTCCGTTCTCTCGAAGCGGTAAGGCCATTGAGACTCGTGGACGTTCCCGATGAGGAACTCCAGCGAAAACTCGCACGTCCAAATTCGCAGAGATTTTCTTACATCACATACGCATTGCAAAACGGCTATTCGATCGACGAGGTCCATCGTTTGACGAAGATCGACCCGTGGTTTCTCGATCAGCTTTCGCAGGTGATGGAATTTCAGGACAGCCTCGATGCGAAACCGTTAAGCGAATACTCCATCGAAGAGATCCGAACATCGAAGGAATACGGTTTGTCTGATCGACGCCTTTCATTTTTGACGGGCTCAGGTGAACTCGAAGTTCGCGACCATCGAAAGGCGAAAGGGATTGCGCCGGTTTACAAACGCGTCGACACGTGCGGTGCAGAGTTCGAATCGTTTACGCCGTACATGTACTCGACGTACGAAGAGGAGTCGGAAGCCGACCCGACGAATCGGCGAAAGATCATGATCCTTGGCTCCGGTCCAAATCGAATCGGGCAGGGAATTGAGTTCGATTATTGCTGTTGTCATGCATCGTTTGCATTACGCGACGCGGATTTCGAGACGATAATGGTGAACTGCAATCCTGAGACCGTCTCTACCGATTACGACACGTCCGACCGGCTATATTTCGAGCCGTTGACATTCGAAGATGTGATGAACATCGTCGATGTCGAAAAACCTGACGGTGTGATCGTGCAATTTGGCGGGCAGACGCCGCTCAATCTGGCTGACCAGCTTTATCAAGCAGGTGTTCCGATCATCGGCACATCACCGGATTCGATCGACTTGGCCGAAGACCGAAAACGTTTTTCTGCCTTGTTAAGAGATCTCAACATTCCGCAGCCGCCGAACGGCACGGCGACCTCGCCGGCGGAAGCTAAAGCTGTCGCCGCGGAGATCGGCTATCCGATTGTTGTGCGGCCAAGCTTTGTTCTCGGCGGTCGGGCGATGGCGATCGTTTACGACGAACAATCTCTTGACGAATATATGCGCTCGGCTGTTGATGCTTCGCCCGAAAAGCCGATATTGATCGACAAGTTTTTGGAACGCGCAGGTGAGATCGATGTCGATGCATTGGCTGATGAAACTACGGTGGTCATTGCCGGGATACAGGAGCATATTGAGGAGGCCGGAATTCACTCCGGCGATTCGTCCAGCGTTTTGCCCGCCCAAAAGATCCCCGTCGAGCATCTTGAGACGATCCAGCACTACACCGAATCACTTGCAAAGGCTCTTTCCGTAAATGGCCTGATGAATATTCAATACGCTATAAAGGACGATCGTGTTTACGTTCTGGAAGTGAATCCACGAGCGTCGCGAACCGTCCCGTTTGTCGCAAAAGCAACCGGCGTCCCGATCGCCAAGATCGCTTCGCTCGTTATGGCAGGTGAAAAGAAGCTTTCGGATTTCAATTTGCCTGATGTAATGCCCGTGCCGCAGATATTCGTAAAATCGCCCGTATTTCCTTTCAAGAAATTCGCTGGTGTCGACCCGATCCTTGGTCCCGAGATGCACTCGACGGGCGAGGTAATGGGCGTAGGTTCAACCTTCGGAGAAGCGTACGGCAAGGCGATGGAAGGTGCCGGACTGAAACTTCCGATGGGCGGCCGGGCATTTATTTCAGTGACAAATGCCGACAAAGGCCAGGCGGTGATACTTGCGCGTCGGTTGAATAAACTTGGATTCGAACTGGTCGCGACCTACGGGACAGCGAAGCGTCTGATCGAAGTCGGCCTGGAATGCGAATCCGTCTTCAAGGTGAACGAGGGCCGGCCGAATATCGCCGACTTGATTCGTCAGGGCGATATTGCGTTGATCATCAACACGCCGCTCGGTAAGACCTCGCATTTCGATGAGAAAGCCATACGAAAGGCCGCTCTTCAGTTCAATGTGCCCTGCGTGACTACCATCACCGGCGCCGAAGCTTTGGTCGAGGCGATCATATTTCCAAAGATATAGCGACCGCGTTTTGAGGTGTGCTACGATGAGCGCTCTATGAAAAGGCCGAGCATTCCTCATTGGTTTTTCCTTCTTTTGGCCATAAATCCGGCGGCTTTCGCTCAGAGCCATGCATTAACACGATCCGGAAAGCCTTCTAAATTGGTGGAAGCTGTCCACCGGAATTCGATAGCTGATTTCAGAACATTGGTTGCGGCCGGCGAAGAGATAGATGCGTTTCATTACGATTATGAAACCGCTTTGATTGCCTCCGCGAAGTACGAACGTGTCGAGTTTGTCGACGAGCTCATTCGAGCAAAGGCCGATCTCGATAAGCAAAACTCTACTGGTTGGAACGCATTGATGTGGGCCGCGCAACGCGGCAACGTCCAGATCGTCAAGATTTTGGTCGATGCCGGTTCCAAAATTGATGAACAAAACAAAGACGGTTGCACAGCCTTCCTGTTGGCTTCACGAGATGGCAATCTGGAAACCATCAATTACCTGATTAACGCGGGCGCGGATATGGGTCACAAAAATAACAAGGGGGATACAGCTCTCTTGTTGGCGGCGGAAGGAAGTAAACCTGCGATTCTTGAAAGGCTTCTGAAACTAGGATTCGACCCAAACTCATTCGGTTCAGGAAATTTTAGTGCAATAGCGAAGGCCGCACGTAGTCCGGAGGCTCTGAAAGTACTACTGGCTGGCGGCGCCAAGATAGATCTCCAGATTGAAACGGGAGTTGGGGTGAGAAGCACGACGGCCTTGGAAATGGCCGTAGTTAATGGTTGGACGGAATCAGTAGAAGTTCTAATCAGCGCCGGCGCGAATCCGAATCTATCTAGAACTGGAAAGATTTCGCCCCTCCGAATTGCAATCAATCGAGGCGATAAAGAAATGATCGAATTGTTGAAGAAAGCAGGCGCGAAAGATGTCTGGAAGCGTGATCCGTATTGAAAACCGAGGCTGCCTTAAGATGCCAAACCACTTCGCTCTTGCGTTTCTTGACCAAGCCTCCCGATTACAATAACTTAACCTTAAGTTTTTCTTTTATTTATGAGTGATTCTCACGACCGCGAGATCATCGGCGGGCACCTGCTTGTGATCGGCGGCGCAGAAGATAAGTACAACGAGCGGCGTATCTTGAAGAAATTCCTCGAGCTCGCCGGCGGCGATAAGGCTGAGGTGCTGATCGTACCGGTGGCATCGGATTTCCCTGAGTTTGTGTGCTGCGGGCGACATCGAGGCAGGATGTTTTCGATGCCGACGTAAACGCGTTGTTGGACGGCGTAACCGGAATTTTCATCACTGGCGGCGACCAGATGCGCCTTGTCTCGCTGCTTGGCGGCACACAGTTTGCGGCGCGCTTGCGAAAAATGGTGACGGAAACGGATGTTGTACTTGCCGGCACGAGCGCCGGTGCTGCGGGCATGAGCACGTCGATGATCGTCCGTGGCGAATCGACGTCGCATCCGCATAAGAATTCTGTGAGGCTTTCGCCGGGCCTGGGATTCCTTAAGAACATAATTATCGACCAACACTTTACCGAACGCGGGCGCATCAGCCGATTGATTACTGCCGTTTCTTACAACCCGTACAATCTCGGCGTCGGTATCGATGAAAATACGGCCATCATCCTGGATAAAAGCGGGAATATGGAAGTCTTTGGGGGCGGCTCTGTCACAGTTGTTGACGGGTCGAAGATTACGTATAACGAAATCGCGGAAGTCGACGATTTTCAATCGTTCAGTGTCTTTGGCGTACAGCTTCACGTTCTTCAGGACGGGCTTGTTTACGACTATTTGCAGAGGCGGCCGATCCCGCCGCCGAACGAGTTTCTGATTCCTGACCTAGCTTGATTCGTCTTATGGAAATTTTGGAGATTCGAACATTGCGCGGGCCGAATTATTGGAGCGGCTATTGGAAGAAGCTGATCATAATGCGGCTCGATATAGGCGATTACGAGCAGAAGCCGTCCGATGAACTTCCCGGCTTCTATGATCGAATGGTCGAACTGCTACCAACGCTTGAAAAGCATGGCTGCAGTTACGGTGAAGAGGGCGGATTTTTACGCCGTGTAACCGAAGGAACGTGGGCCGGCCACATAATCGAACATTTTGCGCTCGAGCTTCAAACTCTTGCCGGCATGGACACAGGCTATGGCCGCACGCGCGAAACCGGCGAACCCGGCGTCTATAATGTCGTTTTCAGTTACCACGAAGAAGAGGTTGGGCGATACGCGGCCAAGGCTGCAGTCCGTTTGTTCGTAACGCTCGCAGAAGGGAGACCGCTTGACGAGATCCGAGCAGAGATCGCCGATGACCTACGGCGAATGCGCGAGATACGCGAGGATGTTCGCTTTGGTCCGTCGACAGGATCATTGGTAGAAGAGGCGGAAAGCCGCGGCATTCCATATATTCGCCTGAATGATCAGTCACTTGTTCAACTTGGTTACGGCGTCCACCAAAAACGCATTCAGGCGACAGTTACGGCGAATACGAATCAGATTGCGACAGACATCGCCGGCAATAAACATGCAACAAAAAAACTACTCGGGGACATGGGGGTGCCCGTGCCGAAGGGTTATCGAATTCGCGATATCGACGAACTCGAAGAGACACTCGAAGCGGTAGGTTACCCAGTCGTGATCAAGCCGCTCGACGGAAACCACGGCAAGGGCGCAACCGTCGGGATCAGATCGCTTGAGGAAGCGCGGGTCGCATGGGAACGTGCAAAGGAATACTCGCGTTGGATCATCGTTGAACAGCAGCTTGAGGGAGCCGACTTTCGTGCGCTCGTTGTGAACAATCGGTTGATAGCCGTTGCTGAACGGGTGCCTGCACACGTCGTAGGCGACGGCAAGCATTCGATCCAGCAGCTTGTTGACGAAACCAACTCTGATCCTCGTCGCGGGTACGGTCATGAAAAAGTTCTTACTGAGATCCAAATCGACAGCCAGACAATGAGGTGTATCCGGAAGTCGGGATACGAACTCGACAGTATCCTGCCCAAAGGTGAAAAGCTTTTCTTAAAAACGACAGCAAATATTTCGACTGGCGGAACGGCGATCGACCTCACCGACGAAGTGCATCCTGAGAACGTATTTTTATTCGAGCGGATCGCCCGGATCATCGGGCTCGACGTGGCGGGCGTGGACGTGATCGCGCCGAACGTGAGCGAACCGCTTAGAGAAACCGGCGGTGGCATTATCGAGGTGAATGCGGCGCCGGGCTTTCGCATGCATTTGTCGCCCAGCGAAGGTATCGGCCGTAATGTTGCCGAGCATGTCATCGATATGCTATTCCCGCCGGGCACGCCGTCACGAATCCCGATCTTTGCGATAACGGGAACAAACGGCAAGACGACCACGACTCGGTTGATAGCGCACATCCTTCGAAACTCAGGCCGTACCGTTGGTTTTACTACGACAGACGGTACATACATAGGCAACGAACAGATAGTTCAAGGCGACAACACCGGTCCGGTTTCGGCGCAACTCGTGCTGAAGGATCCCACCGTCGACGTCGCAGTACTCGAGACCGCCCGAGGCGGCATCATTCGTTCTGGTCTCGGTTTTGATCACGCGGATATTGGCGTAGTTTTGAACGTCGCTGCCGATCATCTCGGCTTAAAGGACGTAAACACGCTCGAGGATCTTGCACGCGTGAAATCCGTGGTTCCGCGAGCGGTTAGCAAGCGAGGTTACGCGGTTTTGAATGCCGAAGACGAACTTGTCTATCGAATGAAGGAGTTGGTCGACGGCCGCGTCGTATGTTTTTCGATGGATGAACATCATCCGAACATCGTTCGTCGAGCTGCGCGCGGGCGTGTTTCGTGCGTTTACGAAAATGGTTTTGTAACTATTTTGAAAGGCAAATGGAAGGTGCGCGTGGAAAAGGTCGCGAATATTCCGCTGACGTACGGCGGTCGGGCCGAATTCATGGTCCAGAATGTTCTTGCCGGCACGTTGGCATGCTTCGTCCACGGCGTTTCGATCGAGGACATTCGCGTCGGGCTCACGACGTTCAACGCGGGCACGGCGCAAACTCCGGGCCGCTTGAATTTCATCGAGGTCGGGCACGCGACGGTCTTAATGGATTACGCACACAATCCGGCCGGCGCCCGCGGGCTCACAAACTTTATCAATAAACTCCCGAATAAATATAGAACCGCGGTTCTAAATGGTACCGGCGACAGACGTGACGACGATATTCGCGAATTTGCTCAGATCATTGCCGAGAATTTCGATCGTATTGTCATCAGGCGTGGCAACTATTTGCGCGGACGAACGGAAGAAGAGTTGTTCAAGTTACTGCAGGAAGGAATAGCCCAAAGCGGTAAGACACCCGCTGTCCGAGTAATTCCTGAGAGCCGCGATGCGATACATCATGCGATCAAGAACGCGCGCAAAGGCGAGCTGGTAGTTACGCTTGCAGATCTGGTTCCAAAAGATATTCAGTATGTTCAGGAGATCAGGGACAAGCTTATCGAAGAAAACCTTGCTCAGCAGGCGACTACCTAGTTTTTGTAGATATCGGTCTGAATACCGTCTGGCGTTGCAAAACCGCGATACATTCCTTCGGAATTGAACGGCATGGCTATATTGCCCTCGTGATCCACCGCTATCAATCCGCCGTCGCCGCCGATCGACGTTAGGGAATCGATCGATTCCTTCGCCGCGGCTTCTAGCGATATACCTTTGTAATTCATCCGGGCCGCCACGTCGTACGCGGTAACACAGAGCATGAAATATTCGCCATGGCCAGTGCACGAAACGGCGCAAATATCATCAGCGTAAGTTCCGGCGCC
>QHXS01000179.1 GCA_003223975.1 Acidobacteriota bacterium
TGGTCGTCCGCCGCGGTCGGCAGCGGAATCATTATCGAGGCCTTTCCTGCCGCGGACAGTTCTGCGCAGGTCGTTGCGCCCGCACGCGAAACAATAATGTCCGCCTTCGCAAATTCGCCGGACATGTCAGAAATGAACGGCCGCACTTCCGCATTCGAAAATGTCGAATCGGCATAGGCCGCGCGAATGCGTTCGAAATCCGCTTCGCCCGTCTGGTGCGTGATCGTCAAATTTCCATTGAATCTGGCGAGCGGACCAAGAGCTTCCGCCATCGCGTTGTTGATCGCACGAGCACCCTGCGAACCTCCAAAAACGAGGACGTGTGCCTGTTCACGGCGCTCTTTTGCCGGCACCTCGAAAAACTCATGACGAACCGGGTTTCCAGTAACTACACCCTTCTTCCCGAAAAATGGCAGAGAGACTTCGAACGTCAGGGCCGCCTTATCGATGAATCTTGCCAGACGCCGGTTTGTAAATCCGGGTAAAGCGTTCGAGTCCATCACAAGCGTCGGTACGCCCATGATGGCGGCCATCGCTACGACCGGCCCGGAAACGTATCCGCCTGCGCCGACAACGACATGCGGGCGAAACTGACGCATTATTTGCCGCGCCTCTAAAAAGCTCCTCGGCAGGACCGCCAATCCTTTTACTTGTCCTAAAAAACCCACGTTCTTCAATCCTGCACTATGTATCAACGAAAGCTGGAAACCGTTTTCCGGAACAATGCGTGTCTCTAAGCCGCGAGCCGTCCCGACAAAAAGCACTTCGGCATCCGGGTACCTTTTCATTATTTCCTTTGCGACCGCGATCGCAGGAAAAATATGTCCACCGGTTCCGCCGGCAGCAAAAAGAACCTTCATTGTCAGTTCACCGATGCCCGAGCCTTCTTTCGTCGGACCGTATCGATCGGCGCCTTTGGCGTGTCAGAGATCGCAGATCCACGCGAGATGCTTATCAGTATTCCGGCAGCGGCGAGCGTCACCAAAACCGACGAGCCGCCGTATGAAATGAACGGCAGCGGAATTCCTTTCGCCGGAAGGATCGAGATAACGACGCTGATATTGAATAACGCCTGAACAACAATGCCGGTCGTAATTCCAATTCCCAGCAGCATGCCGAATCTATCAGTTGCATTCAGCGATGCACGTGCTCCGCGCCAAAGGAGAAGTCCAAAAGCGACAACAACGGCGAGCGTCCCGATCAATCCAAGTTCTTCACCAACAACAGAAAAAATAAAATCCGAATACGGGTACGGCAGATAGAAAAGCTTTTGCTGCCCTTTCGCAAAACCTTCGCCGAAAACACCGCCGGAGCCGATCGCATACAACGACTGAACTACTTGGTAACCCGCATCATCCGAATGCTTGAAAGGGTCCATGAACGCCATCACGCGTTCCATTCGCCACGGAGCGAACAACACAAGCGCGCACCCGGCGGCAACAGCAGACGCCGCGACGACCGCGAAATGAGCAAGTTTTGCACCGGCCGAAAAGTAAACCGCCCCGAATATTACGCAAAGTACGATCGTGGTGCCGAGGTCAGGTTCCAATACGATAAGCGCCGAAAGAATTCCGAGTACCGCCAAACACGGAAATACCGTCGCTTTTAGATCGCCGACTTTTTCCTGATTTTTTACAAGAAAATAAGCAAGGAAAACCGGCAGAGCGATCTTTGCGATCTCCGACGGCTGAATGGAAAATGCGCCGAACCTTATCCAGCGGCGTGCACCATTGATCTCGGGGAAAAAGAACACCGCGACGAGCGTTACTGCTGTCAGCCCGAGCAACGAGTAAACTACCGCACGATTTTCGAGCCTGCGATAATCGATCTGGCTAACGATCAGCATCAGCACTATTCCGCCGACCGTAAATCCCAGCTGCTTATAAAAATAAGTGAACTGCGACATACCCTGAGTTTCGCGTTGCGCGATCATCGCGGAGGCGCTGTAAACCATCATCGTACCGAACAATGCCAGTCCGGCCGCGATTGCAAACATAAACCAATCTGTACGACGTTCCCTTTCCATCAATTTCCGTTCGCTGCGACTTCCGTAGATCGCATCTCAGCCAATTTTCGTACTTCCGCTTTAAAAACTTCGCCTCTTTCTTCAAAGCTTTTGAACATATCAAAGCTTGCACATGCCGGAGCAAGAAGTACCGAATCGCCCGGGCTTGCTACGATAAGGCCGGCGGTCACGGCTTCTCGGATCGAATTCACGCGAGTGATCTCAGCATGGGTTTTCAACTGAGACGTGATGTTGCCGGCGTCTTCGCCAAGAACAACCAGCGTCCGAACCTTTTTCTCGATCAGGTCAGCCAGCGGGGCATAAGGTGCATTTTTTCCACGGCCGCCTAGTATCAAAACTATCTTTCCATCATCCTCGCTCAAGGCCTCGAGGGCCTTTAAAGTCGCGTCGACCGATGTCGCCTTCGAGTCGTTGTAAAACTTCACGCCGCCGATCTCGTCGACAAATTCCATTCGGTGCTCGACCCCACGAAAACCCGCGATAGTTTCAGCCATCGACTCGGGCGATGCGCCGCACGCAAGTCCGGCTGCCAGCGATGCGAGCACATTTTCAACGTTATGTAGCCCTCGGATCCCGATGCGGTCGCGGGTGGTCAAGATCTTTTCTTTTCCATTCGCCCGGCAAATAAGGTCACGGTCCCGTAAAAACAATCCCTCTTCAAGTTCCTGTTTTACGCTGAAGAGCACGACATTCGCTTTCAATCCGGTTGTCCAGCCTCGCGTAATTTCGTCATCTGCATTCAAGATCGCAACATCCTCGTTCGTCTGATTCATGAAAATACGGTGCTTTGCGGCAGCGTAGTCGGTGAACGATTCGTATCGGTCTAAGTGATTCGGCGTCACGTTCAAACAGATCGCAACGTTTGCCCTAAAATCGCGTATCGTCTCGAGCTGAAAACTCGATAGCTCGACAACGGTCCAGCCATCGCTACTGGATGTGTCAGCGAGCGTCAAAAGCGGTGTCCCAATGTTTCCGCCGACTTGCGTGTTGATCCCCGCTTCCCTTAACAATTGTCCGATCAGCGTCGTCGTTGTGGTCTTTCCGTTCGACCCGGTTACGCCGACGATCCGGCCCTTCATAAATCGGTACGCAAGCTCGACCTCGCCGATCACCTCGCCGTCCTTTCTATCAACGTACCGCGCCGGGATCGTATTCGTCGGCACCCCCGGCGAAATAACCACCAAGTCGATCTGATCAAGCAGCCATGAAGGCACATCGCCGGAGATCAATCCGACGTTGTGACTCGTTTTCAAAGATCTCGACTCGTCGGTCCATTCCTCGATAGGCTTTTTGTCGTGCAAAGCGACTATCGCACCGCATTCGGATAGAAATCGGGATGACGCGACGCCGGACCTTCCGGCGCCGAGTACTAAGGCTTTTCTTCCCGATATTTCCATCAACGAAGTTTCAATGTCGATAAGCTAAGCAATGCAAACAATATCGCCACGATCAAAAATCGAAAAACGATCTTTGGTTCTTTCCATCCCGAAAGCTGGAAATGATGATGCAATGGCGCTTGCAGGAATATTCTCTTTCCAACGCCGCCACTTCGCTTTGTCAACTTAAAGTACGAGACCTGAAGCATCACCGAAATCGCTTCCAGGATAAACACGCCGCCGATGAACGGCAGCAGAAACTCCTGTTTCGTCAATACAGCTACCGTTCCTAACGCTCCGCCGATCGCCAGTGAGCCAACGTCGCCCATAAAAACTTCTGCAGGCGGCGCGTTATACCAAAGAAAACCCAGGCTTGCCCCGACCATCGCCCCGCAAAATACCGTCAACTCGCCTGACGAAGGGTTGAATGTAATGTCAAGGTATTCCGCCCATCGGCGATCGCTTGCGACGTAGGTCAAAGCAGTTAATGCCGCCATCGCCACGAACGTGACGCTCGTCGCCAAACCGTCGAGGCCGTCCGTGAGGTTCACGGCATTCGACGCGCCGAGCAAAATAAAAGCTATAAAGAACAAATAAAGTAACGGCGGAATAACACTTATGCCGTTCGTTTCCGCCGTAGCCTTGATGAACGGTATGCTGACGTTCCACGAATAATTCGTGAAGAAATAAAGCACCGCCCAAACTCCGAAAGCCGTCAACAGCTGCCCCAACAGCTTTTGTTTACCGGTCAAACCGAGGCTTCGCTTTTTGACGATCTTTATGTAATCGTCACCGAACCCGACTACTGCAAAGAGCGTAGTGGCCCCGAGAGCCGACCACAGAAAAACGTTGTCCAGCCGTGCCCAGAGGACCGTGGAAATGATCACCGATCCGATGATCAAAATGCCGCCCATCGTCGGCGTTCCCTTTTTCGCCTGGTGTTCGGCGGAAAGCTCCTCACGGATCTCCTGACCGAACTTCAGATCGGCAAGCTTCCTGATCACTCGCTTTCCCAAAAATAGCGAAAGCAGCAGCGACGTGATGGTTGCCCACGCCGTGCGAAAAGTAACGTACTGGAAAACGTTCAGGCCCTTGTAGAAATACGATTCGCTGGCTGCCCCGTATTGCCGGAAAAGGACCTGATAGAGCAGGTAATAGAGCATCGAGTGCTTCGAGCCCGGCGATCAGTCCGCCTCAGCGTCCTCCAATTTATGACTTTTCAAAAGAGCTTTAATTACGTTTTCTGTTCGTACACCACGCGAACCTTTTACCAGAACGACATCGCCCGGACGGATTTCGTTTGAAAGAATCGAGCCTGCTTGTTCCGAATCCTCAGTAAATTCTGCGTTGGTGAGCCCGGCCTGCTTTGCCGCATCGACCATTTCCTTAGCAAGGCCGCGAACTCCGATAAATCGATCAATGCCGCTATTCGCGATCTCAATGCCGGTCTGCTTGTGAATCGCCGATTCATCGGCCCCGAGCTCAAGCATTTCGCCTGCGACCACGATCTTTCGTTGTCCGGCTGAACTTCCATCAACCAACGTGCGGACCATCGACATCAATGCTGCGGGATTCGAATTGTACGAATCGTCGATTACCGTGAAACCTTCGGCGAAATGCAGCACTTCACCGCGTTGAGGCGGCGATGAGACGGAACTCAGACTCGCAGCAATCCCATCGGTCGTCATACCGAACACATGTCCAACTGCCGCTGCCGCAAGCGCGTTCGAAATGCTGTGTATTCCGTTCAGCGAAAAGCCGACCGGAGCCGAGCCGCTCGGCGTTCGCAGGTCGAAACTGGTTTTTCCGAACCCCGCGGTTTGAATATTCAACCCAGCAACATCCGCTTCGTTTTTGATGCCGAAAGTCACGACTTTACCTTTGGTCAACTCGCTCATCGCCGCGACCCTCGGATCATCCGCGTTTAGAACTGCAGTTCCGCCAGCCTTCATTCCTTCGATGAGTTCGGCTTTTGCTTTTGCCACATTCTCAATGGAACCGAGATGCTCGACATGTACCGACAGCACGTTCAATTCGACGGCGACGTCCGGCGGCGTGATCCGACAAAGACGAGCGATCTCGTTCATCGGCGTCGACATTCCCATTTCCAAAACAGCGACGTCGAAACTTGGATCGTCGGCAAGCTTTAACACCGTAAGCGGATGTCCGAGACCATTGTTGAAGTTCTTGAGGTTCCTAAGAACCTTGCGGCCTGATGATTCGAGCACATGAGCCGTTAATTCCTTGGCGGTCGTCTTGCCGGCACTTCCGGTGATCGCAATCACAGGCTTGTTCCATTGCTCATAAACGCCGTGGGCGAGTTTTTGAAACGCGACAATAGCATCGTCGACCTGAAAAATTCGGCTTCCGTATTTCTCGAGCTCGGAACGGTGTTCTTCATACCGATCCGAGCGAACTACGGCCGCGACAGCACCATTCTCAAACGCCGAGGGAACGAATTTCGTCGCATCGTCAAAGTCGCCGTTGAAACCGTTGTTCGCATAATCCGGCTGCGACAATGCAAAAAAAAGGCTGCCCGCCCTAACGTCGCGAGAATCAATAGCAAAATGAGTTACGTCGCGGTCGTACAAAGCGGGTTCCAGTGTGGACGACTGTGCGCCCATAAATTCGATAACGTTCCTGAGTTTCAAGTTTTAAATCTATCTTTTGGATTTACCAGTCCCTTTTCCACTTCTATTTTTGGCTTGGTCGCACCTTTAGGCTTTAACTCGGACTCGTCCGGTTTTCCTTTCTTTTCCTTACTGTCGGTCTTTGGAATTGGGAGTGTCTCGGCCGACTTATCCGTTTCATGTTTTTCTGACGAAGGAGCGTTCTTTGCGACGCCGTTCCCGACGGCTTCGGGAATGTCATCACCGTCGATCGCTACATTATCCGCAGTCAGGTCGAATGGAACCTGCATTTCTGCAAGCACACTTTCCGCGATCTCTTTGAACACCGGAGCGGCCGCTTGTCCGCCGTCACGTCCCCCGACTTTCGGTTCATCCATAACCACAGCGATAGTGAACGCCGGATCGTTCATCGGGGCAAAACCGATGAACGTGGACATATACTTCGCGGCGCTAATGCGTTTCGTTTTCTCGTCAAATTTCCACGCCGTTCCTGTTTTACCTGCAGCCGTATATCCGTTCAGCTGAGCTCTTCGCCCGGTTCCGCTGGTGACCACAGCACGCATCAATTGGTGCATGTCGCGCGCGGTCTCGCTGCTGACAACCTGTTCGGATTCAGGCTTCGCTTCGAACGTCTTTGTTTCGTTTGATTGTCGGATCTCTTTGATGATATGCGGTCTTACCCGGACGCCATTATTTGCTATCGTCGCAAAGGCTGTTGCCATTTGCAACGCCGAAACCCCTATTTCATATCCTATCGACATTGATGCGAGCGAATCGCCATTCCACTTGTTCGGATTGCGGACGATGCCCGATGTCTCGGCCGGTAATTCGACGCCTGTCTGCTTTCCGAAACCGTATTTCTGCAGCATTTCGTAGAAGCCGTCACGGCCGACGCGCATGCTGGTTTTGATCGCGCATACGTTGCTCGAATGCGCAAAAGCCTTGGTCGCGTCGACGCGTCCGATGCTATGTGAATCGGTAAATTTATGGCCGGCAACTTCGATCGTTCCGTCACCAGCATCGATCGGAGAATCTGGCGTGAGCAGATGGTGTTCAAAAGCCGAGCTGTAGGTCACAAGCTTGAATACCGAGCCGGGCGAGTACACGCCTTGTACGCATCTATTAGAAAGGTTTTCCGATGTTATGCTCTGGAGTTTGTTCGGATCGAACGTCGGATAATTTGCGAGTGCCAGTATCTCACCAGTCCGTTGGTCAAGAACGATCGCCATTCCCGCTCTCGCCTGCGAAGCTTTTACCTGTCGTTCCAAAGCCGCTTCGGCCTTGAATTGGATCGAACTGCTGATAGTCAAAACGACATCTTTCGGTGGTTCCTTTTCTGAAACATGCTCTTCATAAACGCGGCCTAACCGGTCACGTTCCTGGGTCTTTTTGATGACCGCCCCGTAAAGCTCGTCGTTTTGGGATTGTTCGATGCCCGCCTGCCCTACACCTTCAGCATTGCTAAAGCCGATAACGTGCGCGGCAAGTGATTGATGTGGATAGCTGCGTTTTTGCTCCTCGCGCCAGTAAAGCCCTGCATACTTAGGCAAGTCACCTTTTCGCACGCCTTCGGTCTCGAGCGCCGCATTTACGCGCTGGACCGTTTCCTCGTCAAGGCCTTTCGCTATGGGCACGAAACGCTTCTCGAGGTCTTTTCCTTCTTTTAACTGTTGGAGAACTTTTACGCGATTTAGCTTTAGGGTGTTCGAAAGTTCGGTCGCCGTTTTCTCTATATCCGCGATCTCGGTCGCGTCGGCAAATAAAGTTTTCACGACGACGCTGACCGCAAGGGCTCGTTCATTGCGATCGAAGATCGTCCCGCGAAGCATCTTGGTCTGCCTTACGTCGATCCGTTGGCTAGCCGCTTTTTCCTTCAACCATTCGTGCTGATTTACCTGCAAGTAAACAAGCCGCGCGCTGATGCCGCCGATCCATACGATCATTACGGCGACGATCAGCATATACCTGAAAAACGTCACCTGTCGAAAATCTTTTTTCGCCGGGCGTTTGCGTGGTCTCATTTTTCAATAAAGGTCTAGCGAAGTTTCGAATTCGATTTGGGCGTTGCGTCGGCAACCCGCTTGTCAGTTAGAGCAATTCGTGGCCGCACATCCGGCGACGCGATCTTCACCGCCGACTGCTGCACGATCGGTTTAACAAGCGTTTTTGCTTCGACAGGTTTGGCGGCCTTGTTGTCCGAGCGCTTTTCAACCGCGTAACTCGCGAGCGTGGGATTGACTTCCTTCTTCTCAGATGGTTTTTCGACCGGTAAACTTGTAAGCGTCGGCGTTTGCGGCTCGACTGCCTTTATCGCCGCCGCGGTGGGAGGAGCCGCTGCCAATTCGCGAAGGCCAATATCCTGCGCGAGCCGCTTCATTTCAACCGGCGAAAGCGAGACTTCCTTCGCAAGGATAAGCCGACGTCGCTCGGCCTCGAGGTCTTCGACCTGTTTCCTGAGTTTTGAGTTCTTTAACCCGAACTCCATGGTCGCGAAATGTTGCCGTGCCGCGTAGAAAAATCCGGCCGCAACTATAGCGACACAGATTATCGTTAGGAACAGGAGCCGCCATTGAAACGAACTTCGCACTGCGACTTCATTGTTTCGATGTACACGGGTAACATTTCTTCTTTTCATACACACCTCGGGGGAAAGAATTCAAACTAATTCGATAACTTCCTTATCGCTCTCAATTTTGCACTTCGAGATCTCGGATTTCGTGACTGTTCTTCTTCGCTAGGTACGATCGGCTTTCGCGTCAGGATCTCAGCCACTTTTTTTGCGTTGCATACGCATTGCGGTATCTTCGGCGGACAAATACATTTGCCTGCGAACCGCTGGAATGCGGTTTTTACGACCCGGTCTTCCAGTGAATGAAAGGTGATAATGGCGAGCACGCCGTCAATATCGAGCATCTCGATCGAATCTTTAAGGAAATCTTCCAGAATATCGATCTCGCCGTTCACCTTTATCCTTAATGCCTGAAATGTTCGGGTCGCTGGATTGATCAGGTACTTTTTGCCTCGCGGAACGGAACGCGCAACTAATTCGGCAAGCTGAGTCGTAGTTTCGATAGGACGCCCGGCCTCGCGTTCGGCGACTATACGCCGCGCGATCTTTCGCGAATGCCGCTCTTCACCAAATCGATAAATGACGTCGGCGATCTCAAATTCGCTCATCGTACTAAGCAATTCGGCTGCGGTCGGAATATCTGCGGAAGTATCCATTCGCATATCGAGCGGCGCATCAAAGCGAAAACTGAAGCCGCGTGTTTCGCTGTCTATCTGCATCGAGGAAACGCCGAGGTCGGCGATGATCGCACGTACTTTCTTGTTCGCTGTTTGCTCGATCACGTCTCGTATCTCAGAAAAATTAGCGTGGACCAGTTTGATTCGCCCCTTAAATTCTTTGAATCGCGGCTCGGCGAGTTTTATTGCTTCCTCGTCCTGATCGATCGCGATGACGTATGCGTTCGGAAATCGCTCAAGTATGGCGAGTGAATGGCCTCCCAAACCGAGCGTGCAGTCAATGACCGTGCCATCGCCGACGTCGCCAAGCATCTCCAGCGTTTCGTCAGGCAAAACCGGCAAATGCTTGGTTTCAGACGCACTAACACCCATCTTCAAAGACCCTAAGTCAAGACAAAACAACCTTAATTCAGGCTAATCGCCGGAACGCTGGAATTCAGATTTTATGAAAGGATTGGGGCGAACGCCTCAGTACCGTTGATTTACCGTCCAAAGAAATCAGCTGAGGTCGTCTTGCAATATAAACATTCCAAGTCGTTGCGCTTAAACCATTAAACAAAATCTTCACAATTCCGGTTTTGTTTTGGCATCTCGATGCGACTTCGTCGAATGCTTATAGGCATAATACGCTTGCATCAAAATCCGTGTCAAGACAAATTAGCGGTTTTCTATTTAATCATGCGCTTAAGCGGGTCGATCCTCTTCGCACCTGGGTAAATTCCGGAAAACGCAGCGTTTTTTTTTACCGGATCTTTGAGTTAGAGTGTTTCTCGAGAGTTCATATGACTTCGGAACTGTTGCAATTACTGGGATTTGGAATCCTCGCCGCCGGGGCAAATATTCTAGGCGGCTTAATACTTTTCCCTTCAAGCCTGCATGACAGCTACCGAAAAAGCCTCAGATATTTGCTGGCGCTCGGCGCAGGCTTCATGCTTGCGGTCACGTTCTTCGAAGTGATGCCGAAAACCATCGAGATCTGGCAGCGCGGCGAAAATGGTTCGAACCTTTCTTTACCGATGCTTTTGTTGCTCGGGGGTTATTTGTTAACTCAATTTTTCGAGCACACGATCGCTCCTCATTTTCACCTTGGCGAGGAAGTTCATTCTGAACACGTTATTTCAACCCGGTCCGCATACACCGGGATCGGCGGGTTGATGATCCACACGCTATTTGACGGAATATCGATCGCCGCAGCAGCGCAGATCGACGTGAAGGTCGGTTTCCTGGTATTTTTAGCGGTTTTTCTGCACAAATTCCCTGAAGGATTTACCATCGGCTCGATGATCGTTGCTGCCGGAAAAGGCATGCGTGAAGTTTTGATCGCCACTTCGCTTATCGGTGCGACCACGTTGATCGGCGTGATCCTGTTTTATTTCGCCGGCAATTATTTAGGATTTTCGGTGGCGTACGCATTGCCGATAGCAAGCGGAGTGACGCTTTACGTAGCCGCGAGCGACCTGATCCCGGAAGTGAATCATCATGGCGGCAAGAATCCGTTGGTCTCGCTTTCTGTATTTGCGGGGGTCGCAATATTCTTTGGGGTCCATTTTATCGTACATTTTGTGATTGCCGATTGATCGCTCATTTTCTGGAACTTCCCTCTCAAAACCGCGTACATTTTCCTGGAGGATAAGAAAGATGCGTGAACCCTGGATCGCTGGTTTGTTAAGTCTTTTGGTGCCGGGAGTTGGGCAGATATACAACGGCCGGATCGTCATTGGGATAATTTGGCTGGTGTTAACGGGTGTGTCCTGGATCGGCTCCGCAGGGCTGGTGGGATGGGTCGTTCATCTCATCGCGGCTTGGTGTGCGTACAGCTACGCAAAGGATAATCCGGTTCGTTGAACAAGAGTTTTTAGTTCGGTCGGTCAGAAGCCTGAAGCGGAGTTCGCTTCAGGCTTTTTGTTTGTTTTCTAATCGGCATCGATTCGAGTAAAATTAAATGACTAAAGAGCGGGGCTTGGAATCGCGTTGCGTTCCCAAGCCTCGAAGCGTTTTTATGGTAAAGGAAGGTTTTCCCTTCATTATCGTTCCGGCGGTTGCCGCCTTGGTTTTGGGCGCCTTACAGCTTTGGCCGGCGGCCTTTGTTTTTGTTTTGATCGCTGCTTTCATGGCGTATTTTTTTCGCGACCCCCATCGCGACGTCCCCGGTCAGGCCGGCCTGATCGTCTCGGCCGCCGACGGGCGGATCACAAGGATCGACAGAACAGACGAGTCAACGAATGTTAGTGTCTTCTTGTCGCCTATCGACGTTCACATAAACCGGTCTCCGATCGAGGGCACGATAACAAAGGCAGAATACTTCCTGGGCAAGAAAATGCCTGCAACGAATGAGAACGCGAGCTACGAGAACGAGCGAAATTCGTTGACCATACAAAACGAGAACATCGCAGTAGTGTGTACGCAGATCGCCGGCGTGCTTGCGCGAAGAATCGTTTGCTGGAACAAAGAGGGCGACATTCTCGAACGCGGGCAGCGATTTGGCCTGATCAAATTCAGCTCGCGGACGGATCTCTCGATGCCAAATAACGTAGAATTGTGTGTCAGCGTCGGCGACCGGGTTAAGGGCGGCGAAACGATCATCGCAAAATACGCCGTTGGGGGATCCTAAAGTCGATTTGATTACCGATGGAAAACGAGGAACAACCAAAAGCGGTACATAAGGGCCTAAAAAAAGGCCTGTATGTTATTCCGACTGCGTTTACTGCGGCCAATATCGCGATGGGATTCATCGCGGTTCTCTATTCCATTCGCGGTTATCATTTTGCGTTTTCGGATGCCGGAGTAGCGTCCTGGTATTTCAACCGCGCGGCGATCGCCATCCTGCTGGCGATCCTGTTCGACACGCTGGACGGGCGCGTTGCGCGAATGACCAAGACCGCGACCGAGATCGGCGTGCAATTCGATTCCCTCGCGGATGTCCTCACGTTTGGGATCGCTCCGATCGCGTTGATCTTCAGCTGGGCGATCGGATCGTCATTCAATGAAAAAAGCTCGGAATACGGATTTGGGGTTTTCCTGCTGTTTATGTATTTGATGTGCGGGACGTTTCGGCTCGCCAGATTCAATTTACAGGCGACACGGCCGCGCGTCCTCATGGAAGGCACGCCGAAAGTCGATAAGAAGAATTTCGTCGGCCTGCCCATACCGCCCGCCGCAGGACTAATGGCTTCAATAGTTCATTTCGCGCCGGTGCCGCTGATCTCGTATGGGGAAGCCAACGCCCGCTACAACACCTACCTGATCATGACGTTGGTCACGATAATGAGCCTCCTGATGGTCAGCACGATCAAGTATTCCAGTATGAAGACCGTAGGCCTCGGCCGCCGAAATCTTTACCTGGTGTTAGTGATCGCAGCGGTTGGGATGCTTATCTTCCTGTATTCGAAATACGTCCTGTTAATTCTTTCAGGTGCCTATGTCGCCCACGGCGTTATCTGGTATTTGATCTCCTTCATTCGGCCCCGGACCAATCATCCTGCCGAACGTTCCGAAGCAAAGGTCTAGGGATTTTCCTGCATTGGCAATTGTAAAGATTCCGCGTCTTCCCGCGCATCGGCTACCCCGTTCGGGCGCATCCGGCGCTTGCGTTGGCGATGCTTTCGCTCATCCTCTAGTTCGTCGGGAAACGGTTTTTGATTTGCTGCCAGCAAGGCGAGAAGCGTTAAGAACATCAGGGCAACAGCGGTGACGTGGAGCACGAAATCGAAAATGCTATGGACAAGCACGGCGAAGCAACCGGCAAAAGCTCCTAGAGCGATCCCACGACGAAACACGTTCTCGATCTTCCTCGCTCGCCAACCGTAGCGGAAAAGCAGGAACAAAAATACCAGCCCAAGAAGCAACCCGGGAATTCCGGCGTCGGCAAGCACCTGCAGATAGTCGTTATGCGCCTGCTCAACACGGGCAAGACCACTCAGCGTGTCAAACCGCGTGTATGCCGCGCCAAAAGCGCCAAAGCCGGCTCCGAAGGGCATGTTTGCCGATATAACTTGCGAAGCGACCGACCAAATGTGCGATCTGTCGGTCGTGAAATCCTCGGACGCTGCGGTTTCCGCGAAGCGCGTCAACGATGTATCGCCGCCGACGAAGATACTTCCTGCAACGATCGCAACGATCAGAAGAGCAATGAGGCCGATACGCAAGACGACGGTTTTTCTTGTCGCCTCCTGCCGCGTAAGTATCAGCAGGACGATCACCTCTGAAACAAATGCAACCAGGCCGCCGCGTGAACCGCTCAGCAATAGTGCGACGCCCATCAACGCGATAGCCGTAAAAAAAAGCAGCCGCTTATCTTTTGAAACTCCGCCGGCAAACACGAGGCCGAGCGGTAACGCGAGCGTCATCTCTGAAAACGCGGCAAAGCTATTTCGATTTACGAATGATCCGAACGAAGAGCCGAGGCCGACGTCATAAATGCCATAGATCTTTTGTGGGCTAAGGACAGACTGAAGAATGGCAAAGAAGGAATAACCAAATCCAAAGATCGCGATTAGGACGAAAAGACGCGACGTCCGTTTTATCGTCGAAAGCGACGAGATCATCATGCCGAAAAAGATCGAGAATGCCGTTAATTGAAGCGCCGTCATCCATGTTGAATTGGGATCGAGTGAGATCGTCCGCGCAATGCTATCGACCCCGGCGATCGTTGTCGTTCCGAAAGGAACGATCTGAAGAAAAGCGTAAATAGCGGCACCGATCAGCGGTATCTGCAAAGGTGCCCAGCTAACGCCCGGCGTGGTCGAAATAAAATTATCGGCTAAAAAAAAGACTCCGGCCAGCGAGACGAGGAGATAGAAAACGACAAGTATCGGTTGATGTACGCCCCCGTATGCCAACGTCGTAAAGACGAGAGCGACACAACAAAGAACAAATGGAAGTTTTTTCGCCATCAGGTAGGGTTACAAACGAACGAGGCGAAAATCGTCATACCAAAACGTTCCCGCGATCGGGCACTCGTCACCGCAGTTTATGCGAAGAGTGCGTATCTCGACGCCTTCAACTCTATCAGGCACCGTAAAATCGAGTGCTATCTCCTGCCAATCATTTGAGCCGATCGGAAATGGTTCGCTCTTGGCAAGCTCAGAATTCGTCTTCACCGCAGCGATTTGAAGGTAAGGTGCACCGCCGCTTCGCAAATTGTCGGTCCGTAACTTGAACGTCAGTCGATACCTCCTGGACGGCTCAACGGTTACTATCTGCGCGATGTTATACAGGTCGGCTTTTACGTAATTTCGGAATACGACTCGAAGCGAACGGTTTCCTTCCGTTTTCACCTGCGAATCCGGCAATGCCTCGAACCTGCTGTCGCTGCGAAATATCATCCAACCGAAAAGCGTGTCCTGATAATCGCCGATGAATTTCTCAAATCCCCCGTTGTTGACCGTTTCGTCCTGGGCATCCTTTGCAAGGCCGACGTCGCGGGCCACAGCCAGAGCCTCGCGGACGAAGCCAGTTTCGTACAGTCGTCGAGCCATTCCCTTTGCTATAAATCCGTAATAATTTTTTTGTTCCGGCGAAAGGGTGTTCCAGATCCGTAATGAATCCCGTCCGGCGTCGCGTTGAGCATAGAAACTTGCCAGGTTTGCGCGTGCATCGGCGCTGTCCGATGCCAACTCCTCTACTCTGGCCGGGTTCTTCCCAAAAAAATCCCACGCAAGCGTGTAAACCTGATCGCGATACGCCGAGCTCGTTTCCGTGGTGCGCTTTAGCTCCGCTTTGGCCTCGTCAATGCGATCTTGCCGCAAAAGGAAATTTCCCATCTGCCAATGAGGGATCGCATAGGCCGGAGCAAGCTCGATCGATCTGCGAAGTGCGCCCTCGGCGTCACCGAATCGTTCGGCTTGTTCGTAACCGCGTGCAAGTTCGTCCCACATGAGGTAATCACTTGGTGCGAGACGCGTCGCCTGTTCAAGCAGCGAGACCGAACGTTCGAGATCTGCGGGAGTAAAACTTTGTTGAAGTTTTGTCGCAGCCAGCCAAGGCGGACGCGGGTCGCGCGGCGCAATCGCGGAGGCGAACTCGGCTACATCCAGCGCGTCGTCTCTCGATGGCGAAGTCACGTCTGCTAACAAACTTCCGAGTTGTGTACAAACCGCAAACCAGCAAAATGCACAAACGGCCGCGATCGCAACGATCGAAACAACGCGAGCGATGATCTTGTTTGGTTGTTTGGCGAACGTGTCGGCTGGCACTTAGGTAATATCGCAGAATTCAGCTATCTTTTCGACCACGAATTCCTGTTGTTCGGGCTTCAGCTCGGGAAAGATCGGAAGCGCCAAGGTTTCAGCTGCAGCTTTTTCGGACTCAGGCAAGTCACCCGGCTTGTAACCGAGATATTCAAAACATTCCTGCAGATGCAACGGTACCGGATAGTAAATGTCCGTGCCGATCTCGGCGTCCGCCAGGAATGTTCGCAACTCATCACGCCGGTTCGCAACCCGGATCACGTATTGATTATAAATATGTCGACAGTTTTCGCGCTCGAACGGCAAGTCGACCTGCTCGGTTAATCCGGCGTCGATGAAAAGTTTCGAATATAGATCTGCGTTCGCTTTGCGTTTGTCCGACCAGGACTCGAGGTGAGGAAGTTTCACGCGAAGCACCGCACCCTGAAAGCCATCGAGACGCGAATTTAAACCGACCCACTTGTGGTAATAGCGCTCGTTCGATCCATGAACGCGAAGCGCGAAAAGTTTTTCAGCTAGCTCGTCGTCATCGGTCGTCATAAAACCGCCATCGCCCATACCGCCGAGATTCTTCGAAGGATAGAACGAAAAACATCCGACCTCGCTCATCGCGCCGGCATGCTTTCCATTTTCCGTCGCTCCAATTGCTTGGGCAGCATCTTCGACAATGGCGATGGAATACTTTTCACAGACCGCTCGAAGCGCAGCCATGTCAGTGCATTGTCCGTAAAGATGCACGGGCTGGACGGCTTTGGTCCGATCGGTAATTTTTTCTTCGAGTTGCAAGACGTCGAAGTTATAAGTCAGCGGATCGATATCGACAAAAACAGGAACCGCTCCCAGCCGCGTGATCGCGCTCGCGGTTGCGAAGAAACTGTACGGTGTCGTGATGACCTCGTCGCCAGCCTTCACATCGAGTGCCATCAACGCTAGCAACAGCGCGTCGCTGCCGGACGCACAGCCGACCGCATATTTTGTCCCGCAATATTCTGCAAGCTCGTCTTCGAGCGCCTTCACTTCGTTCCCTAGAATGAAGCCGTTCGTATCGAGCACGCGTCCCAAGGCGGCCTCGATCTCGGGACGAAGCTTATGATTTTGTTCGCTCAGATCGAGCAAA
>QHXS01000044.1 GCA_003223975.1 Acidobacteriota bacterium
GCTGGACAAACCCGACCGACATTCGGATGTGGTGTAGCAAACAACACGCCGGTTCCGGCTAACTGCAACATCATCCCTTCGAACCTTATTTACCAGCCGGCGCTCAACTTTATGAATCTTTTCCCGGAACCAAATCAGCCGGGAATTCAAAACAATTTTATTACCGACCAGAATTTGCATCGGCCATATCGGTCATTTTTAGCAAAGATCGATCACAATGCGAATCCGAATCATAAGATCTCGTTTACTTGGGCGAACAGCAAGAACACAGAAGACAGATATAATTTGACGATGGAGCCCGATTCCATTTTCCGAGGATTTGAGGATCGTCAAAACGATCGAGTCCACGGTAATTACACTGGGATCCTTCGACCGAATTTCATTCTTGACCTTCGCGGCGGATGGAACCGTTTCCGCTTAAACCGATATCAGATCGATCAGCCCACGGCCGCCGATCTTGGCTTTACAGCGGTGCCGAGTGAACGTCAGGGCTACATTTTTCCACGATTCGATTTCACAAACTTTATGACCGTCGGATCACTGAGATCCGACTACAACAACGGTCAAGACCGACCGTTCGATCTTTATACCGTACAGCCCACTTTCACCCAAATCTTAGGCAATCACACCATGAAGTATGGGTATGATTATCGATACTTGCGTGAAAGATTTTTGAGTCTTGGAAATGCTACAGGAAGGTATTCCATCAACGGACAATTTACATCTGCAAGCTCCTCTTTGGCGAGTGGACAGCAGAACGCTCCGGGCCGTGATTTGGCGTCCTTTCTCATGGGAATCGTGACCGGCGGCAGCATCGACATCCCCACTCAATATAATGCGTCCGAGGATTACAATGGATTCTTTTTTCAGGATGACTGGCGTATTGCTCCAAGTGTAACTTTGAATCTGGGCGTGAGATACGAGCTTGAAACCGGCGTGAAAGAGTTTAGTGGAGCTATCGTAAAGGGATTTGATCGAACAGCACCGAGCCCCGTTGCGGCCCAAGCATCAGCAAATTACACGGCGCTCCCGCCCAGTTGCGGGACCGGTATCACTTGTCCATACCCTAGTCTTGTGGGCGGCCTTACGTTCGTTGACGATCCAAGCGATTGGAGCCAGTCAATGGATAAGAACAACGTCCAGCCGCGGATCGGGATCTCTTGGGGCATTAACCAGAAAACTGTACTTCGTGGCGGATTCGGCATGTTCACGGCGCCCTTTCAGATCGGCGCGATCTTTCAGCCTGGATTTTCTTCGCCCACGCCTTTCACTGCATCTACTAACAATGGACAATCTTACGTTGGAAGGTTATCAACCACTTTATTCCCTAACGGGATCAACCCTCCGGTCGGTTCTACTTTAGGACTGGCAACCTTCTTAGGCGGTGACCTCGCAGGAACGAATGGGGCTCAAGGACCAACCACACCGGTGCTTTCATATGACCGAAAAAACGCTAACTTCATGCGTTTCATGGCAAGTGTTCAACGGGAATTACCGGGAGGATTTTACGTTGAGTTCACGTTCGTACATTCCGCCGGCAGAGATCTTGCCGTGAACCGCGATCTAAATTCTGTGCCGACGCAGTATCTCGTGAACCCTAACAATTTCACGGACCCGACAGCACTCGTTGCGGCCATAACAGCAGCCAATACGTTCCTGAATGCCACCGTTAGTAATCCTCTTAGAGGATTGGTTCCTGGAAATACAACATATAATAACGCCACCATTGCCCGGCGACGACTCTTAGTTCCATTCCCGCAATTTGCGTCACTTTCGGTCACCGAATATAACGGAACGTCCAGCTATCAGTCGTATGCAGTGCAGTTTACCAGGCGTTTCAAGGCCGGGCTTTCGCTCAACGGTTCATATACATTTTCAAAGGAACGGATAACAGCCCAGTATCTCAACCCGCAAGATACCGAAATGACGGAAATGATCTCTCCGTTTGAACGTCCGCATCGCTGGACTTTCTCGGGCATTTACGAATTGCCGTTCGGTAAGAATCGGAAATGGGGAAGTGACTGGAATGGTGTCGTCGACGGTATCCTAGGTGGTTGGCAGTTTCAGGGCGTTTACGAATGGCAAAGCGGCGAACCGCTGTTGCTTCCAAACGTTTATTACAACGGCGACATAACTCAACTTAAATCCATGGTCGGAAAAAAGGATGACCAGGGACAAACGTACGGAGTTGATCTGCCAGCTTGGGACGTTACCGGATTTTACACGAACGGGGTTCCACTGAACGCTAATGCTCCCGGATTTGGCAACAATTTTCAAACGAATCTCGGTAATAACAACGTCCTGCGAAACATTCCGTTCACAATGGATAACTTCCGAAATCAACGCTTCCTGAAATTCGATTTTGGCGTTTCAAAGAATTTCAGGATCAGAGAAGGGATGAAATTCCAGATCAGATTCGAGGCAATAAACGGCTTGAATACAACGTATTTCGGGGCAGGTATAGGGTTGGCGCCCACTTCCGCTAGTGCATTCGGAAAGGTGACGTCGCAGCGTAACCCGCCACGCGATATACAGATCGGCGGCAAGTTCACTTTCTAGTCAACTTTTCGGGAGGTTGGCTGGTAACAATGCGTCGCATAAGACTCTTCCTAGAAGTTGAAACTTATGCGGCGCATTTCTCTCGATAGAATTTGGCGTTTTCGGCATCGAAGTTTCGTGTATTTTGAAATGAACAGGTTTTCGACACTCGCAATTCTTTTGATGATCATGGCGGCGGCGACCGTGGCTGCGGCAAAGGATTGCGAGATCCGCGTTTCTGCGGACGGCAAAGGTGACGTGCGGACCGTGTCAGAAGCGATCGAAAAGGTCCCTGCAACTAACACAAAGCGATGCATCGTTCGTATTTCGCCGGGAACATATAAAGAACAAATTCGGGTTCCTGCAAACAAGCCTTTTGTTTCGTTCATTGGTGAGAATGCCGAGAAAACGATACTGACTTTCAGCTTGTCGAATAAAGATGCAGGCTCGACATCAGCGGCGTATGCGGCTTACATCGGCGGGCACGATTTTCGAGCTGAGAATATTACGTTTGAGAACTCATTTGGAACGGGCTCGCAGGCAGTCGCGGTTTTAGTGGAAGCCGACAGAGCTGTTTTTAAGAGCTGCCGGTTCCTCGGATGGCAAGACACGCTGTACGCGAAGAACGGGCGGCAGTATTACGAGGATTCATACATAGAGGGCCATGTAGATTTCATTTTCGGACAGGCAACGGCAGTATTTGAAAACTGCCATATCCACAGCAAGGGCGACGGATACATCACGGCGCCGATGCGTTTTTCTGCGGACGAACCCGCAGGTTTTGTTTTTGATAAATGCCGATTGACCAGCAGCAACACTGAGAAGGGCGTTTATCTGGGGCGGCCGTGGCGTGACTATGGCCGCACGATATTTATGAAAACGGTGATGGATGCACAGATCCGTCCCGAGGGTTGGGATCATTGGGTGCCCGAACGCGAAAAGACCGCATTTCTTGCCGAGTACAGGTCATCGGGGCCGGGAGCCAAAACGACTGAGCGCGTTAAATGGGCTCATCAATTAACCGACGCCGAGGCGGCCGCATTCTCTGCCGCGAATTTTCTTAAAGGTAGGGATGGTTGGGATCCGAATAAGGTGAATGACGCCTGGGTCGAGAAGAACGATCCCGATTGGAAACTTGTCACGTGGAACGACGTTTTCAAACAGAAACCGCTTTGGTATCAGACCGACGAGGCTGCACGTATCGCAGACCAGGTACTTATTTATCAAAAGGATAACGGCGGCTGGGACAAGAATGTCGATATGGCTTTAATGCTAACAAGCTCAGAGAAAGCCGAGCTCGCCGCTAAGCGTTCCGACATAACCGAAACCACGATCGATAATCGGACGACCTATCCGCAGATCGCATATCTCGGGCGGGTCATCACCTCGAGCCTGCTGAAACCGACGCCGCCAACCAATTTTCCGAAGTACAAGGAAGCGTTCAACAAAGGTGTCGATTACCTGCTTGCATCACAGTACGAGAACGGTGGATTCCCGCAGTTCTATCCTTTGAAAAAAGGGTATTACACGCACATTACTTTTAACGACGATGCGATGATCGGCGCGCTGAGCGTGCTTCGCGATATCGCGAATTCGAAGGACGATTACAAATTTGTTGATGAGGCGCGGCGTGCAAAAGCGCAGGCCGCTGTCGCCAAAGCGATACCGTTGATCCTGAAACTACAGGTTGAAGTCGGCGGCAAAAAAACCGTATGGATACAGCAGTATGATGAGAACACGCTCAAGCCTGCATGGGCGCGAAAGTTCGAACCGCCTTGCCTGACGTCAGGCGAAAGCGTTGGTGTCGTTCGATTCCTTATGAAGGAAAAACCGACGCCTGAGATCGTCGACGCGATCGAATCCGCGGTGAAATGGTTTGACGCGAATAAATTAGCGGGAATCCGCTGGGAACGCATAAACGGCGAAAATACCGTTATCAAAGACAAAGCGGCGCCGCCGATCTGGGCGCGGTTTTATGAGATCGAAACGATGAAGCCGATCTTTATCGGCCGCGATTCCATTATCAAATACGATGTAACACAGATCGAAGCCGAACGCCGAAACGGTTATGCCTGGTATGTAGAAAGTCCGCGGAGTCTGCTTGAAAACGATTATCCGAAGTGGAAAGAGCGTTTGCAGAAGCCCGCAGGTTAGTAACGACGTAACATCCGATTTAGTGGTTCCGGATTCCGAAAAACAACCGGATCGACATATGCAAAACAGAAGGAAATTCATTGCCAATTTTGCCGTCGGTGCCGCCGCACTGGCGTTCGCTCCGAAACTTGCATTCGGTCAAGCCGATCCTTGGAAAACCGAGTATCCGAAAATTCTTTCGCGGATCGAACCACCCAAATTTAACAAACGACAATTCGACATTTTGAAATTCGGCGCCAAGAGCGGTGCGGAATTTGATTGCCGCGATGCCATAAATAAAGCGATCGACGAATGCAGCAAGGCCGGCGGGGGGCGTGTCGTAGTACCGGCCGGTATCTTCCTCACAGGCGCGATCCAACTAAAGTCGAATGTAAATCTATACGTTTCAAAAGGTGCGACTCTAAAGTTTTCGACCGATCCGAAAGCTTATCTTCCGATCGTTCACACGCGTTGGGAAGGTATGGAGTTGATGCATTTGTCGCCATTCATTTACGCCTACGAACAAACAAACATTGCCATCACAGGTGAAGGCACCCTCGATGGGCAAGGCAAATCGTTTTTCTGGAAGTGGCACGGTAACCCGAACTATGGCGGCGATCCTGCGAAACTCAGCCAGCGTCCGGCACGCGCTCGACTGTATGAAATGATGGACAAGAACGTCCCTGTCGCCGAACGTATCTTTGGCGAAGGACATTATTTGCGGCCGCAGTTCATACAACCTTACCTTTGCAAAAATGTTTTGATCGAGGGTGTTACCATCGCCGATTCGCCAATGTGGGAAGTGCATCCCGTATTGTGTGAAAACGTCACGATACGCAACCTTCATATTTCCTCACACGGCCCGAACAATGACGGCTGCGACCCGGAGAGCTGCAAAGACGTGCTCATCGATAACTGTTTTTTCGATACGGGCGATGATTGCATTGCAATAAAATCCGGGCGGAACAATGACGGCCGGCGACTTCATACGCCGACCGAGAACATCATTGTTCGCAACTGCACGATGAAGGATGGCCACGGCGGGATAACCGTAGGCAGCGAGATCTCGGGCGGGGTGCGAAATCTTTTCGCGCATGACTGTAAGCTGGACAGTCCAAACCTCGATCATGCGCTTCGTGTAAAAAACAATGCGTCGAGAGGCGGACTGCTTGAAAATTTTTATTTTAGAAACATCGATGTCGGACAGGTCGCACACGCTGTTATCACGATTGATTTCAACTACGAGGAAGGGGCGAAGGGCGAGTTTACGCCCGTGGTTCGAAATTATGTCGTGGACAATCTCACGAGCGGAAAGAGCAAATACGGCGTCGATATACAGGGCCTCGAAAGGGCGCCGATCTATGACGTAAAGATAACGAACAGCACTTTCGCAAACGTTGCCGACGGCAACATCGTGAAAAACGTTAAGGGAGTGCGGCTCGACAACGTAAAGCTTAACGGCTCGATTATCAACGAGCTGAAAGGATAACAAAAGCGGACGGTAAGGATCAGCGAGCTTATTAAGATATGAAGTCGGTGTTTATGATCTTAATGTTCAGTGCGGCAGTCATCGCGCAGAAAGCGCCGATCACTATATTTCTCGCCGGCGATTCGACCTGCGCGAACAAGTCCGCCGATAAACGACCGGAAACCGGCTGGGGCGAAATGCTGCAGCAATATTTCGATCCGGCCAAGGTTAAGGTCGACAATCGCGCAATGAATGGACGAAGCACGAAGACCTTTATCAGTGAAGGCCGCTGGCAAAAGATAATCGACGATCTTAAGAAAGGTGATTATGTTTTTGTGCAATTCGGACACAACGACGAATCGAAGGATAAAGGCGAACGCTACACGCCGCCAGATGCCTTTCGTGCAAACCTAATTCGTTTCGTTAACGACGTTAAGGGCAAAAACGCACACATCGTCCTGCTGACACCGGTAATGCGGCGGAAGTTTGATAAAAACGGAAACTTCGTCGACCAGCATCCAGCCGAATATCCCGAGGCTTTTCGCGAGGTCGCGAAAGAGCAAGAAGTGCCGCTGATCGACATGCACAAAAAGAGCGAAGCCGTGATCGTGAAATACGGCGTCGAGGGTTCACGCGCTTTATTTTTGCAACTGAAGCCCGGGGAGAATCCAAACTACCCGAACGGCGTAGAGGACAATACACATTTCCGGCCCGCTGGCGCAGAAGAAATGGCGAAGTTGGTTGTCGATGGGATTCGCGAAGATAAGCTGAAGCTGAGTAAATATCTGAAAAAATGATCAATTGCCGCATTAACATTTTAGTTATTATTGTTTTGCTTGGAGCAGCGTTCGCATCGGGGCAGACCGTTCGGCTCGCCGAGCAGATGGCCGAGACCGCTGCAACCCGCGTTTGGGTCGATTCGCCTAATGGAAAGGGCGTTCCGCCAAAGTGGGTTTACGACTACGGCGTGATACTCAATGGCTTAAAGACACTTTGGCACGCGACGGGCGACGGGCGATATTTCGAGGCTATCAAGAATGGCGTCGATAAATTCGTCAATGCGGATGGCACGATCAAGACCTACAAGGTCGAGGAATACAATCTCGACCAGGTCCGAATGGGCTCGGCAGTATTGATGCTTTATCGCGTCACCGGCGAAGCAAAATACAAAAAAGCCGCCGACCTGATCCGCTCGCAATTGAAGAACCATCCCCGGACAAATGAAGGCGGATTTTGGCACAAGAAGATCTATCCATATCAGATGTGGCTCGACGGCTTGTACATGGGCGAGCCATTCTACTCTGAATATTCTCAAACATTTGGCGAGAACAATTGGGACGACATCGCAAACCAGTTCATCTGGATGGAAAAGCACGTCCGCGATGACAAAACGGGTTTGCTCTATCACGCCTGGGACGAATCGAAAAAGATGCCCTGGGCTGACAAGACGACTGGGCGCGCCCCGATGTTCTGGGGACGAGCTATCGGGTGGTACGCGATGGCGATCGTCGATGTGCTCGACTTTTTACCGAAGGACCACGCAAAACGGCCTGAGCTGATCGCGATCTTAAACCGCACGATGTCCGCGTTGAAGAAGGTGCAGGACAAGAGCGGGACGTGGTGGCTGATTCTCGACATGCCGGGACGCGAAAAGAATTATCTCGAAGCCTCCGCTACGTGCATGTTCACCTATGCTATGGCGAAAGGCGTGCGAATGGGTTACCTCCCGGTTTCGTTTGCCAAGACGGCGGATTCAGCTTGGTCCGGTATACAAGCACAGTTTCTGGAAAACGAGGACGGCGGCATCAACCTGCTCAAGACGATCGGCGGTGCGGGCCTCGGCGGAAACCCGTACCGCGACGGAACATATAATTACTACGTCGGAGAGAAAGTCGTGACAAATGACCCGAAAGGCGTCGGCGCGTTTATTCTAGCCGCGGTCGAAATGGAAATGGCGCAAACTGGGAACACGGGACGCAGGAAAACGGTTGTGCTCGATGACTATTTCAATCACGAAGTTAAAAAGGACGACAATGGCCGCGACCTTGTGTGGCATTACAAATGGGACGAGCTGGACAATGGCGGATATTCAGTATGGGGCGATATCTTTCAGTCCTTCGGCGCGTCGCTTGATACGCTTTCATCCGCACCGACCGACGCCAGTCTTGCAAAAGCCGACATCTATATCATTGTTGATCCTGATAACGAAAAAGAAGCAGCAAAGCCCAATTTTGTAGAACCTCAGCACGTCAAGGCGATCGCCGGCTGGGTGAAACGCGGCGGTGTTCTTGCGTTGATGGCCAACGACGTGCAAAGTGCCGAACTCGATAAGTTCAATACTCTTTCGAGTGAGTTTGGTATTCAGTTCAACAAAGACCGCAAGTTCGAAGTGTTCAATAACGACTACAAAATGGGCGGCGTCAATATCGCCGCCGGAAACGAACTATTCAAGTCGGCGAACCGAATATTTGTTAAAGAAATATCGACGCTTTCGGTTTCCGGAAAAGCCCGGGCCGTCGTTTCTGCAAACGGCGACACGGTGATGGCAGTTGCCGCATACGGAAAAGGAACGGTTTTTGTGATCGGCGATCCGTGGATCTACAACGAATATCTGGACGGCCGTCGATTGCCCCCGGAATTCCAGAATTTCAAAGCGGCACAAGACCTCAGCCGTTGGCTGATCGCCCGTTCGAGGAAGTGAAGTTTATGAAAATATTTTTCGGGTTAATGATCATAGCGTTTGTCGTTTCGGGTGCCTCTGCGCAAGCCAAACAACCCACTTCGGCGTCAAAGCCGTTCATTGTCAAATCTAAAGCGGATATCGACGCGATGGCAAAAGCACTAGCTCAACAGGCAGGCAATGTCAGCCGCGACATCGTTGCAGCAAAAGGCATGCAAACGCGTGTCGCGCTTTTCGACGATAAAAAGCGCGAGAACGATATGTTTGAGCTGCATGATTCCTCCGACGATATCTACTACGTTCTCGACGGGGAAGCTACTCTTGCCCTCGGTGGCGAACTGGTTGAACCAAACGAGATCGCGCCGGGTGAATGGCGAAGCAAAACGGTGAAAGGCGGCAATCCGTTCGTAGTAAAAAAAGGCGATCTTGTGTTCGTTCCGCGTGGCACTGTGCATCAGCGAACGGTGCTGAAAAAAGGCTTTTCGATGATTTTGATAAAAGTTTTTGCAGCAGAGCAGAAGTAAGCATGCGGTCCGCCGTTTTTCGACATAGATCTAGATAAGCGATAAAATAAGACTTTCAGGACAAAAATGCCAAAGAAAGGACCGGCAGTTTTCAGGAATTTGGATTCCGGGCGAAACGGCTCAACCGCAGAAGAGGTCGCCGCTCGGCTCCGCGACATGATCCACAGCGGCGAGTTGGGCGCGGGGGACCGTTTGCCGCCGGAAAGAGATCTGGCGAAGCTCCTGGGTGTAAGCCGCCCGACATTGCGGGCGGGGATTCGATCCTTGTCCACGGTCGGTATATTACAGTCGAAGCAGGGCGCGGGAACATTTGTTGTTGAGCGGGGCGAATCGCCGACGCTGGACGGTTCGCCGCTGCGAATGCTATCGGCACTTCACGGTTTCACATCCGACGAAATGTTTGAGGCGCGCCTGGCGCTGGAAATGAGCATCGCCGGCCTGGCAGCGCGCCGCGCGAATAGCGAACACATGACCCGCCTTGCCGAAGAGATCGCCGGTATGTACGCCTCGCTCAATGACCCAGAGCAGTATCTTGTCCACGACATGAGCTTTCATCAGACGATCGCGGCTGCGTCAGACAATCGAATTCTTACATCGCTGATGAACATGATCGCTACGATACTTTTCGACAGCCGCAGCAAGACCGTTCATCGCGCCCATGACCTTAAGCAATCGGCTGAGCAGCATCATGAGATCTACAGAGCGATCCGCGAACGTGACACCGACGCGGCCGAACGTGCGATGCATGACCACCTGATCGAGACGCAAAAGGCGCAAGCTCTCGAGGAAAAGCAGAGCCGCGAGGCAGCCTCGAACGGTAAAAAGGAATAGCCGAAAAATATGAGGTCGATTCTTGCCGCGATCGTTCTTGCCTTCGCATGCGTAGCTGCATTATTTTCTCAGGACGTATCGAAGGTCTGGATCGCGGATAATGGCGACGGCACCTATCGCAATCCCATCATTCACGCGGATTATTCCGACCCGGACGTGATACGCGTCGGCGACGATTTTTACATGACAGCGTCGAGCTTTAACGCTGTTCCCGGCCTGCCGATCCTTCATTCAAAAGACCTCATAAACTGGCGCATCATCAATCACGCTTTCCGGGAGCAGGAACCTATCGAAGTGTTTCGAAAGCCGCAGCATGGCGGCGGTGTGTGGGCACCCTCCATCAGATTTCACGGCGGCGAATTTTACTTATACTACGGCGATCCTGATTTCGGCATCTACATGACGAAGGCGCAAGATCCTGCCGGCGAATGGTCGAAACCGCTTCTCATCAAGGAGGCGAAAGGCTGGATCGACCCGTGCCCGTTGTGGGACGACGACGGCAATGCATACCTCGTCCATGCGTTTGCCGGAAGCAGAGCCGGGATCAAAAGTGTTTTGGCTGTAAACAAAATGAGTAAGGACGGAATGCACATTTTAGACGATGGCGTTCTAGTCTTCGACGGCCACGAAAAACATCCGACCGTTGAGGGCCCGAAGTTTTATAAACTCAATGGCTATTATTACATTTCGGCACCCGCGGGCGGTGTTGCGACGGGATGGCAGTTGGTTTTGCGTTCAAAGAATATTTACGGCCCGTATGAAGAAAAGATCGCACTCGCTCAAGGCAAGACACAGATCAACGGGCCGCATCAGGGCGCTCTTGTCGACACGCCGACCGGCGAATGGTGGTTCATACATTTCCAAGATCGAGGAGCGTATGGCCGAATAATTCATCTACAGCCAACGGTCTGGAAAAACGGATTTCCGGTGATCGGCAAGGACGCCGACGGCGACGGGACTGGTGAACCGGTCATGCGTTTTCGAAAACCCAATGTTAGGAAAGCATCGCCGATTACAACGCCTCAGGATTCGGATGAGTTCAACAACTCTCAAATCGGATTGCAGTGGCAATGGCACGCAAACGCTGAGGCGGCGTGGGCGTTCCCGTTTCCGCAACGCGGTGTGCTGCGAGTGAATTCCGTTCAAACGCCCGAGGGCTACAAGAATCTTTGGGACCTGCCGAATCTAATACTTCAAAAATTTCCTGCGGAAGAATTCACTGCAACGGCGAAAGTAAAACTCGAACCGCGGTTTGAGGGTGAACGGTTTGCGTTGGTCGTTATGGGCTTGGATTATTCGCTCGTCGGCGTGACCGATCGACAGGGTAAACTTTTCATTTCACAGTCGACTGCAAAGGACGCCGACAAAGGAACAGCAGAAACGGAATCAACGCCGATCGCCTTGAATGCGAGCGAGTTCTATTTGCGGGTGTCTGTAACAAAGGACGCGATATGCACGTTTAGCTTCCGCACTGACGGCAAAACGTTTACAGATCTAGGAACCCAATTCAAAGCGCGAGAGGGGCGCTGGATCGGTGCGAAAGTCGGCTTTGTTTATACACGTCCGGGTAGATTCAACGATGCCGGAACTGCCGACATCGATTGGTTCCGATTCGACAAGCTCCAATGAACATCCTCGGCATCGACATCGGAACTGGCGGCACCCGAGCGATTTTGATCGACGAAACGGGCGCGGTCCGTGCAACCGAGACTGCCGAGCATCCGCCATTCTCAACACCCGATGTCGGTTGGGCGGAGCAGGATCCGGACGATTGGTGGAACGCTGCCGTCATTGCGATACAAAAGATAATTTCAAAGTTTCCGGCCGATTCCATCGGAGCGATCGGCCTCACCGGACAGATGCACGGCTCAGTCTTGCTGGATAAAGCAGACAAGCCGCTTCGTCCGGCTTTGCTTTGGTGCGATCAGCGAACCGAAAAACAATGTAATGAGATCACTGAAACAATTGGTAAAGAACGCCTGATCGAACTCGTTTCAAATCCGGCGATCACTGGTTTTACATTGCCGAAACTGCTTTGGATTCGTGAGCATGAGCCAGCTATCTGGACGCGGGTCGCATCGATCTTGCTGCCAAAGGATTACGTTCGGCTGAAACTTTCGGGCGATAAAGCTATCGACGTTAGCGATGCATCAGGGACTTTACTATTCGATGTCAGGAATCGTAAATGGTCGCAGGAAATGATCGAGGTATTTGAGATCGATCCCGAACTTCTTCCGGACGTCTTCGAATCTGTCGAGATAACAGGAACTGTTTCAAGAACTGCAGCAACTCGAACCGGCCTTCGTGAAGGCACGCCGATCGTCGCTGGAGCAGGGGACAATTCGGCAGGCGCCATCGGAATGGGTGTTACAAAACCCGGAACCGTTAGCTGTACCATAGGAACATCGGGTGTTGTTTTCGGCGTGACAGAAGAACCGAGATTCGATGCACGAGGGCGTATCCATACGATGTGCCATGCGATCGCCGGCCGTTGGCACAACACCGGCGTGACTCTTGCGGCCGGACTATCTTTGAAATGGTTTCGACAGAATTTTGGAGGCGGCAACGACTATTACGAACTCACACGTGGTGCGGCAACAATTTCGGCTGGGGCAGACGGCGCTATCTGGCTGCCTTATCTTATGGGCGAGCGTTCGCCGCATCTCGACCCGAACGCGCGTGCGGCATTTGTAGGTTTGACCGCTCGCCATTCCTCGGCCCATTTGACGGGTGCGGTGCTTGAAGGTGTCGCGTTCAGCTTGCGCGACTCGCTCGAGATCTTCAAAGAGAACGGAGCGTCTGTAGAAACCATTCGGCTTGGCGGCGGCGGAGCAAGATCTCCGCTTTGGTGCCAGATACAGGCCGATGTTTACGGTCAAGACGTTTTAACGCTGCAAGCCAGCGAAGGTGCGGCATTCGGAGCCGCACTGCTTGCCGCCGTGGGCGTCGGTTTATGGAAGACGGTGGACCAGGCGTGCGAGAAAACTGTGTGTGTGGAAGAAGTATTTAGTCCGATTCCGGAAAACGTGGCCGTCTATGATCGGCAATTCGAAAAGTATCGTCGGCTTTATCCGCTGCTGCGTTCGATCCAGAATGTAGAGGAGCATTGAAATGAACAACGGTATGTTTGAACCACGCCCCGAACATAAATTCACATTCGGACTTTGGACTGTTGGCAACCCTGGGCGTGACCCGTTCGGCGACGCTGTTCGCGATACGATGCCTCCGGTCGACCTCGTAAAGCTGCTCGCCGAAGTTGGCGCTTACGGCGTGAATTTTCACGATAACGATCTTGTGCCGATCGACGCTGCCGCCTCGGAACGTGACCGCATCGTAAAAGAGTTTCGTGTTGCATGCGACACAAGCGGCCTCAAGGTGCCAATGGCGACCGTGAATCTTTTTTACGATCCGGTATTTCGTGATGGCGCATTTACGGCCAACGATGCAAATGTTCGAGCATATGCTCTGCAGAAAACGATTCGGGCGATGGACCTCGGCGCCGAATTCGGCGCACAGGTTTTCGTCCTCTGGGGCGGGCGCGAGGGCGTCGAAACCGACGCTTGCCGAAGGCCTGACGAGGCGATCAAACGATTTCGCGAAGCGGTGAATTACCTTTGCGAATACAACATTGCTCAAAACTACGATTACAAATTCGCACTTGAAGCAAAGCCCAATGAGCCGCGTGCGGATATTTATTTCCCGACGACCGCTTCATATCTTGCGTTCATCCCGTCGCTTGACCACGCGGAAATGGTCGGTGTTAATCCGGAGGTCGCGCACGAACACATGCCCGGATTAAACATGCTTCACTCCGTCGCACAGGCTTGGGAAGCGGGCAAGCTGTTTCATATCGACTTAAATGATCAGGTTCCCGGCCGATATGATCAGGACCTGCGATTCGGTTCAGCGACCCCGAAGCAGGCATTCTGGCTTGTGAAGTTTTTAGAGGACGTCGGCTATGAAGGCATGCGGCATTTCGATGCTCATGCTTATCGAACTGAAGACTATGAAGGCGTCAAGGATTTTGCCCGCGGCTGCATGCGCACTTATTTGATCTTGAAGGAAAAGGCAGAGCGTTGGAACACGAATGAAGAAATTCGTTCAATACTTGCCGAGATCGAAACGACGAATATCTCAAACAGATTTGAAAACGCGGGCGATCTACTCGCGATCGAATTTGATCGCAAACAACTTTCAGAAAAAGGACTGAGATACGAACGGCTCGATCAGCTTACAATTGATGTTTTGTTCGGCGTCGACTAATCGTAGTTTAGCGTTGCCGGCTCGAGCTTTGGCGCAAGCAGGTGGATTATCGCAAGTGCGACGAGATACGCCGACGCAGCGATGATAAAGATCGGCACATAGCTGCCGGTTCGGTCCAGGATCCAGCCGACGAGCGGCGACATTATCATCCCGCCGATCGCGCCGAACATTCCTCCGATTCCCACCACCGATCCAACGGCCTGCTTTGGGAACATATCCGATGAGAGCGTGAAAATATTTGCCGACCAGCCTTGGTGAGCGGCGGCAGCGATGCCGATCAGGATAACGGCGATCCACAGATTAGAAGTAATCGACGCGAACACGATCGGCACGACCGCAACAGCACAGATAAGCATCGCGGTCTTGCGGCTTCGGTTTATTGTCCATCCACGCTTGATGAGCGACGATGAAATATAGCCGCCGCCGATGCTTCCGACGTCTGCAATGATGTAAATGATCGCCAGCGGAATTCCAAAGTTCTTAAGGTCGAGGCCATGCTGCTTGTTTAGAAAATCAGGAAGCCAAAAGAGATATACCCACCAGATCGGATCGGTTAGAAACTTACCGATAGCGAATGCCCACGTCTGTCGGTGTGGGAACAGTTGGCGCCAGGGTACATGCTTTGCCGATTCGATCGGATCGCTTTGGATATAGGCGAGCTCGTCCTTCGAAAGGCTTTGGTGCTCCTCAGGCCGCTTATAGATCACCAGCCAGAAAGCAAGCCAAATAAACCCGATGATACCCGTGAAGATGAATGCTTCGTACCAGCCCCACGCAATTACGATCGCAGGTACAAGCAGCGGCGTCGCCAATGCACCCACATTTGTTCCGGCGTTGAAGATGCCGGTCGCAAGTGCCCGTTCTTTTTTCGGAAACCATTCCGCAACAGTTTTGATCGAAGCGGGAAAGTTGCCCGCCTCACCGAGCCCGAGCAGAAACCTGACGACCATAAAACCGATCACCGATGCAGAAAGGGTGAAGGTCCATGGAGCCGCACCGAACATCGAACTCAAAGCGTTGAAAGCTGCGACAACGGCGGCAACTATCGGAGCAACGATCGGCGACGTGAACTCACCGATTCCCGGAGCCCACGCGTGAAGAATTGCCGCAATGCTCCACACAACGATCGCGAGCGCGAATCCGATCTTGGTTCCGATCTTGTCCATCAACTTCCCGACGAACAAGAGGCCCACGGCGTACGCCGTTTGAAATGCGAAGACGATCCAACTGTAATCCAGCTCCGACCAGCCAAACTCCGTGGCGAGCGTCGGCTTAAGGATCCCGATCACCTGGCGGTCAACGTAGTTGACCGTGGCCGCGAAAAACAAAAGCGTACAAATTACCCAGCGAAATTTGCCGACCTTGGTTCCGGCCTCGTACGCCGCTGCGGTTTGATCATTCATTGACACTTGCTCCTAAAGTTCAATTATCCCGGGTGAATTGTATACTTTTCCGTCGATTTCATGCTCGATCGCGGGTCGCCCGATAGATGCCGTAATTACATCGATCCCGTCGTCGGTAGCTATCACGGTTTCCTCGACCTTCGTTCCCGTGATCGACGGATTCCACGCGAATGCTTGATCAGCCTTAACAATTTCTGCGCTCCCTGGATGGACGACCCATTCGCGCGTTTTGTATCCGGTTGCACCGCCTTGGTGGTGAAGGTTGATCTCATTCGCAAATCCCATTTTTGAATATGCAACCGCAGCCGTTCGATAAAGTTCCGCGCCCGTAACACCTTCGCGAGTAGCGTTCCACAAACTCGCATTCACAAATGCGGCAGCTTCCGTTTTTTCTTTCAGTTCGCTCGGCGCCGTTTCGCTGCAGACCATTCGACTAAGGCTTGCGATCAATCCGTTTCGTTTCGCGCAAGTAACCAAAAGCAATGATTTTGACCATGTCTTCGATGTCGGAACCGGATGCCGGTACTTCGATATCCGCTCGTCGGCAGCGACCAGAGTAACGACGGAGGAAATATTCTTCGATTGGAGTTCTTTTCGAATAAACGCCGTTACTTCCACTTCCGATTGACCGGGTTTAAGAGAGTCGATCACATTGCAGATCGCCGAAGCGGCGTCAGTGCCGAGCGTTTTATATCGAACGATCTCATCGGATGTCAATTCAAATCTGAGAGGTGCGATCACGTTTTCGATCGTTCTCATACTCGGTTGGACGGCAATGTCCGAGGCGATCTGGCCATCGCTCAGATCTCGTGCTTTTGTGACCAAAAGGTCGGGCGTCGTCTTTTCGTCCTGCCAGGCAAATTCTATCGGTTCAAAGTCATTGGACGCGATCTCTTCCAAAAGCAGGCGCGACATTTCAATATTGTTCGCCAGCAGGTACCGTGTGCCCTTTCGCGAAACAAATATCGATGCGGCTCCATTTTCACGACTGAGATCGATGCCATTGGACGCGCCGCCGGTTATCCAGGCAAAATTGTGCTGCGCGTTGAGCAGAACGCCACCCAGATCCTCTTTATCGAGAAGGTCAACGATCCGCTCAGTTTTCGTTTCGATCTCACGGTTCACTGGTTCACGCCGCTTGCGAGAAATCCCCCATCAACCACAAGTATTTCGCCGGTAATAAAGCTCGCTGCTTCGGACGCCAGGAAAACGGCTGCCCCGGCCAATTCTTCGACATTGCCAAAGCGGCCCATCGGTGTTCGCATTAGAAATTCCTGGCCTCGCGGGGTTTCATCCAGTAGTTTTTCGTTCAATGCCGTGCGGAAAACGCCGGGAGCGATCGCATTTACGTTGACGCCATGCTTTGCCCATTCGATCGCAAGGGATTTTGTGAGCGACCCGACCGCCGCTTTGCTCACCGAGTACGCGGCGACTTCATAAAGCGACACAAATGTGGAAAGCGACGCGATATTGACGATTCTTCCGTAGCCATTCTCGATCATGTGTCGGCCGAAGACCTGACATGTTCGAAGTGTTCCGGAAAGATTGGTTTCAAGGATCGCACTCCAATCTTCATCTGCAAGCTCCAGTGTGGGCGTTCTTTTAGTGATGCCGGCCGAGTTAACCAAAATATCTACGTTTCCGAGTGAGCTGACGGTCTCGTTCAATAAGGTTTCGAGTGATGCCCGATCGGAAACATCAGAAATGCAGCGGATGGTGCGTCGTCCCAACGATTCGATCTCCGACGCGGCCGTTTCGACCTGATCAATGCGCCGAGAAGTGCAGACGACGTCCGCTCCTGCCTCTGCAAGTCCGTGTGCGATCGCCCGGCCGATACCCGAAGTGCCGCCTATGACGACGGCTATACGGCCACGAAGCTCAAGTTTTTTGAAACCCATAAAATGAACCGCCGGGTTGACCAATATTTGACCCAAAGGTAATACCATTTAGGCTGGCGCGTATAAGTCTCGTATAACCGGCGTAGCGTTGTCAAGTCATCAAAACCTATGAAAACAGGGATTTTGCTAGCAATATTGATCTGAGTTTGCTTTACGGGATCGCAAATCCGAAAATATGGTTTGCATTTAATTGGTTAAACCAATTATGATGTTAGAACCAAAACGAACTTATGGCGGCCGGTGAACAAAGCGCAGTCTCGAAACGAGTTTCAGGCGATAAGGTCTGGATTCGCGATCTTGCTCCACGCGACTCATTCGCATTCGAAGATCGCCCTTTCAAATTCGAAGTTCTCGAGACGGAAGAGGCTGTCGGGCGGGCAATGTACGACGAACTTGTTGATTATGCCAGCAAAAAGAAAGGCGACGTCTCGATCGTCCTTTTAGGCGGCCGCGGCGCACAGGCGATGTACAAGATCATCAGCGCCAAGTCCCGAACCAATGAGATCGACGACCTTCTTGGCCGTTTGAACATATTCACGCAAGATGCCCTCGCTCCAATGAGAATGGACAACGGATTGAGCTTTGTGCGAGATTTCGAGCGTCTGCTAGGACCTGAATTCTTCGCGAAAGTGAAAAGCTTTACCCCGATGTTCACCGATACGAACGATCTTGAAGGTGAATTGGTCAAATATCTTGAAAAGCTTGAGGCAGCGGGCGGTACCGATATTTTTTTCATGGGTTTTGGGCCTGAGGCCGAAGCGGCCTCGCATCTTTGTTACATCAAGCCGCGTTCCGGGGCAAAGTTTGATGACGTGGCGGGCATCATCCCGATCTCGGAAAGCATTCTCGAACATCACATTTCAAAATTTAAGGTCGGCGGCAGTAACATTTCCGATGACGACGAGCAGGAGTGCCGCAGCGCGACACATATTCTTACACTCGGGCCCGCTGCAATACTCGGAGCGAAGCGTATCGTTCAATCGATCGTCGATGCGTCGACCGCGCCGGCGAAACGAGCGAGCTTCAAAAGATTTATAGAAACTGAGATCAGCAGCGATCCCGAAAAAGCCGCCGCCCAGATGGACGAAAACCCCGGGCTTTGGATAAGGCTCCATAATAATGTTCGATCGCTTGTTCTACCCGATCTTTTGACCGAAAACGCTTAAATAGATGCCCGATACATTCGCACAACCAGCCGTGCCGATCAGCGACTACGCGATAATCGTCAATCCTGACGATAATGTCGCGGTCGTTAAAAACGAGACGCGCAGCGGCCTGGTCGTGTCATTGCCGGGCGATGGCTACGTTACGCTTACACAGGCAGTTGCGCCGGGACATCGTTTTGCGATCGCCGATATTCCTGCGGGCGAATTCGTGCGTCAATATGGTCAGCCGATAGGTACTTCCTTGGGCATCCCTTCTGGCGAATGGATCACACACGACAATATGTCGGACGACGTGCCTGTTGTTCGCGATCTTCCTGAGAACATCCACAATCCAGCGCCCGATTATTTCCCGGCGGATCAGATCGATACGTTCGAAGGTTTTCGCCGCGCAGATGGACGTGTAGGCACCCGCAATTTCGTCTTGATCGTTCCTACGTCGATGTGCGCCAGTCACGAAGCGATGCAGATCTCCATGATGTCGGAGTTCATGCATTACAGCCGCGAGAAATATCCGAACGTGGACGGCGTGGTAGCGATCCCGCATAACAAGGGATGCGGCTGTCAGGACGGATCGACGCTCGATGTCATGATGCGGACGCTGTCGAATTACGCCGATCATCCGAACGTCGGTGGCGTGATATTGATCGACCTCGGCTGCGAGAAGACAAACCTTTCGTTCGTCGAAAAATATCTTACTAAGCGCGAAAAACCGATACAAAAACCTGTCATCAAGATAGGCATTCAGGATGTCGGCGGAACCCAAGCAGCCATCGAACTAGGCCTGAGATCCGTGCAGGAAATGCTTCCGGAGGTTAATAACTGCGTTCGCGAAGAATTCCCTGTGAGCGAGCTCGTGCTTGGCGTGAAATGCGGCAGCTCGGACGGTTTCTCTGGGATCTCTGCGAACCCGTCTCTTGGTTATTGTTCAGATCTTTTGGTTAAGAGCGGTGGAACCGTTTTATTAACCGAAGTTCCCGAAATGTGCGGCGCGGAACATATTCTGGCAAGCCGTGCAAAGGACTCAGCGACCGGCCGTAAAATTTACGCGATGGTGGATTGGTACAAGGAATACGCTTCGAAATTTGGCGCCGTGCTCAACCAAAATCCCAGTACCGGAAACAAGGCTGGCGGGCTTTTGAACATCACGATCAAATCGCTCGGCGCGATCGTGAAAGCCGGAACGACCCGAATCGAAGATTGCGTCGAATATGCAGAAACTCCGAAAGCGAGAGGCATAAACCTGATGCAAGGTCCGGGCTACGATCAGGAATCGACGCCCGGATTAGTAGCTGCGGGCGCGACCGTTGTCGTATTCACAACTGGAAACGGCACCACGATAGGAAATGCGATCGCACCGGTGATCAAACTTGCGTCGAACAACCGCGTCTTTGAAAAGATGTCGCAGGATCTCGATATTTCGGCAGGAAACGTGATCGAAGGCACAGAAAGCATAGCTGAGGTAGGCACGCGATTGTTCGAGCATGTTCGGCAAATTGCGAGCGGAGATATTCAGGCGAAAGCAGAGATCTTGAAACATCGCGAATTTCAATTCTGGGCAGAACAGACCGTTTCACTTTAAACTATTGACACGGTTATGGTTCGTCCTGCGGAGATACAAATCGACCTAGCACGCAGTGCCGGCACAGCGACAAAAGGCGATCAGCTTTTGCGCCTTATCCGCGCTTCGCAGCCGGTTACGCGGACAGAGTTGGCCGAACGCCTTGGCGTTGACAAGAGCACTGTCACAGAAACGATCAAACCGCTCGTCTCGAGCGGGATGCTACTAGAGGAAGCTATGAACGGCGGATCGCAAGGCCGTAAACGCCGCGTGCTTTCGTTCGCTCCAAGTAACGATTATTTCGTTGGAATTAATCTCGGCGTTCGCCATACGCAGGTCGGCGCAACATCGCTGAACGGCGATATCGTCGACGAAAGTGATTTTGAAACACCTAAAAGTGCTGACTCGGCATTGAGGATAGTCCGCGAGCGCATTGCGGCGATCACCAGCAGCCGCAATGGACGCTTGCCGAACGTGATAGGCGTAAGTGTTCCCGGAATGACCGACGCAAATCGGACGGGTTTGCTCTTTGCACCAAATCTCTCGTGGCGGAACCTGGATATCGCGTCATCATTGACAACAAATAATGAGACGAAGGTTGTCGTCGAGAATGATGCGACGGCTGCCGCGATGTTCGAGGCGCGAGTGAGAATACGCGATTCCGAAACGGGCTTGATGTCGAACTTCATCCTCGTCCGGTCCGGAACCGGCATCGGCGTAGGCTTAGTAATTGGCAGTGAGGTATATCGCGGCTCCGGCGTCGGCCGCGGCGTCGCCGGCGAATTCGGCCATATGACGATAGTCGCGGGCGGCAAACCATGTGTTTGCGGCAATCGCGGCTGTTGGGAAAAATACGCCTCTGCTGCATCTGCGGCGTCGCTCTACATGGGCGACCGGCCGCCAAAAGGAAACGAGACTGTACCAAAGTTTGTAGAAATAGTTGCGAAAGCCGAAAATGGTGAAGTTCGGTCGCAGCGTACTCTTGAAAAGATAGGTGAATACCTCGGGATCGGGATCGCCAACGTGATTATGGGGATCGGCATTCCGCGTGTTGTCATAAGCGGCCGCCTGGTCTATGCGTGGAGTTTTATCGAAGGGCCGATCCGTGAAGCTATCGGACGCAGCATTGTCGGAAAGATCGATGGCTGGTCTGTCGAAGCCGGTGAGCCCGTCGGTTCGGCGATCGGCGGAGCGCTCGAGGTTGCGGTGGATGAATATTTAAGTACGCTTTAATGTTATGCAGACACAAATTCAGTTAGAAAAGATCGACGCTTCGACGTGCGTCGTCAAAGGTACCAATAAAACAAAAGGCAGGAACATTTCAGTAGCGCCGGGTGCAACCGCCTCGCGAAATCTGTTTTACGGCCGTGTAATTCTCACGCAAGGTGACGCTCCTATTACCTTCGAAAACGGTACACAAGAAACTGGCCTGATATGTCTGAATGGAACTGGAACTGTAGCGACCGGCGGACAGACTTTCAGTCTCAGTCGCTATGATGCGCTTTATGTGCCTCGTGATTCGCAGATCGAGGTTTCGAGCGAAGGCGATTTCGATCTTGCGGAACTCGCATCGCCGGTCGAAAAACATTATCCGTTGCAGTTCGTGTCGTTTGAGGAGATACGGAAGGACTCGGCTTTGCATTTCGTCGCGGGCAAGCCGCCGACGGAACGTGATCTAAATATACTTCTAGGCAAAAACATCGAGGCTGGCCGCATCATGGCCGGTGTCACTTTTTCATCAGATGGAAACTGGACTTCATGGCCGCCGCATGAGCATGAGAACATGCTTGAAGAAGCATATTTATACATCGACATGCCTGCCCCGCAGTGGGGCGTGCAGTTCGTCTATACGAATGCGCAGGAGCCGGAACTTGTTCAGGTCGTCCACGAAGGCGACGTTGTGATAATGCCGCAGGGCTATCACCCTAATGTCGCTGCACCTGGTGGCTCGATCAATTTCCTTTGGATGATGGCGGCGAATCGCGAAGGCGTTGATCGGCAGTTCGGCGTTGTGAACGTCCAGCCGGAGTATGCGACAGGCGGCTCGGGCCTTGAGGCTTCGCAAAAGTAGATACGATGATCTTGAACAATTTCAGCCTTGAAGGTAAAACTGCGCTTGTTACGGGTGCGTCGTCCGGTATTGGACAGGCCATTGCGATAGCCTTAGCTGAGGCCGGTGCCGACGTTGCTTCGCACTCGCGATTAGCAGGCAATTCGGCCGAAACTATCGCTGCAATTGAAAATGTGGGACGACGTGGCCTCGAAGTCGTCGGCGACATGGCCGAGAAAGAAACGCCGGAAAAGATCTTTGCGGACACGGTCGCGCAATTTGGGCGGATCGATATTTTGATAAATAATGCCGGTACAATTCGGCGTTCGCCGGCGGTCGATTTTTCAGAAGAAGATTGGCAGGCAGTGATCGACATAAATCTTACGAGCGTGTTTCGAATGTCACAGCTCGCAGGACGAGCGATGATCGAAAACGGCGGCGGTAAGATCGTGAATATCGCATCGCTTCTTTCGTTTCAAGGCGGTATAACCGTTCCGGCGTACACTGCTTCGAAGTCGGCTGTGGCCGGGCTAACGAAAGCGCTCGCGAACGAATGGGCGAAAAATAATATCAACGTAAACGCGATCGCACCTGGTTATATTGCGACGAAGAATACTGATGCTCTTCGTGCGGACGAAACACGGAATCGACAGATACTCGAACGCATTCCGGCCGGACGCTGGGGAACGCCGGAAGATCTCGCCGGCGCCGCCGTATTTCTTTCGTCTGCCGCAAGCGATTATTTGAATGGACACATTCTGACAGTCGACGGCGGTTGGCTGGGACGATAGTTTTTCAAATTTTAGATTTCAAATTAAAGATTGTAGATTTTAACCGTAGATGTTGAAGATAAGAGACAAGAAAGATTGTAAATGGGACATTGTTTCCCTCGGCGAAGTAATGCTCCGGCTAGATCCCGGCGACAAGCGCGTTCACACAACTCGGTCATTCGAAGTTTGGGAAGGCGGCGGGGAATATAATGTCGCCCGCGGTTTGAAGCGCTGCTTCGGCCTGGACGCGTCTGTCGTTACAGCCTTCGCCGATAATCCTGTCGGACGACTCGTGCAGGACCTGATCTATCAAGGCGGCGTTGATCAATCGCACGTGAAATGGGTGAAGTACGACGGCGTCGGCCGCACCGTCCGCAACGGGATGAACTTTACCGAGCGGGGCTTCGGCGTGCGTGCAGCCCTAGGATGTTCCGATCGCGGTCACACTGCAATTTCACAGCTAAAGGCCGGCGATATCGATTGGGAAAAGATCTTTGGCGACGAAGGCGCGCGTTGGTTTCACACCGGCGGTATCTTTTGCGCACTTTCCGAAACTACGCCGGATGTCGCAAAGGAAGCAATGCAGGCTGCGAAAAAGCACGGCACGATCATCTCGTACGATCTCAATTATCGCGACTCGCTCTGGCGTGCGATCGGCGGCCAGGCAAAGGCGCAGGAAGTGAATCGCGACCTTGCGCAATACGTCGACGTGATGATCGGCAACGAGGAAGATTTCACCGCGTGTCTTGGCTACGAAGTTGAAGGCCAGGACGAACACCATTCGAAACTCGACATCATAAATTTCGAAAAGATGATTCGAAAAGCTGTCGCCGATTTTCCGAATTTCGCGGTCGCGGCAACAACGCTCCGTAACGCTAAAACCGCGTCGGTAAACGATTGGGGAGCGGTCTGCTTTACCGAGGGCGAGCTGTATCAGGCCATCATGCGTCCCGACCTTGATATTTTCGATCGCGTGGGTGGTGGCGATTCGTTCGCGTCGGGTTTGATCTACGGATTCCTGACCGGCGAATCACCAGAATGGTCGGTCAACTGCGGTGCCGCACACGGTGCACTCGCAATGACGACGCCCGGCGATACTACCACGGTCGGCCTTGCCGATGTTCTTAGAGTTATGAAAGGCGGCGGTGCCCGCGTAGCAAGGTAAGAATTATGCCCGCGAAAAGACGCCAAACAAGAACTCTTGAATTTTCGTGACTTTCCCCATATTTCGGGGGCAGAAACATATGAACAAAGCAGAAATCGTAAGACACATCGAAGATCTCGGCCTCGTCCCCGTTGTTCGCGCGTCATCCGCCGAAGAAGCGATGCAGGCGATCGACGCGATCAAGGCCGGCGGCGTGAATGTTCTTGAAATAACGATGACCGTTCCCGGCGCAATTAAGGTCATTGAAAAGGTCGCTGACAAATACGGCAGCGAAGTTCTGGTCGGTGCGGGAACAGTTCTCGACCCCCAAACCGCTCGTGCGTGTTTGCTTGCGGGCGCGCAATTCATCGTCAGCCCGGCGCTCAATCTCGACACCATCGCTTTGTGTCACCGATACAGTGCCCCGGTCTGTCCGGGAGTTCTGACTCCCACCGAGGTCATCACCGCATGGAGTGCAGGCGTTGATTTCGTAAAGGTTTTCCCGTGCGGCTCCGTCGGCGGCGCAAGCTATGTCAAAAACCTAAAAGGTCCGTTCCCCCAGATAAAGATCATCCCAACCGGCGGCGTCTCCCTTAAAACCGCTGCCGACTTCATCAAAGCCGGCGCAAGCGCGCTCGGAGTCGGCACCGACCTCGTTGACGTCAAAGCGATCCGCGAGGGGAACGCGCAAATAGTCACCGACCGAGCGAAACAATTCCTCGAAATCGTCCGCGAGGCCCGGGCTTCGTAAGCACTAATCTACTTTTCCCGACGTTCATCGGGCTCTTTGGCCACGCCCTTGAAAGGCTGATTGTCTTCTTTTAGATCCGTAAACTGTCCGGTTTTAGAATTCCGCTTTACGAACTTGCCATTTTTCGGATCGAGGTCGAGCTGTGTCCGATTATCGACCGCGCCTTTTCTATAGTTTTTTCCAGTGTTTTTCGCCATTTTTGCCTCCGCAACCAAAGTCTCAAGGATGCAATGCAAAAACAATGCCAACAATACTAGTCATGACAGGCTTCGCGGCATCTTGAGTTGGCACACAGTTGGTGTTAGTGTGTCGGAATTATGAAAAATAAAGTTGTTGTGCTGGCGTTTTCGGTATTTTTCATGGGGCTTTCGAATATTTTGGCGCAGGAAGGTCCGTCAACAAGCGTTTCGGGCGGCGGGGTCTTGGTCAAAGGCTGGACCGGTCAGATCGACGCCAAAGAGAAAACCGCAGGCCTTACGCTTAACAGCGCAAAGCTCGTCAAAGAAGGCAAGAATTTGCACGTCACAACCGGCCCGGCCGTGACGTACTGGAATCCGGAAAACATAGCGACGGGAGATTACACCGTAAGTGCGACGTTTCTTGAGCCGAAGTATATGAGTATCAACGATCACCCGCACCCGTACGGGATCATGATCGCCGGTAATGATCTTGGAACCGAACAGCAGAGTTACCTTTACTGTGCGGCCTATGGCAACGGCACCTTTATTGTCCGCGGCTTCGGTCCCACGCCGTTTCAACTCGGCGGCCGCGCGCCGAAAGCAGACGCGGCCGTCAATAAAGCCGCCGGTGTCGGCCAGCCTGTAACGCAAGAGATCGCGATCACGGTAAAAGGTGATACCGTTTCCTGCTCGATCAACAAAAGGGTCGTCGCCAGTTTCGCTCGCAGCGAGGTCGTCGCGGCAGGTAAACTCAAATCAACCGACGGCGTCTACGGCATCCGCTTTGCTCATAACACGGATGCGACGATCACAGACTTCAAGAAAACAAAAGCGCCCTGAGTTTAACGGCTCAGGGCGTCCCGCTTGCGCTTGCGCTAGCGATGGCAATCGCTTCGTCGGCCACCGGTTCGGCTCTTGTAAAAACTGCGCTACTCAAAATTCATTCGTTTCATCAGGTCTTTGAAACGCGGTGAAGCTCGCAAATTGTTGAACTTCGGATCCACTTTGAGAAACGCCATTTTTGGATCGTGTTCCGCGAAACCTTTCTCCAGCCAGTCGAGAGCACTTTCATTATCGCCGAGACCCAGGTATGCGATCGCGAAATGCGATGCCGGCATGCCTCGCGTGCTCCGTATCTCGAACATTTCGCTCAGTACCTTCTTCGCCTCTTCGCGGTTTCCCAACTTCGCAAGCGTGTAGGACTCGAGAGCGTTGGAGTAGGTCGACGCCGCCGATAGCGCTCTCGCCTTCCGTGCTTCTGCGAGAGCCTCGGGAAACATCTGTTTCTCAATATAGGCAGCGGACGCGAACAAATGCGGCATCCAAAAATTGGGGGCGAGGTCGTATGTTTTTTGCAAACGATCTAACGCCTCATCGGGCTTTCCCGCTTGAGTGAGGAACTGACCTTCGAGAGCTCCGGCGAATGGAAACAGCGGGTCCAATTCTCGCGCCAGCTTGATCTGCACGAGCGCTTCCTGATGCCGGCCGGTGTTAGAAAGCAGATGTGCGAAATAGATGTGTGCGTTCGTGTCATTCGGATTGAGCTCGATCGCTCGTTTAAGCTCCTTTTCAGCTCCGGCCCAATTCCAGTCACCCCAGAACAGCGTCATTCCCAACGTCGTGTGCCCGTCGGAGAGCCCATCGTCTATTTCGATCGCGCGGTTTGACGCGGCTTTTGCTTTTGCAAAAGAGTCGACGGGTGATACCTCACTTCCGACTGCGAGCGAGCGGTAAGCGTCCCCGATCCCGGCATATGCGAGTGCGTAGCCTGGATCGAGCTCGATCGCCTGTTGGTAATACGCGATGCCCTGTCGGATCTCATCCGGCAAGAGCTTAAATACATGGAACCGGCCACGGGAATACAGTTGATAAGCTTCTACGTTGTCGGTATACCGCTTTCGTAAAAGCGCCGTGTCGGACGGCGTAAGCTTAACCTTCAAATTTCGAGCGACTGCTTCTGCGATCTCATTCTGCGCGGCAATAACATCCGTGGACGTGCTTACATATTGATTGCCCCAGATCACTGAGTCGTCGCCAGCGTTGATCATACGGACATTGATCACCAATTTGTCGCCTGCCTGCTTAATGTCGCCGGTGACAAGCGTGTCTACATTCAGACGCGATGCGATCGCACGCGTGTCGGACTGGTCAGCTTTAAAACGAAATGACGAATTGCGGGACATCACTTTCAAACCGGAGAGCTGTGAAAGGTTATTTATGATGCTCTCGCTCAAACCATCCGCCAGATACTCAGCGTTAGCGTCCTGCGTCGCGTTTGTGAAAGGCAGAACAGCGAGCGAGCGGCGATCGTTCGCGACAGTTTGTCGAGTGGCATAAAAGTAGATTGCGGCTACGACAGCTGCCACGGCCAGCAAAGAAAACGCGATCCACTTGAGGTTCCTGACTGCGGAGGTTCCGACACTAGTGTCCCGATCTAAATTCTCGTTCGTATTTCCCGGAAGAACGGCCGTGGAATTATTCGTTCCATCCTCGCGAGAGCTTCCGAATTTTTCCTCGAAAGCGATCTTGTCCCTAACGATTTTGAGATCGGCGAGAAGTTGGCTTGACGTTTGATAACGCTCGCCCCGATCTTTCCGGAGCGCTTTGAAGACGATCTGCTGCAACTCATCCGGCACGTTCGAAGATAGTGAGGGTGGCTCGGCATTTATCAAATTCGCGAATGTCTCCGACATCGAATCACCTCGGAAAGGAGTCGAACCAGCGAGCATCTCATAAATAACGATACCAAGGCTGAAGATATCCGTTCGCTCGTCGACGGTTTCACCTTTTCCCTGCTCCGGCGACATGTAGTTGACGGTCCCCATTATCACGCCCTGCGCGGTGTGATTTTGTATCGCGGTCGCATCGGCTTCGTTACTGAAAAGATTTTGCGGTTTCAAAAGTTTGGCGAGGCCGAAGTCTAGTACTTTGATGTAACCGTCGGGCCGCACAACGATATTCTCCGGTTTGATATCGCGGTGCACGATCCCCGCGCCGTGGGCGGCCGCGAGAGCGCCGGCGATCTGGATCGCAATATCGAGAATTAGCCCCAACGTGAGTTCGGGTGTCCCGATAAGATCGCGAAGTGTTCGGCCTTCGACAAACTCGCTGACGATGAAGCTCGCGTCCTCATCTACGCTGATCTCGTGTATCACAAGAATGTTTGGATGGTTCAAAGCGGAGGCAGATCTTGCCTCGCGTATGAATCGCTGGAGATGCGAATCGTTCTTTCCGAACCTCTCGTTAAGGATCTTTATCGCCACACGCCGATCTAGCTTTTCATCCTGGGCAAGGTAGACTTCACCCATTCCCCCGACCCCGATCTGCCGCAATACTTTGTAATGAGCGAATCGCTTGCCCGGATGCAGCATCGCTTTGGATTCGACGATCGCGCTCGCAACGTGGTTAGCCGCCGGATCGTCGAGAAATCCATCCGCCTGCATAAAAGACGACAAAAGTTTTTCGACATCCGCACGCAGGTCACTATCTGCTTCGCACTCTCGATCGAGAAATCGGTCGCGCTCCTCCGCGTTTAAGTCCACAACGGCGTCGAACAATTCTTTGACCTTTTTCCAGTGTTCAGAGTTCATCCGTTGAGCTCCTGAAACAACCACGCCTTTGCCGTTCGCCATTCGTTCTTTACCGTGGCCTTTGAAACGCCTAGAGCCTCGGAAGTTTCTTCGACGCTCATCCCGCTAAAGAATCGCAGCTCGACGATCCGAGATTGCCGTTCGTCGAGAGAAGCCAGTCGCGTAAGAGCTTCGTCGAGTGCGATCAGATCTACGCTAGCGCCGTTCGGGGATGCTGCGAACTCGGCTGCTTCGAGCGGCAGATCCTCTGCGTTACCGCCTCTCTTTTCACGATGTCGCGATCTTGCATGATCGACCAAGATTCGCCGCATCGCTTGCGCAGCGATCGCAAAAAAGTGCGCCCGATTCTGCCAATTCACCTCACGCTGATCGATCAACTTCAGGTACGCCTCGTTGATAAGGGCCGTCGCTTGAAGCGTGTGACCGACTCGTTCATGTCGGAGATAGTTCGTCGCCTGGCGATGCAGTTCGGCGTACACGATGGGCATCAAGGCATCGAGAGCATCTTCCTTTCCGAGGCTCCACTCATGCAGCCACACAGTGATCTCAGACTGCTTTTCAGGCGATTGCCTCATATGTTCGAAATTGTTCTTGGGCTGCGAGAACAATTATTTCACTAAAGACGATAAATTGCTCGAAAAAACTTTTAGCCCTGTTTCTTGCTAGCGACGCGTTAGTTATTGAGGGCGAAAAACGCCTGAGACTAAACCATTCAGAGGAAAAAGAAATGAAAGTTAATTCTACAAAACTTATCAGGATCACAATGGCCGCGGTTGTATTCGTGATGATCGCTGCGGGCCAGAGCTCCCTTCACGCTCAGAATAAGGAAGGCTCGGCATCATCTCAGTCGGCGAATCGGCTTGTCGGAGCCTGGGAGACAACAGTGACACCGCGCAACTGCGAAACGGGCGAACAGCTCGGACCGTCCTTTAACGGCTTGATCACATTCAACGAGGGCGGGACGATCGCCGAGTACGCAGCTAATCCGGCGGTGCCATATAGAACGCCCGGCCACGGCATCTGGGCAAGCAACGGAGGCAACAGCAACTATTCGATGAAGTTCTCTTTCATCGCGCTGACACCGTCCGGTGCTCCGGTCGGGCGGATGAGAGTAACGCAAGTAATTGAGCTGGCGCGCTTCAGCGACGAACAAACTTCGAGCGGTTCATTCGTCCTCACGAACTTTAGCGGGGTCGTCCTCGCAGCCGGTTGCACGACAGCCACCGCCGCCCGACTCACCTTGTAGAACTGGATAATCCAGAAGAGTGCGGCCATGCACCCGGTATAAAGGTGCATGGCCGCTTATTTGCAAAATACGACTTCAAAAAAAGTGAGGCGATCACTTCGCCAGAAAATCTCGCACCAGTGTGATCACTTGATCCTTAAATTGCCCGACGAATACGTAGTGTGTCGCGCCTTTGATCTCAACGACCTGGCCGTTTTTCATTTGTTTCCGAAACTGATCAATGCTTGCGTGCATCATTGGAGCCCGCTTCTCTTTCCACCACGCCGCTAGTTTCGCGGTCGTTTCTGCGTCCATTTTACTCGGTCCTTGGGGCAGATCGGCATCCGCATAGATAGCTAGCGACGGCACCTTGATCTTTGTGTAGTCCGGAACAAATTGCACAGCCGCCTTCATCGTCGACACCTGCACGTTCACGGTTTCGGGCGGCGGCATGTCGGTGGCAACGATCTTTTCCCAGCCGGGACAATTCATCACTTCTCCGACCATGCGCATCACGCTGGGCGGCAGACCGCCGCCGGGCTGATCGTTTACGCACGAAAAGTTTTTTCTCCGGTCATAGGCGGCGTCGAGATAAACCATCTTTATCACACGCTGCGGATACAAATTCGCAAACTGCGTCATCTCGTCGCCCGCGAGCGAATGCCCGATAAGCGTCGCCCGCGTGATCTTTTGCGCATCCATGAACGCGCGAATGTCCTCAACCCGCGTTGTCGTGTCATAAGGGCCAGCCGGCCGGTCCGTTTCGCCAAACCCGCGTCGCGTCAACGCGATAACGTGATACTTGTCGATCAGGCTCGGTGCAAACTCGTCAAAGACATGTGCGTCATTGCCCAACCCGGCGAGCAGAATGACGACATCGCCCGTCCCGCCCCAGTCGAGGTAATGCATCTTGATGCCGTTCGCCATTACGGTTCCGCTCTTATGCGGGGACTTGTCACTCGGAGCCTCGCTCGACGAATTGATCTTCGGTGCCGGAACGTCCACACCCGGCGCCTGGTGGATGATCATTCCGGTCACTTTGCCGGTTGCGTCCTTTTCAAAGGTCAACTTGAGGGGCGTCCCTTTCACCGCGTAGTCCTCGCCCGAGATCAGCTCGATCTCTGCCATCCCCTGTCCCGTCGCCGCAACCGATAGCTTCCCGCTAGCCAAACTCACGGTGACCATGACCGGAGCACCCGTCACCTGATACTGCCCGATGTACTTTTCAAGCTCCGCCTGGCCGAACACGCCAGTCACACACAAAAAGGCTATGACAATGATTACTGCAGATATCTTTTTCACTAGTTTCTCTCCAGAGTTGATGCTGAATTGTATTCCGTCGAGCGTAGATTTACTAACGACAAACCGATCTAGCTTAAGCTTCCGCAAATTTCTTGAAGTGCAGCCATTGGATACGAAGCTTTGCCATGAATTCAATATATTTTTGTGAATGACGGATCGATTCAAGATTAGGATCGATCTCGAAATAAGGATAATTTGGAAATCCCGTGTCGGCTGCATTCTCCAGCCATCTCACGGCCTCGTCACTACGACCCAACGCGGCATATGCAGAGGCGATGTTGTATGCCGTGTGATGAAAATGTCCGAAACCGTTGCCGATCTCTTCTGCACGGGCGATGGCCTGCACTGCTTCGTCTTGCCTGCCGGCCTTTGCCAACAGCAATGCCTTCACACTCGTGAAGCTTCCGCCTTCGTCTTTGGGAAATTTCGCAAGGTATTCTTCCGCGATCCGATCTGCCTCTTGCATCCGGCCCACCTGGATCAACGCTTCCGCCATACTCCTGTCGATTAGCAGCGGTGTAAAATCGCGGGGTATGGTCTTAAAAACGGAGATCGCTTCTTCGAAGTTTCCCTTATATTCCGAGTAAACACCGGCCCGGAAACGGGCAAGCGTGTTATTCGGGTTGATCTCGAGTGCCCGATTAACACTCTGTTCCGCCTCGTCGAGTAAGCCAATGTGCGAGTACACCAGCGAAAGTTGATGATGCGTCTCGTCGAGGTTCGGTGACAGGGCCAACGACCGCTTGTACGATTCGATGGCTTTCTCGTGCGGGAAACCGCGAGTGTTCGACCAAAGGATCAGGCCGCGGGCAAAGTGGGCCTCGGCAAGATTGGGGTTCAGGGCAAGTGCCTTTTCGATCTCGACCTCCGCATTCTCGTGGTAGCGTTTTCTCTCCGCGTCAGAGCTATATTTGAACGCCATCGTGTTGTAGCCGCGCGCCAACTGCGCGTGCGCCTCTGCAAAATCCGGATCGATGGCGATCGCCTGTTCCAATAGGGCAATTGCTGCCTCGGTGTCCTCGAGGTTCTCGCTTGCGACCTTTACCTTGCCGCGGACGTAAAGGTCGTACGCTGGCGACCTACCGCTACCCGCACTTTCAGTCTCTGATAATTTAGCCGATCTCCAACTCTCCGACACAAACCAGACGCCGACCGCGACGACGAACGTGATCACAATTGCCGCCACAATTTTAAGCCACTGGCTCCTCGGTGTACTTTCGGCCAACGGGCTTTCCTGACCGTCAACATGTCCGTTGGTGGCCTGAACGGACGCATCGGTTATATGCGATGAGTGCTGAATATTCCGAATCGTGGATCGGTCTGCTTCGTCGCTTTCCGCGTCTTCTAGATTTTTCACATCGGCCACAAAACGGTATCCGTGCTTGCGGACGGTCTTTATGTATTTCTGCTCGGTGGGACGGTCCTTAAGTGCATTCCGAATGGCGTGGATCGACTTGTCGAGATTGTTCTCTTCAACGATCGCGTCGCGCCAGACGGCCTCGATGAGTTCGTTTTTCGTTACAAGCCGGCCGCGGTTTCGTATAAGCACGACCAGCGTCTGAAACGCTTTTTCGGGAAGCGAATCGTTGGCAATTCCATCGGTCCGCTCAAAAAGATGCTCGCCGACATCCAGCCTGTACGGGCCGAATTCATATATTTCTTTGTTTTCTTTCGACATATCGCCCCGAAAACACGACGGAAGAAAAACCGAAGACAAACTTCAGTAAAACTGAAAGACCCGATCCACGCATTCAAACTATGCTCCATTTCGCCGATAAAAACGGGTCGCCCGCCTGCTGGACCGTTCAAAAAGTTTAGCGCCGAGCGACAGGCGAAAACAATTATTTGTTGTTGGCAGGGCGACCATGAGCGGCTAACTCTGCTCTCGGTCGCTGCCGCGAAAAGGTTCGTAAAAGGCCGCAGTATAAAACGGCAAGTAAAGACAAAGGAGAATGTAATGAGAATTAGAATTTTAAACCTCAACAAAACATGCATATTCGCGATCGTGCTAGGAATTGCTTTATTGAGCACCGGCGTCTATGCTGCGGTGACCGTAATTCTGGCGGTCGGTACAATACCTAAGTCAGAGCTTTTCGACGGTCCGGCAACCGTTACGGTCCGGACACTAACGATCAATCCTGGCGAAACGCTCGCCTGGCACTATCATCCCGGCTATGCTTTCAACGTCGTCAAGAGCGGTCAATTGACCGTTGAAGAAGGCTGCGGTGGCGGGGACGAGACCCTCAACCCCGGCGACGCATTCGAGGAAATGGAGGGTGAAGTTCATCGGGCAAAAAACCTCGGGACCGAACCGGTCGTGGTTTACAACACGTTCATCATGCCGCAGGGCCGGCCCACTACGATCAATATTCCAAACAACGAAAGGAAATGTGGTCCGCCTGTTACGGTAAATAGTTGTACGAAGAGAGGATGGATGATCTACGATCACCCGCAGCCGTTCGAGAGCCAGGGAGCTTGTATCGACTGGGTTCTTCATCGGCCTCGAATTACGATTCCCGCGCCGTACTAGTCGTATGATCTTCTGCCTTGATTAAAAGCCCGCGAAACCTCGCGGGTTTTTTTGACGCTCACTTACGTCCAAAGATCAACTCCGTATCCTGGACGAATGTCCGGCGACGATCTGCCAGCGGCCCTTTTTCTTGACGAACACATCAGTGAAGCGGCTGCGGATCACGGTTTCACCTTTCAGGCTTTTATACGTGGACGCAACCCGGCCAGTGATCACGGCGGTATTTCCGTAAATGCTGACCTTCATCTCGTCCGGCACGTAAGACACGAGCTTCGTTTCTCCCGTGGGCTTGTCAAAGCTTCCGACGTCTTCTGCTTTCGTGGTAAGCCTGCCGCCCGAATCCGTAAAGATGAATTCGTCGGCCTCAATGCGTTCAAAAAACGCCTTGTCACGCCTCACGTTAGCGTCGCCGATGTCCCGCTCGATCTTCATCAGCTCGTCCTGCGCACGCGACGCTTTCGAGTCGCCTTTCGCCGGCTGCGCACTAACAAGCGCGGAACATACCAAAATCGCAAAAGTAACGATCAACCCGGTTTTCATGTGACAGGATTATACAACTCCTCTTTGGTAAAGCGACGTCCTGACTCGTCCCTTATCACTCGGGCGACATAGACTGAATTGACGGACAATGAATTCGTGTACGGATTTGGAAACTCAATGTTGTGCGACGTCGCGGAGCCGAACGCCGATCTGAGATGCGCCGTAAAGTCTTCGTTTGCCGGGTCGTTGGACCAGAGGGCGAAGCATGCCTTAGGTTTTAGTTGGTTCCGGATCGAGGCGAGCCCTTCGGACGTGTATAGCGACTTGTTGCCCGCGTCTAAGAAGTGCTCGGGCGAGTGGTCGATGTCCAGCAGGATGGCGTCAAACTTTCTTTCCGGGTCTTCGGTATCGAAGCCTGTGCGGGCGAGTTCGAAAAAATCGCCTTGACGCAGCTCGCATCTGGCGTCTTTTGTAAGTATGTCTCCATTCGGAACGAGGCGGTCATGATGCCAATCGATCACTGCCTGAAAAAGATCGATGACGAGCAGATGTCTGACACTTTTGTTTTTCAAAGCCTCGGCGGCCGTATAGCCCAATCCTAAACCACCGATCACGATGTCCAGTTCGCCGCTCAGCGGAGCGAGTCCGAGCGTCGCAAGTTGCTGCTCAGCTTCCGTAAAGAGGCTCGACATCAGATACTCGTCGCCGAGCTTTACCTCAAAAACGTCCCTGTCATCCAAAAGGGTTTCTACCCTTCGACGAAGTACAAGGTCGCCGAGCCGTGTCTTCTGGAACCCAAGTTCTTGAACATTCACGCTTCGGTGTCTAGGTGCTGAAGACTTTTACACGTCAAGGTTCTTCACATCAAGCGCGTTATCTTCGATGAATTTGCGTCGCGGCTCGACCTGATCGCCCATCAGAACGGTGAACATCTGGTCGGTCTCGACTACATCTTCGATCCGGACCTGTAGCAGCGTTCGCTTTTCCGGGTCCATCGTAGTTTCCCAAAGCTGCTCGGGATTCATCTCGCCAAGGCCTTTATATCGCTGGATGGAAAGGTCTTTTTTCGCGTGGCCCGTAACTTTATCAAGCAATTCTTCGCGCGTGCGGATAGAAACGCTCGTTCCGTTCTCACCAACAATGAACGGGCCGGGAAGTTCTTCCTCGAGTGAACGCATCAGCTCGATGGCTTTGTTGAACTCGACATAGCTGGCAAGATTCCAGTCGAATTGGAGCTTTGTACCGTTCGGGTACGTGATCTCGATCTCTGAAAGACCGTGTTCAAGGTCGGGAATAAGATCGGTCTTGTAACCGGCAGCGGCGATCTTCGCTTCGACCTCGGCCATCAACTCGTCCTGCGCGAAAACTTTTTTGAGCTTGACGTTGTGTTTGTGCAAAACACCGTCCTTGCCCGCAAATGCCTCCAGGAGAACTTTGAGAAGTTTTTCGTCATTGCCAAGGCGACGCGCAAAACGGGAAGAATAATTGATGAACTCCGTCGTCTGCTCGAGCATTTTCGTAAGCTCGCGGCCTTCGAGCATTCGATCGTCGGTTGTCACCTTAACATCGTTCGTGCCCATCCGCATTAGGTAACGGAGCATCGACTTTTCGTCCTTGATGTACTCTTCCTTTTTACCGCGCTTCACTTTGTAAAGCGGCGGCTGTGCAATATAAACAAAACCGTTTTCGACCAACGCGGGCATTTGCCTGTAAAAGAAAGTGAGCAACAGGGTGCGAATATGGCTGCCGTCGACGTCAGCGTCGGTCATTAAACAGATCTTGTGATAACGAAGTTTGGTGACGTCAAAGTCTTCTTTGCCGATGCCTGTGCCTAGCGCCGTGATCAACGCCTTTATCTCTCCGTGGCCCAGCATCTTGTCAAAACGCGCCTTCTCGACGTTCAAAATCTTTCCTTTAAGCGGAAGCACGGCCTGGTTCTTTCGGTCGCGTCCCTGCTTTGCGGAACCGCCGGCCGAATCACCCTCGACAATGTAGATCTCGCTTAAAGCAGGATCTTTTTCCTGGCAATCGGCGAGCTTGCCGGGCAAACCCGATCCCGACATCGCGCTTTTTCGGACGATCTCTCGAGCCTTTCGAGCCGCTTCGCGGGCACGTGCGGCATCAACGGCCTTTCCAACGATCTTTTTCGCGACGCCCGGATTCTGTTCGAAAAACTCGCTGAGTTTCTCGTTCAGGAATGATTCCACCGGACCTTTCACCGGTGAATTAAGTTTTCCTTTCGTCTGACCTTCGAACTGCGGCTGCGGAATTTTTACCGAAATTACTGCGACCAACCCTTCGCGGACGTCGTCACCCGAAAGTGTGACCTTTGCATTCTTCGTCAGTCCCGAACTTTCGGCATAGTTATTAATAGTGCGTGTGATCGCACCACGAAATCCGGAAAGATGCGTCCCACCATCGACAGTGTTTATGTTATTGGCAAAGGAAAATATCTTTTCGTCGTAGCTGTCGTTGTACTGCATCGACACTTCTATCGAAAGATCGTCACCGATCAACTCGAAATAAAGCGGCTGATCGTGGAGCGGACTCTTATTTTTATTCAGATGCTTTACAAATTCGGCGATCCCCCCTTTATAAAAAAACTCATGCGATTTGTCGCCCTCTTCGCGCTCGTCTCTGATAAAGATACGGATGCCTTTATTTAAGAACGCCTTCTCGCGAAGTCGTTCTGAAAGGCGATCAAAACTATAAAGGGGACTTTCGAATATATCGTCATCGGGCTTAAACGTGATCTTTGTACCGCGTTTCGAAGTTGTTCCAGTCTCTTTTAATGGAGCGACAGGAATCCCCTTCTGAAATTCCATCTCGTGCGTTTTGCCGTCACGCCAGATCTCGAGTTTGAGCCAATCTGAAAGGAAGTTGACGCACGACACACCGACGCCATGAAGGCCGCCGGAAACCTTGTAGGAATTCGAATCAAACTTGCCGCCTGCATGGAGGATCGTCATCACGACCTCGGCAGCCGAACGTTTCTCCTGCTTATGAATGTCAGTCGGGATTCCGCGGCCGTTATCGATAACGGTCACCGAATTGTCCATGTGGATCGCCACCTCGATCGTGTCACAATAGCCCGCAAGCGCTTCGTCGACCGAATTGTCGACCACCTCGTATACCAAGTGATGGAGCCCTAGATCGCCGGTCGAACCAATATACATCGCCGGACGTTTACGAACTGCATCGCGGCCTTCAAGAACCGTTATTTGATCTGCCCCGTATTCTGTTTTTGCCTTTGCCAAACTTCTACCTCAATTATTAATTCAAACATTCGCACGCGTTTCGAGTCGAAACCGACCGCTCTTAGCTCAAATTTATGTCGTTATTATTGCTGTCGTTGCCGCTCGTATAGAACCGGTCTTGATCGGCGTTCCGAATGTTTTATTTTACCATTTTTGACGGCTGGGGCATAACCGCAAAAACTAATAAAAACCTCGATTTTACAATGGTTTGGCGATGCCTTGGGATACGTGAAATCGGCTTGCGCCCTGACCGAATTCAGACGAGATCGTCGACTTTGAGGTCGTCACTATAGTCTGCGTTTTTCCGCTCAGAAATTCGAGCAGCCGGCCTATGCGTTCATGGTCGAGTTCGGAGTCAATATCATCGATAAGGAAGAGTGGATATTCATTTCGGGTGGCGAAAAAAACCGAAATAGTGGCGAGGAGGAGAAGCAGGAATGCACTTCGCTGCTGGCCCGATGAGCCATACCTGCGAATGTCACGGCCGTCGAAAGTGATCTCCAGGTCGTCACGATGGACACCGATCAGCGAATAGCCTGAAACGAGTTCAGCCTGGACCCGTGTTTCCAAACGCTCGGCGATCAACTTCTCATATTCGGAGAGATCGCCCTTCCCTTCGAGCGAGGATGCGTACCGAATATTGACCTCTTCCGAGCTGAACAGGCGTTTTTCCAAAACTTCGTTAAGCCGTTCAACGATGCGGACTCGTGATCGGTGGATTTTTGTCGCCAACGCCCCAAGCTGTTCGTTCCATGGCCTTAGCAACTCGGCGGTCTGTTCGATGGAATATTCCCTGTCCCGGGAATTCTGAAGCAAGGCATTTTTTTGCTTTATTACTCGAGAGTATTCGGAGATGGTTCCCGAATATGGTGGATGGACTCCGACTATTGCCTCATCGAGAAATCTCCTCCGATGTTCCGGCCCGCCGCGAACGACCGCGAGCTCATCGGCCGTGAAGACTACTGCATGCAATTGCCCCAAATAATTGGGAACTGATTCGCGCTTGCCATTCACCGCAAACTGTTTTACTCTTTCCTCAATCAGGGCGCGAAGTTCTCTGGTTATTTCCCCCGAGACTCTTACAATTCCGTCGATAACGGCCATCTCCTTTTCAAAGCGAATAGCTTCGGATAGCTTTGCTGTCCGAAAAGACCTTGTTGTAGCAAGGATCGAGATGGCTTCAAGCCAATTTGTCTTTCCCTGGCCGTTGTCACCAATTAAGAGATTTAAGCCCTCGCCGAATGCAACTTGTCCGGAAATATTCCGGAAATTGGTAGCTTTGAGTGAAGTTAGTTGCATTTTCTGATTCTAACACGGTCCAAACTCTCTCAAATAGTTGAAAACAAAAGAATTCCGGGGCAATTTTATTTCTGGAGTAATGTTGGATTCGCTCTTTATATTAGGTAGAGAATGTTGAACATTCTTGTACACGACACAAACCAGCCAATGCGTTCCGTCATTTTTATAATCATTTTGCTTGTTTTTGCGGGCCTTGTCCCGGCTCAACAGCAATTGCGCGCTGGAACCGCAGCGCCTGATTTTGCGGCCGAGGCATTGGATGGCAATTTTTACAGTCTCAGCCAGCTTCAGGGCAAAGTGGTCGTCCTTACTTTCTGGACTACCCGGTGCGCGATCTGTCATGAGGAAATACCTAAGTTAAATCGGCTTGCGGATCATTATCGCGGACGAGACGTCGTTTTTCTGGCACCCACGATGGACGGCGCCCCGAAGATCGAACCATATATCAAAAAGACACCGTTTACATTCAGCATCGTTCCGAACAGCTTCGGCGTAATGATGAAATACGCCGATATCGACAAGAGCGGAAACATAAATATGGGCTTTCCGGCATATTTCGTGATCGATCGCCACGGGTCGATCGTCCTCCGCACTGACGGTTGGGACAAGACCGATAACCTGGACGCGCAGATCTCAAAACTTTTGGCCTCTGATTAGAGGCAACTCGCTTCTCTCTTCACTCCTTTCCCGGTTGTACGATTACAACCGGGACTTTTTTTGTTCGAAGTACGCCGAATTTGATATATTGAATTTCCGCTTTTCGCGGGAAAGTGTGAACGGTTCGTTCGCATTCCGAGTGGAGAGGTAGCCTAATTGGTAAGGCAGTAGTCTTGAAAACTACCGCGCGACGAGCGCTTGCAGGTTCGAGTCCTGTCCTCTCCGCCATCGTTTTTATCTATTCTTGATCCACTATTGATTTGCACGGCCGATCAGAATAAAATGAATGAGCATTCATTCATAGTCTGATGGCGCGAACAGCGACAAGTTCACAAAAGAACGCCGTGACGGACAAGCGCGAGGCGATCTTGCGTGCAGGTGTAAAGGTCTTTGCGGAAAAGGGGTACTTCAATGCGAAAGTGGCTGATGTCGCGCGGGCCGCTGGGATCGCCGACGGCACCGTCTATCTTTATTTCAAAAGTAAAAACGAGATCCTGCATTCGATATTCGACCAGGCAATGGAGAGATTCATTTCCGAAGGCCGACGTGAGCTTGCGAAGATCGGATCACCTGTCGATCGTTTGAAGAAAGTTGCCGAACTTCATCTAAAACGCCTTGGCGACGACCGAGATCTTGCCATCGTTTTTCAGGTCGAGCTGCGCGGGTCGACGAAATTCATGGAAGAGTTTTCCGCGGCTGGTTTTCACGAATACTTGGAAGTAATCAGGAAAACGATCGAAGAGGGGCAGAAGGAAGGCATTTTTCGGAACGATATCAAACCGATCGTCTGCGCAAAGGTACTTTATGGCGCTCTTGACGAGATGGTTACGAATTGGATCCTTTCAAAAAGGTCGTATCCTTTGGAGCCCATGGCCCGCGAGGTCCTTATGATCTTTTTGAAAGGTGTTTCGGCAGAGTGAAGAATGGAATCTTGACAGGTTTTTTATCCCCGAAGCGTGCGGTTGGACGCGGTGAACCTCTTTTTGCAGACGAACCAAAAACCATTGCTGAGCTATTTCAGCAATCCGCTCAGAAATTTCCGAAAACAAATATTTTGAATTTTAAGCGCGACGGCCAATGGCGAGGCGTTTCGGGAGAGGAAATGTTTTTGCGGATGCAGAAATGTTCCGCGTCGCTTGCCGCTCTCGGGATTCAAAAGGGTGACCGCGTTGCGATACTTGCGCCGAATTCTCCGGAGTGGACGATCACCGACGGAGCTTGCCAACTTTTGGGGATTATCGATGTTCCGATATATACGACGCTTTCGCCTGCCTCGATCGAATACATTCTTCAGGACTCCGGCAGCCGCGTCCTGTTCCTGGAGAATGAGGCCTCATTCGCGCAGTTAAGGAATGTAATTCGAAATATTGAAACTTTGGAAAGGGTGGTGCTATTTGAGAGCAGCTCTAATAACGAGAGTCACACCACGTTCGACGATCTGCTCCTGAACGGTAAAACTGACGGCTCGAAATTTGAAAACGAATGCAACGCCGATGAAATAGCTACTCTGATATACACAAGCGGCACGACGGGCGAGCCAAAGGGAGTGATGCTTTCACATAACTGCATCCTTTCGAACGTGATCGATGCCGGCGAGAAATTTGAATTTGCGACCCACGACATTCCGCTTTCCGTACTGCCGCTCTCACACATCTTCGAGCGTTCTGCGATGTATCTTTACATCTATCACGGTATGTCGGTGCATTATGCGGAATCGGTCGAGAAAGTTCCTGAAAATTTGAGCGAAGTTCGACCGACCATTTTTGTTGGAGTCCCGCGGATCTTTGAAAAAGTCTATGCGAAAGCAAAGCTGAATTCGGCGAATGCCGGCGGAATCAGAGAACGTCTGTTTGATTGGGCTATCGATGTGGGCAGGCAATTTGCAATGCAGGTCTCCCAGGGCATGGCGAGCTCGACAGCATTGAAATTTAAGCATGCAGTTGCTGACATACTTGTTTTTTCGAAATTGCGCAGGTTCTTTGGCGGCCGGCTTCGGGCGTGCATTACCGGCGGTGCGGCTTTGACCGACGATATCTATCTGATCTTCAACGGAGCTGGGATCCCCGTGATGCAGGGCTACGGCCTGACCGAAACCTCGCCAGTGATCACATCGAACAATCCCGAATTTTCACGCCTCGGTTCTGTCGGAAAGCCTATCAGAAATATGTCGATCCGAGTCGCTGAGGACGGTGAGATCGAAGCTACCGGTCCCGGCGTAATGCTTGGCTATTTTCACAAGCCGGACGCCACACGGGAAGCATTCACCGAGGACGGCTGGTTCCGCACCGGCGACATTGGGCGAATTGATGAAGACGGATTTTTATATATTACGGACCGCAAAAAGGAGCTATTTAAGACTTCGGGCGGAAAATACATTGCCCCTTCGCCGATCGAACAAATGATCCGAGCTTCACGCTTCGTGAGCCAGGCCGTGCTGGTTGGTAATGGGCGAAGGTTTGCGGCTGCACTTATAGTTCCGAATTTCGAGATGCTGGAATCCTACGCGCGTCATAAAGGCGTTCCTATATTGACGCCTAAAGAATTTTGCCGAGACTCGCGCATCATCGACCTGATCCGGCGTCAGGTCGCTTCACACACCAAGGACGTTGCACGTTTTGAATCGGTAAAGAAGATCGCTCTGCTTGAAAATGAATTCTCGGTGGAAGGTGGGGAGTTGACGCCTACCCTGAAGGTTAGGCGTCGCATCGTTGACGAGAAATACAAGGAAGTAATAGAAAAAATGTATTCCGAGGACTAATATGCGATGGGAATACGATTTGGGAGTCCGACAACAAAATCCAGGAGGTAATCCGTAAATTTCTTCGCAGCCTTCCCGACCTCAACAATATCAAATGGCTGAAGTATCAGGTCCTTTTCCGTTCCTTTTCGTATCCCTTCGAAATTTGCGACAAGAACATCCGGGTTTAAGGAACCCTGTTTCCGTCGATATACCTTTATGCTTTTAAACTTTGCTTCCCGTGTCAGGCCGCTCGACATCGCGACCGCTTGAGTTAGCGGCAGGCCACCCTCGGGAATATCGATCGGTCCAGGTGTCCTAACCTCACCGGTCATGTAGACCTGGGCCGCTTTTTGAACTATGACAATATCGCCTGCGAAAATCTCGGGATTGGATTCGTCTCGGCCCTGACGCAAACTCGATAGACTATACACTTGGGAAGGTACTCCCGTGCCTTCGGCGGCGCCGGCCTTCCATTCGGCAATTGCGGCGGCGTCCCCGCAAACCGGCGGCCTCGTTCTGAAAACCTGGATCGTGCCGCTGGCCTTTTCGGTCGGACCGCCAACTAGAGAGATCAACTCAAATAAGTAGGCCCTTCGTGTCAGGTTTACCTGCTGCTGAGCCTGTACTGCGCCGGAAATACTAACCGGCGGGCGGCTGTTTCGCTGCGTAACCCGGACACTGAGTTGAGGAACTTTGAGATATTTACCAAGAAGTTTGCCAACATCATTTTTCAACTCAAGTTCTGTCTTACACGCCGCCGCAATAGGTTCGTCGACAAATGGAATGCTTAATCGTCCATCCGGATCCACGGTGGATTCGAAGTCGAATTGCGGTTCGCCGAGCACCTTACCTACAACTACATCGCCGGGCCCGATCAAATAGCCTTGCTGCGTTTCGACGGATTTTTGAGGAAACGCGGCAACAGAAAACGCCAGAAACAGGCAGAAAACAGACAAAATACGAAAGCTCATTGGCAAAACCTCAGGAAATAAAGCATTTAATAGAATATCTTACAATAATCTCTGATTCAATCGAGTTTTTCAGAGTTCGCTGAATGATGGTTTGATGCGAAACCGATTGGTTTTGTGCTTAAATTTGCGTATGAACCAGCCAAAGTCGTCGAGGACCTATATTTCTAAGAAAGCAGCATCATTTACCGAATCAGTTATCCGAGAGATGAGCCGCGAATCCGTAAAGTACGGTGCGGTTAATCTCGGACAGGGCTTCCCGGATTGGCCCGCCCCTGAATCCATCAAACAGAAAGCACAAGAGGCGATCGCCGCCGATCACAATCAATACGCGGTAACATGGGGCGTTAAAGAATTTCGGGATGCGATAGCCGCAAAAACGAAATGGTTTCTCGGCCTCGACGTTGACCCGGAAAGCGAACTTACAGTGACTTGCGGTTCGACCGAAGGGATGATCGCAGCGGCGCTTGCCACGATCGATCCAGGCGACGAAGTTGTCGTTTTCGATCCCTACTACGAAAACTACATGCCGGACGCGATCATTTCTGGAGCGGAACCGCGTTTTGTTTCATTGCATCGGACCGGCGAAGGTTCTTTTGTTTTCGATCGTGATGAATTGCGTGGTGCGTTCAACAAAAAAACCAAGGCGATCATTATCTGCAATCCGAATAACCCGACCGGTAAAGTTTTCACTCGCGAGGAACTCGAATTTATCGCCGGTCTATGCCAGGAATTCGACGCTCTTTGTTTCACGGACGAGATCTACGAGCACATTCTATACTCGCCAGCTGATCAATATGGACAGATCCCACCCCATATCTGCATGGCTTCGCTGCCCGGTATGCGCGAGCGAACGGTTGTGGTGAATTCGCTCTCGAAGACGTATTCGGTCACGGGTTGGCGCGTCGGTTGGTGCATCGCGCCTCCAGCGATCACGTCAGCGATCCGGAAGGTCCACGATTTCTTGACTGTCGGGGCGGCTAACCCACTTCAGCACGCCGGCGCTTTCGCATTGGGCCTCCCGCAACAGTATTACGTAGACCTGCAAACAGAGTATCAACGAAAGCGCGACCACATAATTCCTGTACTTCAACAGGCCGGTTTCAAGTGCGACTATCCGGAAGGTGCGTACTACGTAATGACGGGTATTTCCGATTTCGGATTTCCAAACGATGTGGAATTCACAAAGCACCTCATTCGCGAGATCGGAGTTGCTGTCGTTCCGGGATCGTCGTTTTACCGGTCTAATGCCGGCGACCAGATGGTGCGTTTTTGCTTTTGCAAAACGGACGAAACGCTTGATGCCGCCGCCGACCGTCTATCGAAAATGAGATAGATTGTTTTGAATCGGTCGCTTGTGGTGTTTTTATACGTAGAAGCCCATGGACGCTTTGCGCCTAACTTTGTCCGGCGGCTAAGACAACCGAAAAAGCGGTCTTGTGCAACAAAGAGTTTGAATCCGTTTTTTAGGAAAAATGAAAATATTTTCGGAGGTTTTATGTTCTCTAAATTATTCACCCTAGGACTTTTGGCCCTGTTAGCGCTGGCTGGGTTCGCTCAAACACCTGAGCCGCGAAAGGACGGCGACCGCAACGTGTTTACCTGGTCGTTCGATGATGGAAGTTATCTGGGCGTCCAGACGACAGAAGTCAATCGCGAAAACTTCTCAAAATTCGGCTTGCGCGATGTTCGTGGGGTCGCTGTAGAAAAGGTAATTGAAGGCTCGCCGGCGCAAATAGCCGGCCTTCAGGCAGGCGACGTTATTGTTCGCTTTAACGGGCAAGAAATAGGAAGCTCTAGAATGTTGACACGTCTGGTCAATGAAGTATCGCCGGACCACACGGCAAAGGTCACAGTGGTTCGTGGCGGTTCCGAACGAGAATTGAGTGTAACGATGGGCAAACGTCCGACAGCGAAATGGGAGGAAGGTTCATTCAATTTTAAGTTCCCGGACAATTTCCCAAATGTTGAGATACCCAATATCGATCTCCCGCAGATCCCGCCGATGCCGAAAATCGATGTGATGCCGCATATCGACATGCCAAATATGCCAAATTTTGATCAGAATTTCACATGGCATTTCGGCTCGAGCCGGCAGATAGGTGTTTCGCTTGTAGGCTTAACGAAACAGTTGGCGGACAGCTTCGGTGTTGCCGGCGGTGCGATGATCAGCGAGGTGCGCGAGAATTCCCCGGCAGCCAAAGCAGGCCTAAAAGCAGGTGATATCATCGTCGAGATGGACAGCAAAGCGGTCAAAGGCGATGGGGACCTTATGCGTGCGATGGGCGAAAAGAAGGAAGGCGATGTTACCTTAACGATAGTTCGCAACGGCAACCGTCAAACGGTTAAGGTAACACCCGAAGAAGGTAAAGGGGGTTTCGAGTACTTTTATGAAGGCCCGGATGCGCCAAGAACGCCCGGCACAATGAATTTGCTCAAACCTGGAAAAGGTCCGGGCGCAATGCCTTTGAATCAATTAATGGTTCCCGGACGCGTTATCTAAAGCCTACCTATTAACAAAAAAGCGGGCCTAAATAGCCCGCTTTTTTATTGCCCACGCTGTTTCTTGAGCGTTTCTTTATAAAGCTCGTTAGCCTGGTTGCTGTAATCACGGGCCTTTTCCATGATCTTCTGATAATTCTCGCTTCGAGTCGTAAAATCGGCCTTGACCTTATCCCGAAGCGCGGTGTTCTTCGGGTCGTAATTATCTCGTAGAGACTGTGCAGCCTTGCGATATTGCTCGAACGCCTCCATTTGTTTCATCAACGCCGATTCCTTGAGTCGCAGATACTCTTTATAGTCGTCGTTGATCTTCATGTCCTCGGCTTGCTGAATCTTCTCGACCGCCGATTTGCCGGAATCAAAGCCTTCGTTGATGATCTGCACGACGTCGTCGGAGATCTTCTTTACTTCAGCAGTATTATTGCCTTCGAGCGCTTCCTTTAACTCCTGACGCTTTCCTTCGTTTGCTTCATAAAGCTTCTTAATATTTTTCAAATCCTCATTCGCGGACTGAACGAGTTTGCCGGCTTCCGGCGTCTCGTCCGCGGGACCTAGAATTTCGAAAGCGCCTGTGCCGCCGCCGGAGCTTCGGCACGACGCGGCGAACAAACTGCATATGAGCAGCAGAATACCGAGTCGGAGGACCGCGATGATGATTTTGTTTTCTTCGATCTGTGTCATCGTCGGAAAGTACAATTTATCAGATAAGCCGAAAGTCGGGATTGCTCTTCCTGCGCCAAATGAATCCGTCTAAAACATAATGCGTTAATTGCGGCACGGCAAGCAGCGGCACCAACCACATTTTCCAGCCAGTCCAATCCCAATCGGCACCGAAGATCCATTGTTTCTCATGCCAAACGCCGCGGTGCCAAAAAAGTTCCTCGACATAGGCGAGCGCCCAAAGCGTCGCTAGGAAAATAAACCAATTCTGCGAAAGAGTGCGGTAAACGCGGCCGCCAGTTTCGCGTCGATACTGCGCGTAAATGTAGATCAATGCGAAATAAGGGACGCCGTGAATGATCACGTTCGTCACCGTGAACGCATAATCGGAATTGAAGAATACGATCCCGACATACCAGCAAACCGCTGTTGTCGACACAACGATGTCCTTACCGATATTCAAAAAGCCTTTTGCGAAATAAAGATAGACCGATTTTGCAAAATACGCTGCGAGAGCAAGGACATAGATCGGGAACAGAATTGTTTCAACGGCTTCAGGAATACTAAAGAAATCGTTCTGTACGAACCATTCGAAATTGCGCGGCAGCGATGTCATCCAGAACGCAAGCGGATAAATTGTCGCGAGATAAACAGCCGCCGCGTCGATCCACCAGGTCCATGTTTCGGTCTCACCAAGTTTTCTACGATAAAGAGCGACCCAGCCGTACTGCTGACGTACGAAATGAAAAACTGCAACGATCGCCAATGCTCGCCAAAACGTCAGCTCACCCTCGGAATAAAACGCGACGCCGATCGCGTATCCACAAACCGGTACGAGCACATAAAGCCAAAATCTACGTTTGAATTCTTCGATGTCGAAATAGACGCGAAAGCTCGTGGACCAAACGTGGGCAACGTCGATCAGCAACACCGCCGAGATCCACGTCCAGTCAGGCGATTCGTCATTGAGAATGCCGACCCGCCACCCGACCGCGAGCAAAAGCAAGGACGCGATTGCGCTTCCCAGAAAAACGGAAAGATCGATGTTCCGCGAAAAGAGCCATCGAGTATTGATCGATGGAATCTGTGACACCGCGGAAGTCTCCTCGAATTCTTGCGTTCCTAGCATTTCGCGTTCAATGTCGCTATATCTGCGCTGTCTGCAATTCTTTCGCAGCTCGAACTCCGTGGTAAAACGCCTCTTCGAACAGCGCGATCCCGCTCAGATCCGTATGCGCAAAATGAATATTTCGATACGGCTTTTGTGCTCTTGCACGTGTTTCGCTCCAAATGAAATTCGGCCGCGGTGAGATCATCGCGTGTCCCCAACGCATTATATCTACGCGATCGCAGAGTTCGTAAATATTAGGATGCGCGCGTGCGACATCCGTTAGGCAAACGTCCGCAAGCTCACGCCAATCGTAATTGAATAGTTTCGTACGCCCGTTTTCTTCGTGGCACATCGGGTAGTAGTATGTCCAAACCGCCGGACCGTAGTCGATCCCTTTTTGATGTGTCGCATTCACGTATCCGAGCGAAGGACTCTCGTAAAAGACATTGTCCCACGCAAGTGGGAAATCCTTTGCGAAACGCGGTTTTGGCCTGTCATTCAAAAACAAATTCGCAACAAACCACGCATTGTGCTGAAACTCGTTCGCCGCGAACGGTGCATCATTATTGAATCCGCGAATAACATACGGCGCCGTGAACATGGGCGACGCATAGATGACTTTCTCGCAATGAAAACCTCGTAACTCGTTGTCGGCCAGACAAACAACATCAACGCCTTTTTCATTCGGAACAATCGAAACGACCATATGCGATCGCAGGATCTTGTCGCCGACCCTTTCCGAGAAGTAGTTTACAAACCGGCCGTTGCCTTCGGGAACTGTAATGAAGGGCTGCGATTCATCGCCGCTTTTTCGCACACGGGAACAGAAGTAAAACAAACCTGCCCACGCCGATGTCTGTTCGAGCCTCAAACCATAATCGTCGCGGCACGCATAATCGCAATACCAAACAAGCCGTTCCGACGTAAATCCAAGGTTTCGCAGCCATTCTGCAAAACTGATCTTGTCCAGGTCTGTTACTTGCGAATCCTGTGAACATTGATGCGAGGGAACAACAAAGGCACGTTTTCCTGATGTGTCGCGCCAATCGATCCATCGATCAATAGTTTGTTGGAACTGCCCAAACTGCTGCTTGTCTTCATCGCTCGCACCGGCATTCAGATACAAACCTTCGTACCAGCGGCCCTTGTAGAAAACACGTTCTTCAGGTTCGCGACACAAATACTGCTCCCTGATGACGACATCGCCATTCGCAGCGCGCCCGTCTGTTAGCGCCATCTCGTCAAGCAATTCGATCAGCTCCGCATTTTCCTGAAACGGCACCGGCAAGTAATGCGCGCCCCATGGATAATTTACCGGAGAGCCTATTCCTGAACGCGACGTTCCGCCAATTTCTTTCTCGAGTTCCAGCAAGGCGTAGTCGTTGAAATTCAACTTCGATAACTTCCAGGCTGCCGACAACCCTGCGATTCCGCCGCCGACGATCACGGCCTTAGCTGACCTCCAATTATCGGCGGGTACTTCAAACGACCGCCCTTCGCGCAAAACGTGGCCGAGCGTTGCATTCTGCCCGACGATTTCTCCGTCGGGAAACCGGGCACCCGCGCTCATATCCCGACAAGCCGCCAGCGCAAATGGAGCTCCCAAAAATGTTGCCAGCAATTCGCGGCGTGAGAGCTTCATTCAAACCGCCGCCATTCGGTTTCGTAGTATCGGACCAGCGCCTGATTGTCGAGTCGATTAACCTCGATCTCGCCCTCGGGCATTTTCATATCGGTCGGGAAATCGAACATCGAAGCGAATGATTCGTGATTCAGAAATTTCAATTCAATGTTCGCCGGCGGATCAGTTGGAATGTCGAACGGCGTTTGCTTCGCAAGTGCATAGCCCCAGACACCAAAGCTGGGGACCGTCGTTTGATATGGTTTCACAATGAAACCGACGGCCTCGAGTGTTTTGATTATCGACCAATATGAGTTTCTAGCGATAAGAGGAGACGTGCATTGTATGACGACTGCAGAGTCAGGTTTCAGTTTACGTTTCAGGAGGTTGTAAAAGCGTGTTGTGTAAAGCTTGCCCAGAGCGAAATTGTTCGGATCCGGAAAATCTACGATCGCGATGTCGAAAGGTTCGGCCTCGTTTGAGTCGAGCCAGACGAACGCATCGCCGTTGGTTACAGATACACGCGGGTCATCGAAAGAATGACGGTTCAGTTCCGCTAGTGGAGGAAACGCGTTCGAAAGTCCGGTCATCATGGGATCAAGATCGACAAGTTGAACGGCTTCGACAGATTTGTATTTCAGTATCTCGCGCAATGCCAGACCGTCACCGCCGCCCAATACCAAAACCCGCTTCGGTTCTCCCTTGAACGCCGCAAACGCCGGGTGAACCAACGCCTCGTGATATCTATACTCGTCGAACGAATTGAACTGCAAATTACCGTTGAGAAAAAGCGCATGGCCTGTCTTTCCTTTGGTAACGACGATACGTTGGTAGGGCGAGCTTTTTGCGTAGACGATCGTGTCGGCAAAGAGCCCATCTTCCGCAAGGGTCGTCAGTCGGTCTGCTTTGATCAACGCGATCCCCAGCAAAACAACGACGACGGCCCCTTTTACACGCATTATCAGCAGCTTTCGATTTGGGATCAACGGGTCGAGCAACCAGGTCGCCCATAGCGCAACACCGGCATTTAACATTCCAAATAGAACCGATGTTCGATTTAGTCCTAATTTCGGAACAAGGAATATCGGAAATAAAAGAGAGGCGACCAGCGCACCGACATAATCTAATGCGAGGACACGCGAAACAAGTTCCTTGAAATCCAGCTCGTCTTTGAGGATGCGCATCAGTAGCGGAATCTCCAAACCAACAAGCGTGCCGATCGCGAAGACCATCGTATAAAGTACGATCCCGAAATAGGAAACGTACGCAAAAGACAGAAAGAGTAAAGGCGCAGAAAATCCGCCCACAACCGCGACCGCCAATTCAATATCAATGAATTTCTCGGCAACATTCTTCTCGATGTAGCGCGAAAGGAATGAACCAACGCCCATTGCGAAAAGATAGATGCCGATAATGAACGAGAATTGGGTGATCGAATCGCCAAGAACATAGCTGGAGAGTGTTCCGGCGAGCAGCTCATAGATCAGGCCGCAGGTTGCGATAATGATGACGTTGAGAAATAAAAGCGGGGTTTTCATAAAACGGAAAATGGAAAATGGAAAATGGAAAATGAAAAACGTCAGGTCATTTTCCACTTCCCATTTTCCGTTTTACATTTTGATCAGTTTCCCTGGATGGCCGCGGAAATGATCAAAGCGACGCCGATGATCAGTGAACCGA
>QHXS01000163.1 GCA_003223975.1 Acidobacteriota bacterium
GCCAGCTAGTATTTCACGAGAATAATACCTCAAACTTGTCTGACCGAAGCAAAACTTCGTTTCGGTCAACACTTAGACGCCTAAATTCGAGGAAAAGTCTTATTTTTCCGTTCCGAAAAACGAGATTCTCGAATAGAATTGCCTGAATGGTAACAGAGCTAAAGCCCGTAGTCGCGATGGCCCAATCGTATGATCTGCTCGACATTCGAGTCGGCAAGATCCTGACTGTCGAGCAGGCTGAAAACACCCTGAAACCATCGTACAAATTGACAGCCGATTTTGGACGTTTTGGAGTTAAGACTTCAGTGGCCCGTCTAACTATGCACCTCCCGGACCAACTTGTTGGAAATCAAATACTGGGAATATTGAATTTAGGGCCGCGAGATGTCGGCGGTACGATTTCCGAATTTCTTTGTCTCGGTGTCCAGTTGCCCGGTTCCGACAGTGGCGAAGCGACGATCGTAACGCCGCTAAAACAGGTCAAACTCGGGAGCAAACTATTCTGAACGAAAAACGTGAATTATTAAGACATTTTCTCGGTGCATTGGCCTACCGCACCCAAAAGGCATTACGGGGAGCACCGTCTGAGTTCGCCCACTTCTCGGCAGGGAATCAGACCCGAACACCTATGGAGCTTGTTCGGCATATGACGAGCGTCCTTGGATATGCTCGAACCTTTTTCGTCGGCGGCAGTTACAGACCGAATCCGCTTTCAACCCTGGATGACGAGATCGAACGCTTTCACTCGACGCTTGGCCTGCTGGCTGATCATTTGAAGAATGGCGACCCCTTGTTGAACGATCTGACTGAGGAGCGGCTTCTACAAGGTCCTTTTTCCGACGCGATGACGCATGCGGGGCAATTGGCCATGCTGCGACGCTTGTTCGGCGATCCGGTTCCGCCCGAAAATTTCATTGTGGCGGACATCTCGAAGGAGCGGATCGGTCCTTCGCAGCCAAACCCGACAAGCCCAGACGCCGACTGGCCCGAGGCTCCGCCTCACACTTAAGAAAATGATTGCGCGGTTGTTAACATTTTTTGTTACTTCCCGACTAAATAACCGATAGGCAGCTCTCCGGGATTCGAAAATGCCGATAAACGAGAATACGGTCACGTGCCAGCCATTTCATCTCGATCTGCAAAGTACAGATCGCAAGCATGAAATAAGCGAACGCATGGGCGAATTGGACATCGAGACGGAATTTGAATTGCTTTACAAAAAGTACGGACCGCTGGTCCACGGCGTGCTGCTCGCGCGGTTACCGCGCGATGAAGTGCAAGATGTCTTACTGGAAGTTTTTCTAGGAGCTTTTAAGAATCTTCGATCGCTCCGTGATAAGGAAGCTGCCGGGGCGTGGCTAGTGAAGTTGGCAAGGAATCATGCGGCAAATTTTTATAGATCATCGCGAAAGACCGAAGAGTTGGGAGACACGATCGAGGTTGATCGATCTAGTGTAAACGGTGCCGCCGAAGTACTGGATGCGATCAAATCGATGCCAGATTCATATCGCGAAACTCTAATACTCCGGCTCGTCGAAGGTTTGACCGGGGATGAGATCGCACAGCAAACGGGAATGAAGGCCGAATCGGTGCGTGTAAATCTTCACCGCGGAATGAAAAAGCTTCGAGAACGACTTGGTATAAAGGTTGGCTAAATGAACGAAGAATATTTGTGGTCAAAAAAGGGAAGCGATAGGGAGATAGAGACATTCGAATCTTTACTTTCCGAATTTCGCTTCAAAGAAGGCCCTCCTCCCGAATTGCCGGCATCAAATATCGTAAACGTTGGCTCGCAATTCAAAAGCCGGTTTTCGTGGGCAGCTCTGTTCGCAACGGCCGCGGCAGCAGTCGTTTTGGGAGTGATCTGGATCGCAAGAAGTACGGGCGACGGGAATGTAGATGTTGCGAATACACCAGCTCGAACTAGTTCGGTAAGCAGCGGAAATGAGAACCGAACAGAAGCGACGAATTCGTACGGACCGCCGGTGCAAAAGGCTTCGCTCCGAAGCTTGAAAAGACCAAGATTTGTAAAGACGATATTTCGAACCAGGCGAGAAATGCGAAACCCGCAGCCGACCGTTGCAAAAGCCGAGAATCTTACACGCGACGAGCGATATGCATACGACCGATTAATGCTCGCATTGTCGATAACCGGATCGAAATTAAAAGTTGTTCAGGACACGATCGATCGTAAAAGCGACCTCGATCAACGATCGAATCGGAACGAAAAATAAATGGAGATAATTATGCGATCAATAATGAAATATTTATCAGGCTTGGGAATCGGGCTACTTTTTGTGGTGGTTTCCGTTAATGCTCAGGAACCGGCCCGTTTGAACTTTGAAAGGCTCGCGGGTCTGGAAGCCAAGGCGAGAGATGTCGTCGAGGTCAATGTTGACGGGAAACTGCTCGAGCTCGCGAAACGCGTCACCGCAAAAGTCGATGATCCGGATGCACATAAGGTGGCCGAGGCCATCGCGGGGCTTAAGGGAGTATATGTCCGTGTCTACAACTTTGAGCACGAGAACGAATACAACGTCGCTGACGTTGACGAGATCCGTGCTCAGTTGAACGCTCCCGGGTGGGAACGTCTGGCGAATGTTCGCAGTAAGCGAAACAATCAAAAAGTGGACGTGTTCACGATGTTCACAGGTAACATCATGAGCGGCGTCGCTGTCGTGATATCCGACTCGAAAAGTGTCGCTCTGGTAAACGTCATTGGCCCGATCGATATCGAAGCTCTCGTTGAATTGAGCGGTAAGATGAATATTCCGAAGATCGATATCGAAGGCGACAAACCGGCACCGAGGATCAAAAACTAAGAGGAGGGAAATGCGATGTTAAGGAAACAACGAGTATTTGTCGCATCTGCCCTCATGTTGTTTGTGTTGGCAAACGCTGCACCGGTCGCATTAGGGAAGTCCGGCGAATTTGAAGCAGTGGTCAATCACCTTAAGACCAAATACGAGGCTAAAAAGGTATCCATTCCGTTCATGTGGCTTGCACGCGCGGCGGTCAAACTCGCAAAGCCGGCCGGCGTAAAAAGCTTTAATATTACGCTGTTTGAAGGCCTGAAATTCTCAAAGGAATCTCTCGACAAAGAAATGCGCAGCGTTATGCGAAGCTCGTTCGGACCGGAATGGAGCTCGATAATGAATATACGCTCACGCGATGGTGAGCAGATGTATATGTATATGCGCGAGGACGGCAAGAACATCAGGATCGCCCTTGTCACGATCGATGGAAATGACGCCGCCCTGATTCGCGCGACATTTAGCCCGGAAAAGCTCGCGGAATTTATTAACAACCCGAAGATACTGGGATTTTCGCTTGATGATGAGAAGGGCGCAAAGGCTGCAAAACCAAAAGATCCGAACGACGGAAAGTAAGCAATTTTCGATCTTCAAATAGTCTTGCCCGCTGTCGACGATCGTCAGCGGGGTTCTTATTGAGTTAGGCGATCAATAAGCTCGCGCAAACAAAACACGCTTTGCAGATTCCTTGCCCGAATACACACACGTTCCAGACTCTTCGATTGAATTCAGAGGAATGCACCGTATAGTTGCTTTCGTTTCATTCTTGATCTTCTCTTCGGTCTCAGCGGTACCGTCCCAATGCGCAAGAATGAATCCGCCCTTTTCGATCTGTTCCTTGAAGCCGTCCCAGGTATCGACAGGAAATGTGTTCGCCTCGCGGAACGCCATTGCCTTATTGTATATATTCTGCTGAATTTCCCCGAGGAGGATCTTAATATGATCGACAATGCCATCGATCGGGCGGGATTCTTTCGAAAGCGTATCGCGACGCGCAACTTCCACAGTTCCGGCTTCAAGGTCGCGCATCCCAAGACCTAATCTTATAGGAACGCCGCGAAGCTCGTACTCAGCAAACTTCCATCCGGAACGTTGGTTGTCGTTGTCGTCGTACTTTACAGATACGCCAGCCGCCTTAAGCTCGTTAATAATTGGATCCACCTTTTCCGATATCTTAGCGAGGTCCTCGGGTGATTTGTGAATCGGTACAATTACCACTTGAAAAGGCGCAAGTTTTGGCGGCAATACCAAGCCGTTGTCATCGGAATGTCCCATTATCAGAGCACCCATTAACCGCGTAGATACTCCCCAACTTGTCGCCCACGGGTACTCCAGCTGGTTCTCTTTATTTACAAACTGGACATCGAACGACTTGGAAAAATTCTGACCGAGGAAATGCGATGTCCCGCATTGCAGGGCTTTTCCATCTTGCATTAGTCCCTCTATACAATAAGTCTCCACAGCACCTGCAAAACGCTCACCGGGCGTTTTCACTCCCTGTATTACGGGTAACGCCATCCAGTTCTCTACAAAATCTGCATATACACCGAGCATCCTTTCTGTCTCTTCGACAGCTTCTTGCTCGGTGGCATGGGCCGTGTGGCCTTCCTGCCAAAGAAATTCTGCGGTACGCAAAAATATGCGCGTTCGCATTTCCCAACGAACGATGTTGCACCACTGATTTATTAACAGCGGCAGGTCACGCCAGGATTGGATCCAGCCTTTGTATGCGTTCCAAATCACGGTCTCCGAAGTTGGGCGAATGATCAATTCCTCGTCGAGCTTTGCATTGGGATCGACCATCAATCCGCCTTTGCCGTCCGTTTTCAAACGGTAATGCGTAACCACGGCGCATTCCTTGGCAAAGCCCTCGGCGTGTTCTTCTTCCTTTTCCAGGAATGATTTCGGCACGAAAAGTGGGAAATATGCGTTCTGATGGCCCGTTGCCTTGAACATATCGTCCAGAGCCCGCTGCATTTTTTCCCAGATCGCGAAGCCATAAGGCTTTATCACCATACATCCCCGAACCGCGGAATTCTCCGCGAGGTCCGCGCGTTTTACGATCTCGTTGTACCACTCGGAATAATTTTCTGACCGTTTTGGAAGTGCTTTCGCCATAATTTTCTGTCACTGAGTACACGGAGTGCTCATAGATAAAACTATGATGATAAATGAATTGGCCGGATGAAACAACGGCCGGCCCAAAACCGGACAAGATCCTCGGTGTTCTCTGTAAACTCTGTAGCTCGTGTGCTAGAATCTCGCCTTTATGAGTGAGTTCCAGTTGGACTTCCAGGACACCGCCACGGCCTTTGCGGATAAATCAAATTCCGACCTAAAAGAAAAATACAGGCTCTTCAGAATGCTGAATTCGCCGTTGCTGAATGCTCTTGGCACTCGGACCGCTAAGTTCGCGCTTTCGCTTGGGCTGCCGGTCGAAGGCCTGATCAAGTCGACGATCT
>QHXS01000180.1:0-6557 GCA_003223975.1 Acidobacteriota bacterium
TTCGGACGTTCCGGTCCGGTGGACAGGAAAGTTCATAAAAAAAGAAGAAGCGATCGGCCGCTTTGTGTTCACGATGACCAAACAACTTGTCCACATCAACGGCCTGACCTTCGACTTTCTCTTTAAGATGGCGGCAGACCTTCAGAAAAAGGATTCGCTGCTGCTGCTAAGGGCCGGTGAAAGCGGTGATGAACCTATTGTCATGAATCGCGGCGGTAAGCAATATAACGCCTTCCTGGAAGGACGCGTGAAAGGACAAAGTTATTGTCTCTTGCTTCATCTCTCTAATATGGAATTGAAGAGGCCGGAGGTGCATTTAGTATGAATGCCGGTTTCGACAAGAAAAAGTTCAAATGCAAATTTGATTACTGCGTTGGAAGAGCCAAGGACCTTTCCGACCCTTCGCTTCAGGCCACGACGGTCAATTACAAGCGCAAGTTAAGCGCGGCGATGAAAGCCGTTTCCGGCCAGGACATTGGCCGCATACCTTCGGCAAAGGGCTATTTCGTAACCAGGAAATATGACGGTGAGTTCGCGCTTGTTTTCTTTGACGGCGAAAACATTGTTGCACTTCACCCAAGCGGAACCGTTCGCTCCGGATTGCCGTGCCTCGACGAAGCTGCAAGGCTCATGAAAAAGGCAAAGGTCAAGTCCTGCATACTCGCCGGCGAATATTATCTTGCCGACAGTGTGGCCGAGGCCCGTGCCTTGGAACAAGTTCTCGGAGCTCTCCGTTCGCCTTCGTCAAAAAAGGAGCTCGAACGCATTAACTTTGCGGTCTTTGACCTCGTAGAACTCGACGGCAAACCGGTTACCGCGGCAGCGAAAGTATTTTCGACCCTGGATAAATGGTTTGGCAAGAACAAAAGAATTCACACCGTCGAATACAAAGAAGTTAACAAGAACGAATCGATCCTAGAGCTCTACCTTGACTGGGTGATAAATGAAGGAGCTGAGGGTCTGGTCGTCCGGCACGATAAGGCCGGTTATTACAAGGTAAAGGTACGCCATAATCTGGACGTTGCAGTAATCGGTTTTTCCGAGGGCATCGAGGAACGAAAAGGGATGCTGCATGATCTTTTGGTCGGTGTCGTGCGTCCAGATGGAACTTTTCAAGAACTGACCCGAGTGGGAGGCGGATTCAAGGACGCGGAGCGAAAGAAATTTGTTACCGACCTAAAGAAACTGATCGTTCCTTCTGAATACATTGCGGTGAACAATGATTATGTCGCCTACGAAATGATCAAACCCGGACCGGTGATCGAGATCTCTTGCCTTGATATGATCGCGGAAAGATCGAAAGGCGGCCCTGTGAACCGAATGGTTTTGGAATGGACGGGAAAAGAATATCGAGCACTTTCCCGGATGCCCCTGGTCAGTGTCATATCTCCACAGTTCATTAGACTTCGTGACGACAAAGAGGCCGGCATTGAAGAAACAAGTATTCACCAGGTGACCGATCAGGCTAACGTCGCCGATGCCTCGAAATCAGCAGATACTTCAAAAAGGAAGCCGAGCAAATTGCTTGACCGGGTCGTCTATACGAAGGTGATGAAGGAAAATCTCATGGTTAGAAAACTGCTTCTTTGGAAAACGAACAAAGAAGATACGAGCGAGTTTCCGGCGTTCGTCGTTTATCTCACCGATTTTAGTCCAAACAGGAAGACGCCGCTTGAGCGGGATATCAAAGTTGCGAGTTCGGAAAAAACGGCGCGAGTACTGTTTAAGGAGATCGCGGAGAAGAACTTCGTCGGCGGTTGGGAGAAGGTCAAATAACTATGCCTCAGCCGTGGCTCGAATTTCAAAAAGACAAACATCTCCTTTGGATCGCACATGAATGGGATAACTATTCGGACGAACTGGCGGATTGGGCAATGGAACGCCTTGTCAATCGGCGAGATGTCTGGAGCCAATACACGGTGTCGAAGGGCGAGGTCAGGGTCTTCATGCTGCCGGTTGCTGAACGTCGAAAGCTCGGCACCGACATGGTGTCTATCGAAAAGTTAAAACGGCATTTCTCGGGTAAACAGGTTGGACATCTCATCGGACTTCACTCGATCAGCGATCACAAGACGGCCAAATGGTTTGCGATCGACATCGACCTGCATGACGAAACCGCGATCAATGCTGGCGAATTGGCTCGGGCGAATTTCGCCGCCGCGATTGAATGGAGTTTGCGGATCCAGGCTGATGGATTCGATCCTTGGTTAGCAGACAGCAACGGCGTCGGCGGCTATCACGTGTGGACCCTTTTGGATAAGGAGTATCCGCTTGCAGATGTTTACGATTACGCGGATGCCGTTCGCTCGGACTATGCCAGCTTCGGCCTTTTAAAGAAGCCGGAAATATTTCCGCCTCGCCGTGATGTCGAAAAGGACTCGCTGCCTTACACGCTTCGGCTTCCCGGCCGTCATCCGCGACGACCGCATTACAATCGCATTTGGAATTTTGACCCGCTAGGCGAAACTCAATGGCTCGAAGGAGGGGAGGCTATCGAATCGATGATCGCGTGCAAGCCGTCGCCTCTCCCTCGAACGGCAACGAAACCTCGGAGCAAGCTTCGAGAAGTCGCACCCAAGGCCGTCACTAAAATTCCGAAAACTAAGAAACGCCGTATTTGCCTCGATCTCGACGGAGTGCTTGCGGAGTATAACGGTTGGGAGGGCTCGGACCATATTGGCCCGCCTATACCCGGCGCATTAGAGTTTGCACGTTCGATCGCAAAACTTGCCGATATCGTTATTTTCACGGGCCGATGTTCGGACGAAGCTGGAGAACGTGATGTCGTTAAAGGACTCACGCCTGGCCAAATGCGCATTAAAGTTGTTGACTGGCTGGAAAAACACGGCTTCCCGTTCGCGGATGTTTATATCGGACAAGGTAAGCCGCGCGTAGCCGCTTTTATCGATGACCGGGCGATTCGGTGCTCGCCGCAGTCAGACCCGAGCGCTTTTGAAGAAGCTCAAGCCGCACTCCGTTCTTTGCTCAAACGAAAACCCGTGAAAGCGAGCGTAAAGGAACCAAAATTCAACATTCGCCGCGGAAAGGTCGAATGAGGCAATATTGTGAGCAACATATTTGAAAGATCCGGGATTGGCTATCCTGCAAAAGTCTTCCATTGGAGGGCAAACAAAGGACTTGCCGCGGTTCCTGAATACCACATAGCAAAGTAAAAAGGGCACCGCGATCGGTGCCCTAAGTCCTAGAGTCTTTTGGTGGAGACGAGGGGGATCGAACCCCTGACCTCATGAATGCCATTCATGCGCTCTCCCAGCTGAGCTACGTCCCCAAACCGCAATTTCGAATGACGAATTGCGAACTACAAATTATAAATGACCAGATCGGGGCATAGCAAACGGTTCCGGTCTTGCGATTCGTCATTCGAAATTCGAAATTCGAAATTCGTCATTTTCCCTTGAAGACCGGTTTTCGTTTTTCGAGAAATGCCGAGACGCCTTCCGTTTTGTCCTCAGTTGAGAAGCAGATCGCAAACAGGTCGACCTCGCGGCGAAGGCCTTCGTCCAAATTCGAGCGCGACGCGAATTTCACCGCTTCCTTGCACAACGCCAACGCGATCGGCGCTTTTTCGGCGATCTTGTTCGCCATTTCCATCGTCTTCGTTTCCAATTCGTCGGCGTTGTAAACGTGATTTACCAGCCCGAATTTATGCGCCGTCTCGGCATCGATCATATCCCCGGTGAGCATCATTTCCATCGAACGGCCTTCGCCTATCAGCCGCGTTAGCCGCTGCGTGCCGCCGCCGCCGGGCATGATGCCAAGGTTGATCTCTGGCTGCGAAAATTTTGCATTCGGCGAACAGATGCGAACATCGCAAGCCATCGCCAGCTCGTTTCCGCCGCCGAGGCAAAAGCCGTTCACCATCGCGATCACGGGTTTGGGAAACGAATCGATCGAATTGAACAGTGACCGTTCGTAAAACTTTTGTCGCTGCGTGACCGGGGTTCTGTCGGCAAATTCGCCGATGTCGGCGCCGGCGATGAACGACTTTTCTCCCGAACCTGTTATCACCAGGACGCGAACTTCTTTGTCAGCTCTGAGTTCGTCCAATGCCGCGACGCCTTCGGCATGTACTGAGCTGCTCAATGCATTTAATTTGTCGGGCCGGTTGATCGTCAAAACTGCCACCGCGCCGCGTTTCTCTATCGTGATCGTTTCGTAATTCGCCATAAAAAAGTACGACAGACTTTTAGTCTGTCGAATCATCACTCAAAATTGCAAACTGGCCTCTTATTCGTCGAGACCGTCGTGTATGTTATCGTCCGCGACCCAAGCGACAAAAAGACGCATCCAGCTTTCCTTTTGTTCGGTTATCGAAACACCGACGCGCGTTGTTCCGTAACTCGCTGCGGAAAGCCGAACGACCGTTGCCTTCACCTCGACCGGCACTCCGTCCGGGCGATGCGAGCGAATATAAAGTATGTCGCCGTGCGCGATCTTTTGATTAAGCTGAAAAAGCGCTCCGAGCGTGGAAATATCGTCGGTCTCGGTCGGCTCGCTCCAGGTCGCGCCGTCGTCGGTCCGTCCTGACACAACGACGGGCAGCCGCAGCGCCATCCGAAGCGCGAACCGTTTTTCTTCGAAACTTTGCTGTGAGGTGGGCTGCATCAATCCGGCGAAACCGAAAATCAGAACGGAAACATATTAACACGGAAGCTTTACCTGCTTGCAACATTTATCGTTAATGCCGGCGTACATTATAATCTGCCGTTATGACAACCGTCGGCGAACTTGTGCAGGAAGCTGTTGATCTGATGAACAGCGGCGCGTATGAACGGTCAGTGCCGCCGACGGCTGCGGCGATCGATCTTACCGTCCGTAAGTTGACCGAGAAAGATACATTCTCAGAACTTGAATGCAGCCGGTTTATCAAAGACAACTGGTCGCTGATCACGTTCATGGGAATGCCGCGGGCGCTGCCGCTTGAATTGAGCATCCCGTTCGCTTTCAAAAAGATAATGCCCTCGTTCAACAGCCTACACGGTGCGCTCGAGATAGTTTCGCTTGTCGTCACCGAAACGCTCAAGGTGCGTCAGATGCCAACGGAATTCTCATTTAATTCAACCGGTAAATTTGAGATCAAAAAGGACAAGCTGTTGCTGCCGAGCGGCCTCGTGTGCGGCCTGCTTGGCAGCGTGATTTTTCATCCGACGAACAAAGGCGAAGAGATCGGCGAGATGTATTGGATCAGTATTTCGGACTTCAAGATGTTCGTCAGCGAGCTGTTCGGCCGCGACGATCTGGCCGAACGGATAATGCGGTTTTACCAGGAATGACAACGTCGCCGTGTCTGGTACAATTACCAAAAAAATATGAGCAAAACGGAGCCCAACCGACGCGATTTTCTAAAAGCGAGTGCCGCCGGCCTCGCCGCATTCACGCTGTTTCAAAACGCAAAAGGTGAAGTGATGTTTAATGACGACACCGAACCGTTCCCCGAACTGGTCGAGATCACGATCCCGCAGCTTCAGGCGAAGATGAAGTCGGGCGCACTGACTGCGCGGCGTTTGACCGAAATGTATCTTGCGCGTATCGAGCGGATCGATACGAAAACGCGCTCGGTGCTCGAGATAAATCCGGAGGCTCTTTCAATTGCTGACGGACTCGACAAAGAGCGAAAAAAAGGAAAGGTCCGCTCGCCGCTTCACGGCATTCCCGTGCTTATAAAAGACAACATTGACACTGCCGATAAGATGCACACCACCGCAGGCTCGCTCGCGCTTCTGGACGCGCCGGTTCCCAAGCGGGACGCATTCGTGGCTCAGCAGCTTCGAAAAGCTGGAGTCGTGATCATCGGAAAAACGAATCTTAGTGAATGGGCAAATTTCCGTTCGACGCGCTCGATCAGCGGTTGGTCGGGCCGCGGGCTGCAGACGAACAATCCGTATTTTCTCGATCAAAATCCGTGCGGCTCAAGCTCCGGTTCCGGCGTTGCCGTCTCAGCAAATCTTTGCGCGGCATCAGTCGGCACGGAAACCAACGGTTCGATCATCTGCCCTGCGGTGACCAACGGCGTCGTCGGCATAAAGCCGACGGTCGGGTTGGTCTCGCGGAGCGGCATCATCCCGATCTCGCATTCGCAGGATACGGCCGGCCCGATGGCTCGCACCGTAACTGATGCCGCGATCATGCTCACAGCCATGGCGGGGAAGGACAAGAGTGACATCGCGACCGCCGAAACCGACAAGCATTCAGCCAAAGACTATACGAAGTTTCTCGACCCACAGGGGCTAAAAGGCGCTCGCCTCGGTTTGGTGACGTTTCCGCCGCAGCGAAACACCGACGCGTGGAAGGCATACTTTGAACCTTTCTTCGAGACGATACGACGAGCCGGAGCGACACTGGTCGAAGTAAAATTTCCCGATTTCGGACAGAATGCAGGTACTGACCGCCTGGCGGTACTTCAGTTCGAATTTAAGGCGGACCTGAACAAATACCTCGCAACACGCGGCGGCACATACACGACGCTGGAACAACTCATCAAATTTAATGACGACAACAAAGAGAAGGAACTTCCAAAATTCGGGCAGAAGATCTTT
>QHXS01000180.1:6613-23986 GCA_003223975.1 Acidobacteriota bacterium
AGAAAACAGACCCGCGAAGAGGGCATTGACGCTCTGCTTGCGGCAAACAAGCTTGATGCGTTTGTCGGGCCGACAAGCGGCGCCGCCTGGTCGATCGCGGCGGTCGCCGGTTATCCGTCGATCACCGTTCCGCTCGGATTGCGCGACATCCCTGCCGCTGCGGCTTCAGGAAATCTTCCCGCCGCCCCGCCATCGGTCCAAACACCGGGAATGTTCTTTTTCGGCACAGCATGGAGTGAGTCGCAACTGATCAAATACGCGTACGCGTTCGAACAAAAAACAAAAGCACGCGTGACGCCCCAATTCCTTCCGACGTTTTCGAAAAAGAGATGACGCCGATCGGAGCTCAGCGTCTCGCCTGCCCAGGTTGCGACAGCAAGCTAAATGTTCGCCCCACGCGTTCATTGCCGGCGGGACCGTGAGCTCGAGTCAAAAAATAGAAAAGTGGAACAGTTTGAGACGGTCTATTTCTAGACGATCACGCTTCGAACGGGATTTCGGCGTTTTGGAGGACGTGGAGTTCGTTGTTCGTGACGCGTTCGAGCAGTTTGGGGTCGTCGAACATCTTTATCAAGCCGTTAACGGTTGCATAACGCGGTTCATCGGCGACCGTGACCGCTAGGTTTATGTAGGCCCGCATGTACTGGTCGATGCCGTCGAGCAATGCACCGCCGCCGGTCAGGATGACGCCGCGGTCGTAAACATCGGCGGCGACCTCCGGACGAAGCTCGGTAAGAGTGTCTTTGACGAGTTGGGCGATCCGGCGCACAACGGCCTCGACGATGGGATAGAGTTCGCCGGTCGTAACTTCAACGGCTGCAGGGCTTCCGGTCTGGACGTCGCGGCCGCGAACCTCAAGCGTTTTCGAAATGTCGTCGGGCAAAAACGTAGAGACGAAGTTCGCTTTCATCGATTCGGTCGTCTCTTCGCCGACCTGGAGCCCGCGATGCCGCCGAAGATGCGTCGCAACCACGTCATTTATTGCGTTGCTGCCGTAGCGTTCCGACGTCGAATGGACGACCGAGCCTTTGGCAACGATCGCGACGTTCGTCGTGCCGGCACCAATATCGACGATCGCAGAAGCTCGTTTGTCCGTTGGTAAAACACCCGCGCCGAACGCGGCGGCAAGACCTTCTTCCATCATGAATACTCTTCCGATGCCGGCCTCATCCGCGGCATTCATTAATGCCCGCTGCTCGACGTGCGTAACATCGGAAACCATGCTCATCACGGCCTGCAGCGAAATGTTTGATCCGCCGGTCTTCGCCTTTTTGACGAAGTGAGCGAGCATTTTTTTGGTCCGCTCGAAATCACCAACAACGCCGCCGATCATCGGCGCCTTCACGATGATGTCGCGGCCCTCGCGGCCGGTCATATCGGCGGCTTCCTGGCCGAAGGCAACGATCTCTTCCGTGAGTTCATTGATCGCGACGAGCGAAGGCTCGTCAAGGACGACACCTCGGCCCTTTACGGCGATTATCGTGCTGGCCGTACCGAGGTCGACCGCCATCGAGTCGGTAACGAGCTTTTTTAAGGAAGAGATCTTAAGCATATGAGTGGGGACGCGACAATTATATTCCTATTGTAGGAACGGCTGCAATGAAAATCGGCGAGAGTGGCTTTCCCTTATGTCCAGCGTACTTCCAGAACGTTGACGGGCTGAGTACGGTTCTTAACGGTCAGCGGCTCGCGCGGCGTAACGGGAATGCGGTTGCCGCAAGCCTCGGCGGTTGCGTCGCTCATCAATATCTGGCCGCCTTCGGCGTTCGATTGCAGACGGGAGGCAAGATTCACCGTGTCGCCGATCGCAGTATATTCCGAACGGCGGTCCGAACCGATGTAGCCGATCGTCGCAACACCTGTGTGCAACCCGATACCCATTGTAATTTGCGGCAGGCCCTCGGCCCGTAATTCAGGGTTGAGGGCAGTCAGTTTCTTTTGCATCGTCACGGCGGCCTTTACGGAATTAAGAGCGTCTTCGTCGGTCGCGGTCGGTGCTCCGAACAGGGCCATCAGGCCGTCCCCGATATATTTGTCCAGCGTCCCGCCATTTTCGAAGATGATCTCGGTCATCGCCGAGAAAAACCGGTTCAAGAGGCCAACGACCTTCTCCGGGTTTTCTTTTTCGGAGATCGACGTAAATCCACGGATGTCCGCGAACAATACTGTGATCTTTTGATTTACTCCGCCAAGCTTGAACGACGAAGGATTGTTAAGCAATTGCTGGACAACATACTCAGGCATGAAACGGCTGTAATTCGCACGCGCCACCTCTTCGCGGGCAAGGCGTGTGTGAGCTTTTACGGTTTCGACGGTTATCGCCGTCTGTGCCGCGACCGCGCTGATCAGTTCAAGATGGTCCTGCGAAAACGCGGCAAAAGGATCAAGCCGGTCGGCATACAAAACTCCGTGAACGTTCGATTCGGTAATCAGCGGGGCGCAGATGGTGGAGCGGACGCCTTGGGAAACGATCGATTGAGCCCCGAAAAACTGCTCGTCGGTCGTCGCATCCTGCGAAAGCAGGGCGATCTTTTCGCGCATCACCTTTTGCGTGATCGTTCGGCTCACTGTAAGGGTGGACGTCAGCTGCTCGATATTTTCGTCACGCGTTTTGATGCTTACGGGATTAAGGCTGTAATCCAGGATGCGCCCGTCAACAGTTTCGTCAGCCAGGAGAGCCACAACGCGGTCGGCAGGCGAACCGCGAAAGATCAGATCCGTGGCCTTATCGAAGATCTCTTTGTGGTCAAAAACGGTCCCGAGCGACCTGCTCATCTCGTAAAGCAGTTCCAGGGTCTTTGCTTTCCGCCTAAGGTCTTTGATCTCTTCGGGAGTCGCGAACGAGGATTCGAGCGAGGTATGCGATCGGCCGCCGATGATCTCGTTTGCAGACAATTTCATCTGGGTTTGGCCCAGGGGGTTATCGTCGAAATCAAGACCTTTCGGGACACCGGCAGCCGTTGGAGCTTGAGATTTCGCGGGCGCGAATGCCTGCGCGGCAGATTTCGGCTGTTTGATCGGCGGAATGCTTATATGAACCTCGGACGCCATACGAACGAATTCGAGCCGGCTTTCGCCGATGACGATCATATCGCCCGGCTCGAGCGGCTTTTCAAGCATCGGCGACCCATTTACGAAAACATGATTGACGCTGCGTTTCAGTTCGCCGTTCTCGATCGAACCGTCTACGATCCTGAAAACATTGCCGTCCGAGGAGACGAACGCATGCTTGCGCGAAACGCGGCGGTCATTCAAAACGATATCGTTTTCCTTTGCCCGTCCGATAGTGAATGTCGCGCCGGGGACAAGAGGTTTCTCCCAGATGCGGCCGTCGGGCTCCGTGATCTTTAAAACTGCGCTCATGCGTGTGACTTCATTGTAAATGGTAAAACCCAAATGGTAAATTGAGGACGACCACACCGATGATCTATCTCGACAATAACGCCACAACGCCCATTGTTCCGGAGGTTTTCGATGCAATGCGTCCGTTCCTGGATGCCAGCTTCGGGAATCCGTCGTCGGCATATTCGATCGGGCAAGAGTCAAAACGAGCAATCGAAGCGTCTCGTGAAAAAGTAGCGGATTTGCTCGGGGCATTATTCGCGGAAGAGATCGTCTTCACGTCTGGTGGAACCGAGAGCGACAATTGGGCGATCCTTGGTGCGATCGAGAGAAACAGGGAAAAGCGGCATGTCGTAACGACGAGGGTCGAGCACGAAGCGGTCAGAAAGCTTTGCGAACGACAACAAGGTCTAGGTTTTGACGTGACCTGGCTTGAGGTAGACGGCGATGGCCACCTCGATCTCGGTCAGGTTCGGAATGCGATCAGGCCTGATACGGCTGTTGTTTCCGTAATGATGGCGAACAACGAAACCGGCGTTTTGTTTCCGGTTGTCGAGATCGCCGAGATCGTAAAAGAAAAGAGCGACGCGCTTTTTCATGTCGACGGCGTTAACGCTGTCGGCAAGGTCGCGATCGATTTGAAGAACTCACAGATCGACCTTTTTTCGATATCCGCACATAAATTCCACGGCCCGAAAGGCGCCGGAGCGCTTTATATTCGAAATGGTATAGAACTGCCGTCAATCCAGATCGGCGGAGGGCAAGAGCTTTCAAGACGCGCGGGCACAGAAGCTGTCCATCAGATAGTTGGAATGGGAGCGGCCGGCAGTTTTGTTAGCGAAACAAGCTCGCTGGCAAGGGTCGGTTCGCTGCGCGATAGGCTCGAAACTTTTGTTCTGGATGCGTTTCCGTACGCATCGCTGAATGGCACGCGTGACCCGCTGAGGCGGCTGCCAAACACTTCGAATATTTCGTTTGAGAACACTAACGGCGAGATGATCCTGTATCAACTCGATGAAGCTGGAATTTGCGTTTCGACCGGTTCGGCCTGTAATTCTGCGGACCACAAAGCTTCACCGGTATTACAAGCGATGGATATTCCTTATTCAAAAACGATGGGCTCGATACGGTTTTCGCTGAGCCGACTGACTCGGGAAGACGAGGTCGATGCAGTTACGGCGATTCTCCCGAAGATCATTGCCGACCTTCGTTTGATAGCAGGTTGATCAAATAGCCTTTTCGATGCCGTAACGCGAAAGTTTTAGATAAAGGCCTCGGCGCGTTAGCCCAAGCTCACCCGCGACACGCGAGATGTTCCAGTTATTCCTGGATAGCGAAGATTTGATCATTTGCATTTCAAGATCCGTAACAGCGTCTTCGAGCGTTCCGCCGTCGCGGATATTCGCAAATGGTGCGAAAGGCGCATCAAATGTCGCGATCGGTTTCGCATTGGATGAAGCGCCGAAGACCGCAAGCGGCTGAGCAATCTGTTTCAGCTCCGGCGAGAGATGTTCAGGTGTGATCACTTCACCGTCAACGGCACGAGCCACGATCCGCTGGATCTCGTTACATAACTGCCGCACGTTTCCTTCCCATTCGCAGACCATGAGAAGGTCAACGGTCTGAGGCGTGATAGTTACACCACTTTTTCCGAAACGCGAAGAGTAATGATCAACGTAATAGCTCACTATCGGCGGTATTTCCGATCGTCGCTCTCGAAGCGGCGGAACTCGAAGCCTGATCACATTTAATCGATAATAAAGGTCCTCGCGAAACGAACCGTCGGCCACTTTCTCTTCCAGCGGCATGTTTGTCGCGGCGATAATTCGAACGTCCACCTTGATCGGTTTCTTTTCCCCGATCGGTTGAACCTCGCCCTCTTGCAAAAATCGAAGTAGTTTCGGCTGAACGTCGATCGGAAGATCGCCGATCTCGTCGAGGAAGAGTGTGCCGCCGTCGGCGGCTCGGATCATTCCCGGAGAATCAGTAACCGCCCCCGTAAACGCGCCTTTGCGGTATCCGAAAAGATGGCCTTCGGCGAGCTCTTTGGGGACCGCAGTGCAGTTGAAGGGTACGAAGATCTTATCTTTGCGGTTGGAAAGAGTATGGATCGCACGCGAAACAAGTTCTTTGCCGGTTCCGGATTCGCCCGTTACAAGGACCGTAACGTCCGAAGAACGGATCTTGTGGATCTCTTCGACAAGCGATGCCATTGCTGGTGACGAATGGATGAAACCGGGCATCACACTTGCGGAAGAGCTTGCGGCAGCCTCCGATTCGTCCGGCGCCGAACGCTCTTTTTCGCGCAGGGAAATGACGTCGAGCCCAAGGTCTATTATGCTCAGCAACGGTTGCATCGGGCTGTCATCATTTAAGACGGCACCTGTTTTCGGCATAACGAGCAGAAACGCGTGCGGAGCGTTTGTGGGGCGAAGCTTGAATACGGCCGTGTTGTTCTTTTTTTCGAAACCCGGGATCTCGGCTTTCCTGACCGCTTCATCCAAGCGCTCCAGCGTCTTTCCGCATTCTTGCGCCGTGATGCCATGCGTTATGAACGGGAATAGGACGCGATTGTCATTGTATTCGGCGATAATGACCTTCTTCGCCTGGCTTTCCTGCTGCAGGACTGCGACCAACTCACGAAAAAGTAATTCCCGCGATGCTGTCGCTTCCGCAAGCCTTACCATCAAAAGTTGGGAAACAACCGAATTTGAGTTTGAACGAGGCGGCCCGGTCGGATCGACCGTTTTCGAAGCGGAAAGCTCTTCGATCTTTTCGAGCGCAGTTTTCTCTAAAGCATCAACACCTAATTTCTTGAAAATGTCTCGAGCGGTGTTTAAGTGCCGGATCGCCCTCGAACGCAACCTGGAATTCAGGTTCGAGCCGATCAGCAAATGCGACAGTCCGGTGTGATAAAGATCCGATGCCGATTCAAATACGGTGAGGCTCCGATTGAAATGGTGTACTGCCAGCTCGCGATCGTCTTGCTCAAGGGCAGCCAGCCCGCGTATTCGCTGAATATCGCCGAGAACGAAAAAGTCAGAACTCGGGTCGCCGTCTTCGATGACTTTTAGATAGTTCTCACATGCCTCAGCTCCGCCGTTCTTTAGATAGCTTTCGGCGAGCACAAGGCCCGCCATATTAGCGTAGTGTTTCTCACCGATCTTCTCTGACAGATCGATCGTTTTTCGGGCCGTTTCTGCCGCCTCTTCGATCTTTCCCTGGGCGAGGAAACAACGCGCCAGGTTTCGCAATGCTTGCGCTTCGTACCACTCACGTTTGCGCTCTCGAGCAACTGAAACAGCCTTTTCCAGGAGGACCTGGCCTTCCTGAAATTCGCCGCGCAGTATCTTCAGTTCGCCGAGGCTGTCAAGTATCCCGGCCATATGGACGTGGTTCGTTTTCGTGGCAAGTTCCAATGCGCGTTCAATGATTGACTGCGCACGGTTGAATTCTCCGATCAGCATCAGATTGATCCCGAGGTTGTTATATGCGATCACAGAATTCAAAACATGCTCGGTCTGATCAAAGAACTCGATCGACTTTTCAAGACATGCAACGCCGTCGTCCGGCCGTCGAAGGAACCAATACGCTCCCGACATGTCCGTGTATAGCTTTCCGAGCATGAATGGGGCACTTCGCGAACCTATGATCTGGATCCCCAGGTCGAAATACTCGAGCGATTTTTCGCTGTTACCCTCCTGGTGATAGCTAAGTGCGATCTCGCGATACGCCTCAGCGATCCCGAGCCAGTCGCCGTTGGTACGCATTCGTTCGAGAGCACTTTTTGCGTGGTCGCGGCAAATCGCGCATTCGTTCAGCTTTCTATAAACACGGGCAAGGCCTATCTCGATATTGCCAAGAAGGTTTTCGAATCGGTTTTCCTTTGCTTTTTCGTGCGTCGCTTTCAGCAGCGTGACCGCTTTTGGATGATCTCCAAGGTTGTTAAAAGCTATGGCGAGTTGTGTTGATACACGGATCTGCGTTTCTTCGGAAAGGCGGCCGAGGATCTCTTCGTCCTCATAAGCCTTGATCGCGTCAAGTGATTCCTTATAGCGTCCGACAGTTTCGCAGGTGAAGGCCAGCAGTCGCTTTAGGTTTGCCAGATCATCGTCGGAGTGTTTGTAGTTTTGGATCGCCCCGATCAGAGTCGTTTCCGCCTCGTTCGATCGTCCCTCGCGAAGTTTTTGACCAATACCCGAGAAGATCCTATCTAGTTCAGTTCTATCGATCGACCGTCGATCTTTAGAATGGACGTCCGAGTCCGCCGTTGACTTCGCGGCCGTCCCTGTTATCGTTCTTGCCGTTTTTCCGATCATTTCCAGACCAAGGCAAAAGTTCCTCCAAGTCCTTTGAGTGCAAAACTTCGAGAATTCTTTTGTTAAACTGAATACTTAGTAAACAGCGCATCGAAAATCTACCAGAAAAAACATGTTTCGTCCATACTTTTTGTTTATTTAAGGCTACTGCAGGCGTCTAGGGTTAGGTTAAACTGATGCAAAACACCCTCGTGACAAGTTCACACGAGCCAGATTATGTACTTGACGGCGAAAATCGAGATCCGACGAATGGCAATTTTGATTGCGTTGCTTTTCGTTATTCCGATCGCGGCTCTTGGCGATCAACGTTGCCTGACCGCAGAAGAAACGCAACGGATCATTGCTTCTTTCGCCCCGCAGGATCAGCGTCCGGAAGACAAAAAACTGAGAAAAGAGCTTATCGAAATGCGCGACGAGCGCTCGAAGCTAAATGAAAAGATCACCAGCAACATGGATAAGAATAAGGAACTGATCCCGGTTTCTTATCAGTTGGCAGAAAAACAATTGCTTCGCGTCTGTCAGATCCTCAAAGAACGAGGTCTTCCTACGAAAGCAACGGTTCAAGTCGACGGTTTCGATGCTTTTACCTTTGTGATCGCGAACAACAAGGCTTTCGCCTTGCAGCGAGAGCTGCTTCCAATTTTGACCGAAGCAGCGAAAAAAGGCCTCATTCAATACCCCTTGATCGCATCGCTTGTAGACAACATTCGTGTCGGGTCCGGTTTCCCTCAAGTGTTCGGAACTCAGGCAACGATCAAGGAAAATGTGATCTACATCTTTCCTCTCTTAAATGAAGAAAAAGTGGACGATTGGCGGCGCGAGTATCAGCTGCCGCCTTTGGCCGTTCAGATCAGGCGTCTTGAGAATCAATATATGCTGCCCGTTCTAAAATCGCAGCGGAAGGCCTCGACACAAAGTGCCCTGGCAAAACCAGGCGACCAGAAAACGGAAGCAGCGATCTTAGGGTTGGCGATCGATGAAAACGAAGCCATAAAAGTCGAAACCAAGCTCGTCAATTTGAATGTGAGGATATTGACGCGAGATGCGAAGGTCCCGGCCGGTCTGAATCTCTCAAAAAACGACTTTCAGATTTTGGAAGATGGTGTAGACCAGGAAATTGGTTTCTTCACAACGACCGAAGAATCATTCGATCTCGTCCTTGTTCTTGACTTTTCAGGCTCAACGAGGGAAAAGCGGGGTTTGATCAAAAAGGCTGCCCAGCGATTCGTCGAATTTGCAAGGCCTAGTGATCGTATCGCCGTCGTGGCGTTTGCGACCGAGATCAAGTTGGTATCGGCTCTAACGACCGATAAGGGCGCCTTATCACAACGAATTGAAGACATAGATTTGGAAGGCGGTTCTCCGATCTGGGACTCGCTGAAATTCACTTACGACAACATTCTGAAAAAAGAAAGCATTGGGCGCCGTAGCGCGGTCGTACTCATGACCGATGGACTCGATAATTCGCGCGACATTACGTTCGCAGACGCGATGGAGATCGTTCGCCACGGAGACTCGACAATTTTCTCGGTTTACCTGAATACAAACGCGGGCGGCTACGGATCGGGATGGCTCGACCGCCTGGCAAAAAGGTCTCAGGAGTCCATGTCGATGCTGGCCGAGGAGAGCGGCGGACAGTTGTATAAGGCAAAAGGAATAAACGACCTGAATGGAATTTACGAACAGGTCGTAAACGATCTCGGAAAAGTCTTCAGCATCGGCTTCGAGCCGAAAAACGAAAAGCGAGATGGCGGTTGGCGGGATCTATCGGTGAAGATCAAAACACAGCCTAACCTTATCGCAAAAACACGTCGCGGTTATTACGCAAACTAGATTACACAATGTCCGATTTTCCCGATCAAACCGGCGATGTTCTAACAGAAAGCAAGACAAAGCTGGAAAAGCCGAAGTTGTATAAGGTTTTGCTGCACAACGACGATTTCACGACCATGGAATTCGTGGTGTTTGTGCTTGAGTACGTTTTTAATCGGTCAGAAGCGGAGTCCGTTGCGATAATGCTCAATGTGCACAACACAGGGGTCGGCGTCGCCGGTATTTATCCGCACGATGTCGCCTATATGAAATCGCACAAAACAATGAACCTCGCGAAGGCGCGCGAATACCCGCTGCTTTGCACGATCGAGGAAGAATAATTTCATTGATTATGGTATTCTTATACTCGAATTATGCGGAGGCCATCGCCCATTATTATAGCTAAGAAAGGGACTGTGCTCAGATGATCTGAGCCGAGGCTTTAATTTTGCCGTCGAGTCCCAAGCCGAACAAGCTTGGGGCTTTTTGATTTTGAACAGAAGAGAAATCATTGAACCTGGAAATGTCTGAAACGCTTGACCTGAAGAAAACAGTTAACTTGCCCAAGACCGATTTCGCACAAAAGGCGAACTTGGGCCAAAGCGAACCCGCCCGCCTTAAAAAATGGCAGGAAATGGGCCTGTACGAAAAGGTGGCAGCGGCGCGCAAAGGCCGTCAGAAATTCATTCTTCACGACGGCCCGCCATATGCTAATGCTGATATTCATATCGGCACCGCGCTGAATAAGATCCTCAAAGATTTTGTCGTAAAAACCCGTTCGATGATGGGTTATGACGCACCATACGTTCCCGGATACGATTGCCACGGGCTGCCGATCGAAACGATCGTCGAAAAGAAACTCGCCGAAAAGGGTAAGAACAAAGCGGACCTGCCGGTCGCGACTTTTCGACGAATCTGCCGCGAGCACGCATCGACAGCGATGAACAGCCAGACGCGCGATTTCCAGCGGCTCGGGATCCTCGGAGAATGGGAAATCCCGTATTTAACGATGTCGCCCGAATACGAATCATCCACCGCCCGTCTCTTCGGTAAATTTCTCGAGAGCGGTTTTGTCTATAAAGGCCTGCGTCCCGTTTACTGGTGCATTCACGATCAGACTGCATTGGCTGAAGCCGAGGTTGAATACAAAGAGCACACTTCGCCGTCGGTCTATGTGAAATTTCCACTGAAATCAGACCCTGTAGATATCGACGCCGCTCTTGCGGGCAAAAATGTGTTTCTCGTCATCTGGACCACAACGCCCTGGACACTGCCGGCGAATCTGGGGATCGCCGTGCATCCCGATTTCGATTATTCAGCCATAGAAGCTTCGGACGCTGAGGTTTTCGTGGTTGCTACCGAGCTTTCAAAAGCATTTGCCGAATCTTGCGGCTTTGCCGAATACGAAGAGATCGCGCGATTCAAAGGCTCTAAGCTTGACCGGCTCGAAGCAAAACACGCCTGGCTCGACCGTACTTCGCTGATCATGAACGGCGAGCACGTAACTCTCGGTGAAGCCGACGCAGAGGTCGAGCTTGATGTTCGATTTGAAGGTAAATCAACTACAAAAGCCGGAACCGGCGTTGTCCACACCGCGCCGGGCCATGGTGCCGATGACTTTCACATTGGTAAGAAATACGGGCTTGAGATCTATTGCCCGGTCGATAATGCAGGTAGGTTCGTTGATGAAGTCGAGCATTGGGCCGGGATGAACATCTTCGACGCAAATCCGAAGATCGTCGAATTTCTTCGCGAATCGCGCGCTCTTTTGATGAGCGAAAAGTATCAGCACCGATATCCGCATTGCTGGCGATGCAAGAACCCTGTCGTTTTCCGCGCAACACCGCAATGGTTCATCTCGATGGATGAGATAAATGGCGAAGCGTCGGCCGATGGGCTTCGGGCGAAAGCTCTTTCCGAGATCGAAAAAGTAAAGTGGTATCCCGCGTGGGGTAAAGGCCGCATGGCGAACATGTTCAAAGGCCGTCCAGATTGGTGCGTATCGCGCCAGCGTTCCTGGGGCGTGCCGATCCCAGTTTTTTATTGCAACGGATGCGACGAAGCGATCGCCGACCCAAAGATCATCGACCATATCGCGGACATCTTTGCGAAAGAAACTGCAGACGCATGGTACGCACACCCTGAAAACGAATTGCTTCCCGAGGGATTTATATGTCCAAAATGCAGCGGATCGGATTTTCGCAAAGAGACCGATATTCTCGATGTATGGTTCGATTCCGGTTCCAGCTGCGTTGCTGTTTTGGAAACACGCGGTGACACGCTGCGATTTCCGGCGGACGTTTATTTGGAAGGCGGTGACCAATATCGCGGCTGGTTCAATTCCAGCCTTAGTTGCGGTATTGCCGCTCACGGAACTGCCCCGTATAAACAGATCGTCACACACGGCTGGGTCGTGGACGGCGAAGGCAAGAAGCAGAGCAAATCGCTGGGCAACGTGACCGCACCGCATGAGATCATTAATAAATCCGGCGCGGAAATACTGCGGCTGTGGGCCGCGGCCGTCGATTATACAGAAGACGTTCGTTGTTCGGACGAGATACTTTCACGTGTCGTCGATGCTTATCGAAAGTTTCGCAACACTCTGCGTTATGCGCTTGGAAATTTGAGCGACTTCGATCCGAATACCGATTCAGTTGCCGAAAACGAAACGCTTGAGATCGACGGCTGGGCTTTGGCGAACCTGGACGTCGTTACCGAAAAGGTCTTGCAAGGCTTCGAGGCTTATGATTTTCAGGCGGCCTACAACGCGATCTACAACTTTTGCACGGTCACACTGTCGGCACGATATTTCGACATCATCAAGGACCGGCTTTATATCTACGCTCCGAAATCCGTCGAACGTCGGTCGGCGCAGACTGCACTTTACAAAATAACCGACGGGCTGTGCCGCCTGATGTCGCCGATCCTTGTGTTTACGTCGGACGAGGCGTGGGAAAATCTGCCAGCGGGCGATGTCGCTTCAGTACACATCGCGGAATTTCCCGCTGCTGTCGAAACACAAAACAAAGAACTGCTTGATCGATGGGAACGTATCTTCTCTATTCGTGACGAGGTTTTGAAAGCGTTAGAAGAAGCGCGCGGAGCAAAACAGATCGGCTCGTCGCTAGAGGCAAAGGTCGTGTTAACCACCGATATGCAAACCACCCGGTTCTTGCTCGATTATTTCGATCAGCTTAGGTACATTTTTATTGTTTCGCAGGTCGAAGTGCACGAAGGTAATAGCTTGAACGTCGACATCAGCAAAGCTGACGGAGAGAAGTGTGAACGTTGCTGGAACTATTCGATTCGCATCGGCGAATTTGAGAGGTATCCAACCGTCTGTGAGCGTTGCCTCGTTGCCCTGAATGAATTGGAAAAGTCAGCTTCCGCGCGATCGTAAGCATACTTTGGAGCTCAATAAGCATTGTGACCAAAAAAGACTTTCTTTGGAAAATTGCCTACCTCGCCATCGCCGGCGGCATGTTCATGATCGACCAGGCGACAAAGGCATGGGCCGTCAGGCGTCTACGTTTTGGCGACGGAATGTCCGTGATTTCCGGCTTTTTGAATTTCACTTACGCGCAAAATACGGGCATCGCATTTTCGATGCTGGATGACGGAAGCAACGGCGGGCGTTGGGGCCTCTCGATCGTGGCTATCGTCGCCGGTGCGCTCGTCCTTTATTTCTTTTGGCGCACTCCGCGGTCTGACGATCGTATTTTAGGTGCTCTTGCATTGCTGCTTGCTGGGATCGCGGGCAACGTCACCGACCGGTTGCGGCTCGGTTTTGTTGTGGATTTCATCGACGTCCAATTCGGCTCGTGGCATTACCCGACCTTCAATGTTGCGGACGCCGCGATCTGTGTCGGCGCAGGATTGTTGATCCTCGATATGTTCTTGAATAAGCGGCGGACGGCGGCTGCCGAGTCTGATCGGCAATCCAAGATCCAAAACCCAAAATCGGCAAATGTATCCTGAACTTTTTCGCATCGGCAGTTTCCCGATAACCAGCTACGGCATTTGGCTCGCGGTTGGGATGCTGCTAGGGCTCTTCGTCGCATCACGGCTTGCTGACCGCGATGGTCTGCCGCGTGAAAAGATCTACGATCTCGGCCTTTGGACATTGCTCGGCGGGCTGCTCGGATCCAAGATCTTGATGTACATCGTCGATCCCAACGTGCAGGTTTTTACATTGGATTTCCTGCGGTCGGGCGGCGTTTTCTATGGGGGCCTCATCGGCGGATTTCTTGCAGTTGCCATATTGATGTGGCACTACAAACTGAATTTCTGGAAAGTTGCAGACGCGTTCGCACCCGCGGTAGCGCTCGGACAGGCATTTGGTCGTCAGGGTTGTTTCGCGGCGGGCTGCTGTTGGGGCAAACAAACGCTTCTGCCGTGGGGCGTGCACTTTACAGAAGCGGGACATGAATATACGGGCGTTCCGATCTACGGCCCGCATGGCGACGAACTTTTCCTGCACCCAACACAGCTTTACGAATCGTTTACCATGCTCGCCGTTTTTGGCCTGCTCGTCTGGCTGCACCGGCACAAAAAATTTGACGGCCAGGTCCTGATCGCCTACGGCATCATCTATTCGATCTTTCGCTTCCTGATCGAGTTCATCCGCGACGACCCGCAACGCGGCGACCTTTTCGGGCTTTATTCCGCAACCGGCCTTTCCCCTTCGCAGGTGATCAGTCTCTTCGTCGCGGTCTGTGCGATCGTGTTTATGATCATTCGATATCGCGCCGTTCCCGCTCCGGCTGTAGAATCAGCGGAGTGAAAGAAACTTCATCGTTAATATTTCAAATTTCATCCGAAAATGCCGGCGAGCGCCTCGACGCATTTCTCGCTGAGCAGATCGAAGGCTGGTCGCGCTCGCGGCTTCAGCGCCTTATCGAAGACGGTGATGTTCTTGTAAACGAAAAAGAAGTAAAACCTTCGTACAAACTTCGCGAATCAGACGAAATAGACGTCGACCTAGTCGAAGTACCAACAGCGGTTTTCGAACCCGAAAATATTCCGCTCGACATTGTTTTGGAAGACGAATACCTGGCCATCATCAACAAACCGGCCGGAATGGTCGTACATCCCGGCGCCGGAAATTCAACCGGCACTTTAGCGAATGCGATCGCATGGCATTTCAAATTCCAAATTCCAAATTCCAAATTGAAAGACGAATCTGGAACCTGGAATCCGGAATCTGGAATTGACCCCCGAATTGGCATTGTTCACCGTCTCGACAAGGACACCTCCGGCCTGATCGTCGTCGCAAAGGACGAACAGACGCATGAAGCGCTTTCAAATCAATTTCGCGATCGCGAAGTGCAGAAAAGCTACGTCGCCCTTGTCCATGGCAACCCGCGGGAAAATACTGGCACCATCGACCGGCCGCTCGCACGCGACCGATGGCATCGTACGAAAATGACGGTCGCCGCAAATGGCCGCCACGCACTTTCGCTTTGGAAAGTGCGTGCGCGATATGAAAAATTCACACTGCTGGATGTTGAAATAAAGACCGGCCGCACTCACCAGATCCGCGTCCACCTCGCGTCCATCAACCATCCGGTCGTCGGCGATGTCACCTACGGCGAAGGTCGCGACAACACGATCGCCGACCACGTGATCAAAAACGCCGTCCAAAAGCTCGACCGCTTTTTCCTGCACTCCGAAAAACTTTCATTCACGCACCCAAAAACGGGCGAGCCGATGAATTTCTTGCAGCCGCTCCCAGTTGAATTAGAAGCGTTCCTCACAATGCTTTCAAGCTGACACCTTCAAAGGCGGAAACACGACTGGTAGGGAGTGTGCCTCTTTCGCGTTAATATTCTTTGCAGAACACCCTCGCTACCGCTCGGGTTTCCGCCTTCATATGAACCGTGTTTTCGCTATCATCGCGGTATCGCTTTCTTTCGCCTCGTTATGCTTCACTCAAACGAATGTGATCAATATTATTCCGAAGCCGATGAATTTAATGTCCAAGGTGGGTTCTTTTACGATGAGTCGTCAAACGACAATCGTCGCAAGAACCGCCCGAGACCGTCGATCTGCGGTGGAACTGAATTCCTGGCTTCGAGCGAACCACGGTTTCACACTAAAGGTTACGGGAAGGCCCCAAAACAAGAACTATATCGAATTCGCTTCCCCGACACAGGCTCTCGACCACGGTTCAGGTTTTACCGGCGTCGGTTACGGAATGTTCGTTTCGCCGAATCACATAAGAATCGAAGGATATGAGCGAGGACATCTCTACGCGATCCAATCTTTTGTCCAGCTGCTTCCGCTCGAATTCAAAGAATGGGCGGAAATTCCTGCCGGTTCGATTGTTGACTCACCCCGCTTCCCATACCGCGGAATGCATCTTGACGTTGCTCGACATTTCCAACCGGTCGAGTTCATCAAGAAGTTCATCGACCTGATGTCGCAGTACAAATTCAATTATTTTCATTGGCATCTGACGGACGATCAGGGTTGGCGGATCGAGATCAAGAAATATCCGCGGCTGACCGAGGTCGGCTCAAAGCGGCCCGAGACGCATTTGGGCGCGTACACGACCACGTTCAAGGGCGACGGCATTCCGGTCGAAGGTTTTTATACGCAGGAGCAGGTCAAAGATGTTGTAGCCTATGCGAAAGCAAGATACATCGCCGTCGTGCCCGAGATCGAAATGCCCGGCCACGCGTCTGCGGCGTTGGCGGCATATCCGGAATTCGGCTGCAAGGAAAATTACAACTACAAAGTGCAGATGACGTGGGGCATTTTCCCGGAAGTTTTTTGCCCGACCGACGCGACGTTCAAATTCCTGGAAGACGTGCTCGACGAGACGATCAAGCTCTTCCCCGATTCGCCGTACATTCATATCGGCGGCGACGAAGTTCTCAAAATTCATTGGAAGGAATCGGCGTTCGTGCAGGAGTTGATGAAACGCGAAAAGCTAAAAGACGAGCACGAGGTGCAGAGCTACTTCATTCGCCGAATGGAGAGGTTTGTTAACTCGCGAGGCAAAAAGATCATCGGCTGGGACGAGATCCTCGAGGGCGGCGTCGCACCGAACGCGACCATCATGAGCTGGCGCGGAAACAAAGGTGCGATCGAGGCCGCGAAATCGAAACACGATGTGATAATGACGCCGACCGACTACAGTTACTTCGACTATCGACAGGGAATCGACGCTGCGAAAGAACCCGTCGGCCAGTCGGCATTTCTTCCGCTCGAAAAGGTTTATTCGTTTGACCCGATGCCAAAGGAACTGAACGAAACAGAAGCAAAATATATTCTCGGCGGCCAGGGCAACGTCTGGATTGAGTATATGAAAACGCCCGCGGCCGTTGAGTACATGGTCTTCCCGCGGATGCTAGCAATGGCCGAAGTTCTCTGGTCGCAGCCTGAGAATAAGGACTATGCTGATTTCCGTCGGCGGCTCGCATCTCATCTTGTACGGCTCGATAAACAAGATGTGAAATATCATAACCCGGAGCCGATTGGTCAATAATTATCTACAGATGAACACAGAAAAACACAGATCAGGACCGAGCATTCATCATTCAGCATTTAGCCTTCTGCATTTCTCGGCGTCTCTGCGTCTCTGTGGTTCAATTCTTTTACTTGCATTAACAATTGGGGCGCAGACAAAAGACTTCACCCGCTACGTCAATCCATTCATCGGCACCGGCGGGCACGGACACACGTTTCCGGGGGCGACGCTGCCGTTCGGGATGGTGCAGCTTTCGCCCGACACGCGCACCGACAACTGGGACGGCTCCTCCGGCTATCACTATACCGACGACATCATCTACGGCTTTTCGCACACGCACCTCTCCGGCACCGGCATCCCAGATGGCTGCGATATTTTGTTCATGCCGGCCGCTTTGTCGCCTGTTGTCGAACTGCACAAGTCCGG
>QHXS01000181.1:0-9506 GCA_003223975.1 Acidobacteriota bacterium
GCACGCGAATTGAAAATGCCATTCGCCCAAGCATCGCTGGCGGGCAATGCCGATGCGGATTCAAGTTCGTTTCTTGATGTGAGAATTCCCGCGATCACTTTTCACGGCCTGACGAACCGGTGGGCCGACATCCTGCACACATCGAACGACAAGTTAGAGAAGATCAAAGTTCCGCTCGTCCTCGCCGCATATCAATTTGCTGCGATCTACCTCGACCGGATCGAGCGCAAAAGCTGCGCAGCATTTCGCTGATCATCGCTGAACAGACCGCTGTATGAAGGCGGACGCGTCTCGTTTTAATTTCGCAAGTGAATTCTTTTCGATGTACATCATGTGCCCTGCTTCGTAATATTCGAAGTTGATGTTCTTACGAAGCGTTGGGTCGAGATTCATCGCCGAAAACGTATATTCCGCGGCATAAAACGGCGTTGCCATGTCGTAGTAGCCCTGTGCCACAAGTATCTTCATGTACGGATTTTTCGCCATCGCATCTTTGAGCGGAATGCTCGTGTCCGCATACTGGTTGATGACGTTGAAATTCCACGGCGCGGTAATGCCCCCGCCAAGGATGTAATATTCAACGTCCGATTTGTATCCAAGTTCACCGCGGACGTACGAATTAAACGCCGAAGTGTACGGCGGGCGGATCGCGTTCATCGACGGATCGCTGTCAGGGTTGTCGCTCGCGGCATCGCGGTCGATGCCTTTGAAACGGCTGTCGAGACGGCCGGTAGTTCGCCGTTCACTTCTAAGCAGTTCCTTATTGAATTCGCCGAGGTCGACGCGGAAATTGTTTCGCTCGATAAACTCCTTGCTCAGGCCGGTAAACGAACTAAACTTGTCCGCTAATGTATCCCTTTCCGACGCCGATAAGGCGTCGATGTGAAGCATTGCGGGCAGATATTCGTTAGCTGCGAACTTTCGGCTTTCGTCGGCGACCTGAGCAACCGTTTTGGACTGCATCGCCGGCGGGAGTTTTTTGTGATACCACGCTGTTGTCGAATAACTGGGCAGGATCAATACCAGCGGCAAGTCGTTATTGTCGGCAAACCGTATCGTCTGGAAATTCATCACGGTCGAGATCAGAGCGATGCCGTTGAGCGCGATGCCGTGTTCGAATAGCCAGTTCGAAAGGCCGGACGCGCGTGTTGTACCGTAACTTTCACCCACTAGGAAGAGCGGCGACATCCATCGTTCGGAACGGCCCAGATACATTCGAATAAATTCACCGACCGATTCGATGTCGCCGTTGACCCCGAAAAACTTGCTGGCGATCTCTGGCTTGGTCGCACGCGAATAGCCGGTCCCGACGGGATCGATAAAAACAAGGTCGGTTTCGGTCAGCCAGGTCTCCTGATTGTCTTCCATTTGATAGGGCGGCGGCGGCATCATGCCGTCATCCATCATTTTAATCCGCCGGGGTCCGAGCGCACCCAGATGAAGCCAAACACTTGCCGAACCAGGGCCGCCATTGAATGAGAACATGAGGGGCCTGCCTGCCGGCGGATTATCGAGCGTGTACGCAATGTAGAAAATGCGCGCTTCGGTCTCGCCGGTCGCTCCATTCTTGATCGGCATGTAGCCGGTCGTCGTCGTGTAGCTCAACTGTCGACTGCCGGCATGCGTCGTATGTTTTGTGACGATAGGCGGTTCTTCAGGCTGAACGGAAGGAGTCGGACGCGGTGTTTCCGTGGGCCGTGGCTGCGCGACCACCACGGGAGCTTGGAAAAGGAGAACGAGCGGAAGAAAGAAACTGGCTAACATAGTTTGATCTGTCGGAATTGGATCTAAGGATTACGGCGAAAGATTAGCACATTTTGATGAAATGAACTGTCGGGATTCTTGGATCGATCAACGACTTTCTAAGGTCAGAACTGCGGCCCGCAAGTAAGCGCTGAGTTCGAATGAAAGGTCTTCGTCCTCGATCTGGGCTCCGTTCAAAAGTAAGCGAAGCGATTCGGCAGACTGTTTTTGATATTGCAACAGAATCGAAAGGTTTCGCCTAAGATGACAGTTAGCGGCGATCAGAGGCGACGGATGTCGGAAGGCATTTAGGATCTTGGGCCGCGGCGTGGCTGACGATGTTTTCAGAGCCTCCAACTCGAACGAGAGCGCTTCGAAACGCTCGAATTCGAAGATCATTTCGCGTTTCACCTGTTTAGGAATTCGATCCGCAGTTACATCGTTAAAGCGGTTCCGCAAATGAATGAGATCGCCATTGGGTTCAAAAGATGCGGAAGGAACGACCTTTTCGTAGCCTGATCGAATCGCTATCAGTGGCCAAAGCGTCAGATTGGCCAAACTTCGCGCAACGTCCGGAAATTCAAGCCGGCGGCGATTCACAAATACAGTAAGCAAGGCGAATGGAACGCCGATGGCAAAATAGATTATGAATGCATTCGCGGCAAGCAACATCGTAGAAGCGACCTATTTGGGTACGGAAAGTGTCAATATGAGCGAAAAAAACACTACGAACATTCGATGCCAGGAAGTCGTATATTTCGATAGCACGTTTAAATCTTCACACTTTTCGAGTAAATAGTGCAAATGAGGGCCGATTAAGGGTTTACGCAAAATGTATGTAACCGATTCGTCAATTTACGGCACAATGATTGCAACGGGACTGGTGGAAGTAATCATTCACGGTTAGATTCATATTAAAACAAGGTGGGAATAACAAAATGAAGATCAAAGTGATCAAAAAGGGCGAAAGGGAAGCGAAGACTTCCGTGACGAACGAACCTCAGTCGAAGCGGGAAGCAGCTCGCGAGATCGTATCGAATGTGTCTAACTGGGTCAACGACCTGCAGGACCGAAAACGCGCTGAAGCTCGAATCGGTTTTGAAAGCCTTTTTAGGAAAGGACCGCAAACAACCTAGCCGCTATCTTCATAAGGTTTTAAGAGACAGTCCACTGGGCTGTCTTTTTTTGTTTGAATCGCAAAACAGAAGTCGATTTGTCGTCATTTGCTTGACCCGAAATGCGATTGTATTCTTAACGCGTTCACCTAGGATCGGACATTATGGACGAAAAAGTGGCTATCATCACCGGCGCCAGCAGTGGTATCGGGCGGGCTGCGGCAACCGAGTTCCGAAGACGCGGTATTTCGGTCGTTGCTGTCGGCCGCAACGAGGCCGATCTGTCGACATTGCGGGACGAAACGCGCGAATCAAAAGGCGCGCTCAGGATGCATCTTGCCGACGTTACTGAATTCACGCAAATCGACCGCCTACTGTCTGAAACCATCGAGCATTTTGGCAAGCTGGACATTTTGGTTAACGCAGCCGGTATCATCAAAGGCGGCAACATCGAAGATACCTCGATCGATGAGTGGGACAGGATGATGAACATCAACGTCCGCTCAGTTTTTTATACGATGCAAAAGTGCGTTCCGCATCTCGAAAAAACGAAGGGCAATGTTGTTAATGTCTCCAGCGTGACCGGATTGAGATCGTTTCCGAACGTGCTTGCATACTGCGTTTCGAAAGCGGCAGTTGATCAGTTAACGCGATGCTCCGCACTTGAACTTGCGCCGAAAGGTATTCGCGTAAACGCCGTGAATCCGGGTGTGGTCGTGACAAATCTTCACCGGCGAAGCGGGATGAACGAAGCTGATTACGAAAAGTTTTTAGCGAACGCGAAAAATACCCATCCTATCGGCCGGGCGGGCGAGCCTGGCGAAGTTGCCGACCTTATCTATTTCTTAAGTTCCGACAGTGCCAAGTGGATAACCGGCGCGACATATTCGATCGATGGAGGCCGGGCATTGACCTGCGCACGCTAAACGTACGATGAAACTTCGGCTTTTACCGAGCACGATCGACGGAGCTGGGCTGGTATCAGAACGGCAGCATTTTGCGTGCTTCGTCATAGACGGCTGCGTCGCATTTGATGCTGGAAGTCTTGCCTCCTCGGTAAATGAACAAGAGCGTGAAAATATTCGCGATGTTGTGCTCACGCACGCTCATCTCGACCACATCGCGGGCCTTCCACTTTTCATCGACGATCTCTTTCAAACTTTGACCGAACCGGTGCGGGTGCACGCCGAGCGCTCGGTGATCGACGCGCTCGAAGAACATATCTTCAACTGGTCCATCTATCCGCGTTTTTCCGAGCTGAAGAATCGTTTTGGAAGCGTGGTCGAATATCATGAGTTTGAGCAGGGGAAACAATTTGACGTCCGCCATTTAACCGTTCGCGCGGTCGCGGTTAACCATAAGGTGCCTTCATCAGGTTTCCTGATCAGTGACACCTCGGGGACGATCGCGATCACGGGCGACACGGCCGAGATGAATGAATTCTGGAATGAAGTGAATCGCGTGGAAAAACTTTCCGGTTTGTTCATCGAATGCGCATTGCCAAACGAACTTCACGAACTTGCCTCGGTTTCACACCATTTGACCGCCGAAAAACTCGCGCATGAGCTGACAAAATTCGAAAGGGACGACTCGCCGATATATGTGATAAACATCAAACCGGCACATCGCGAAGCCGTCGTTTCGCAGATCGGTTTGCTGGGTGTTAAAGGTATAGAGATACTTGAGGCGGGAAGGACGTACCAATTTTAGGTTACTTGACCGTATTGCGTTTGAAATTCATCGGCTCAAACTCGCCTTCAAGATGTTCGTCGGGGAAGTTGTGAAGGGTCACACGCCCGTTGGACAACACCTCGTCAACGCGATAAGTTCGTTCTTCGCGGTCCTTTCCGGGCATGATCTCGGCTCGAAAAGTCACATGCATGCCGGGCCGGGCCCAAAGATCGGAACCGTTCAATTGACCGGTAGTTGGTTTTTTATTGAACATCGTCGTCCTGCGTTACTTTCTTGATCCGGTCTTTGTGCTTCGCTTTTCGTCCGGTCGGATGTATCTTTTCTTCCGGCCTCGCGTTGCCGAATTTCTGGGAACTCGGCGCCGTAGGTTTGCGGATCGAATCAAAAACGGGCCGCTTCGGCTTTTTCAATTTCTTGTTGCCCATTATCGATAATAATATCAGAATAAAGAGCGCCGATCCCTCGAACGAATTTCAGCAGTTACACCATAGCAAAGGATTTTGCTTGCGTCGAATCTTGAGTTAGAGTAACGCAAATCGCGCGCTTGAAAATGGGTACCCGGACATTGCCGCCAAAGAGGAAACTTGCGAGGAAGCCATTTTGGCTTCCGGCTTCGAGTTTTTACTTTTTGATCGCGGCGATAGCCGTCGCAAGTTTCTTTCTTGTGATCGGTATTTTCAGTACCGGGAACCAGGAACCGGAATTGGTGATCGCCGGTTTAACGTCGAGCGGCATATTGATCGCAGGTGTGATCGTTCGCGAAGTCGTTTTGCGACACGCCCGCGAGCGATATATTCTCGAGCGGAACCGCCTCGATTCAAATCTGCGAAATCCTGTTGCGGCGTTTAGCGAGAAAACTGCACCGGCGAAATTCACGCTCGAGATGAATTCGGCAGCTCTGGATCATATTCGAAAAAAGTCGGAAGCTGCAAAAGTGTTTCGGCGGTTGCCGGCAGGCCACAAAGAAGTATTTGAATTATGTGAGGAGTACCAAAGGATAGTTTCGGCGGAGATCCCAAACGTTCATCCGGATTCTCCACGCCTGAAGGCGCTGATACGCGGAAACAAAGAAGCCTCGAAAGTACATAAATGGCATCTATTGATGTGGGCGGAGATCGAATCCCGATCGTTTGCAAGCGAGGCACGCGAAGCGCAGAATGCCGAACAGCGCGGAGAGTTTGCACAAAAAGCGATACGGACTCTCGAGTTTGCTCTGACGCGTTACCCCGAAGAACCGGAATTGCGTGATTCGGCTGAATTACTGGATGAGGTGCTGCTTTCAATCAAGATCGCAGGTTTTGTCAGCGATGCGGAAGAATTTGCTCTGAGCGGCGATCGGACATCGGCGATCGGTACATATAAATACGCTTTGGAGTCTATCGGAGAAGATTCGGATCCGGGCCCGTTTTTCGAGATCAGGGAACGGATCGAAAGAGCGATCGAAAAACTCGAAACGGAGTAAGTCGTTAGGCATTGTATCCCGATATCGCAGTTTACAGGAAACTTTTTGATGATATCCCAACGTTGCCCAGCCTGCCGAAGTAAACGCATCAGACGCGGATACCGTAAAACCCCGATCTGGTTTCGCATTATTTTCAGATACAACCTTTTATGCGACGGCTGCAATCTTGAGTTTCGGGGTTTCGCAGTGCCGGGAACCGTTTCGTCTCGATCGAGGTCCCGCTCGAACAGCCGGAACACCACCAAGGCATGAGGGCGAACGCGGCTATATTGTGAGTTTTGCTTTTCTCTTCAAGCGTCGTCTACGCGCTGTCACGTTACTTGTAATGACGTGCCTCTCATTGCTCTTTCCACCTCCAAGTATTTCGCAACAACCCGGAACAGCCGATCAGCCCGGCTTTATCGACCTCGTTCATCCGGGTGATCTGATCGACATACATGTTACCGGCTTCATCGAATTCGATTGGCGCGGCAGCCTGAATCCTGAAGGATTCATCGACAGTTATGAAAAAATAGCGAAGCCAATATTCGGCCAATGCCGGACAGCAGAGGAGATCGCGGTCGAGATCGGCAAGGACCTGTCGTCGATACTTCGTGAGCCCAAAGTGGAAGTACGGATCGTTGACCGTTCAAAACGTGCATTCGCCATTATTGATGGGGCTGTAAAAACGCCGATGCGAATTCAGCTCCGCAGAAATGCCCGCTTGAATGAGATCATTGTAAATGCAGGCGGCCTGACCGACAGGACGAGCGGCGAGATCCTGATCTCGCGTCCTCTTGGACTCAGCTGCATTGATCGTACAAGCGGCGACAAAACGGCCAATACGATAAGAATCCGATTGCCGGACCTTTTGTCAGGCGATCAAAACGCAAATCCTGTGATCGTAAGCGGCGACCTGGTCGTTGTGACTGAAGCCTCGCCGGTGTATTTACTTGGGGCCGTCACTAACCAGGGAAAGATCGACTTTCGGCCCGAACTGACCGTGAGCCGAGCTATCGATTCCTCGGGCGGCGTACTTAAGGAAGCTGTGAAAGATAAGATCAGCATATTTAGACGCGACGGCGGAGCGGCGATAATCGCCGTCGATCTGGCTAAGATCCTTGCGAACCAGGCGGATGACGTGAAACTACGTCCGTACGACATCATCGATATTCCATTTAAGGGCCGTCCTCCGAGACGTTTGCCGCCGGTGATCGAAAACGACGATGATCCCGAAAGACGGGCAAAGCTTCCGGTCAAAATAATTGAGTAACTTTTACGACACAAGATCCGTCTATTAATTCGTAATTGAGCAAATCTCGATAATCTGGTTGAATATAAGCTGGAGTTCGACTGCGGGGAATCTTATTAAATGGCATTGTTTGGAAGAAAGTTTGGGCGACGTACGATCGCATTGTTCTGGTGCGGCGTTGTCGTAATTGTTACCGGCGTATTGATCTATCTTGAATTGATCCCGGTTCTCTACGTTTTAGCGACCCTTTCGCTTGTGGTCCTTCTGCTGATCGTGGCGTTCGCCGATCTCGAAAAGGTCGGCCGAGACGTCGTTGATGGGGCGTAAGGACCTCCGTCGTCCGTATGTCTTTCGGACCCAAAACAGGACTGTTTTTCATTTTCGTTGTTGCGGCGCTTGTTCCGGCATCCGGTTACGACAACGCGATGGGCACAGGTGCGCGTTCGCTTCGGTGGCCAAAAGGACCGATAAAGATAGCGATATCGACCTCACTTTCCGCGTTCGGAACGGGCATCAGATCGGGGAGTTCTGCAAATGAAGCTTTTTTACGGAGCCTTCAAAAGTGGGAAGAGGTCGCGAACATTGATTTTGAGATCGTATCGACAGAAGCATCGGCAATAAGCCCGTCCGGCGCTTATGGCGACGGGATCAGCATCGTCACCATCGGCAGCGATTCCGAGAATATTCTCGCCTTTGCTAAAGACAACGCAAATGCTCCGGCATTGACGCGTGTGTTTTACGACAACCACGGACAGATCACTGAAGCGGATATGGTGCTGAATCCCGTGCAGGCGTTTTCGTCGGACCACGTGCCCGGAACTTATGATCTTGAAACCGTGTTTACGCACGAGATCGGCCATCTTCTCGGTTTGAAACACAGCTACGTCCCTTCGGCCGCGATGTTTGACGGTGTCCTAAGGAACAGCGTGGTCGTTTTCGACGCCCATCCAAATACGCTTTCAAAGGACGATGTAACGAAGATCCGCGGTCTTTACGGGCCCCCGGTATCGAGTATCGAGTGTTGTGCCGCCATCAAAGGCAAAGCCGGTGAGCTTTCTATGGCCTGGCTACAGGACACGCAGACCGGGGCGCTGGTTCAAATGATCCGTTCGAACGCCGATGGCGAATTTGAGTTTAACGGCTTGGAGTTTGGACGATACGAAGTGTTCGCGCAGCCGGTCGATAAAGACGGACTAACTCCGGCAACAGATCTGGGCGAGCGAAAAGTAGACGGCATCGACACGATCCCGGCGATCCGCCTTTCCGCAAATCGAACTTCAAGCTTCGCCTTGGAATATATCGGCTTCACCGGCCAGGTTTCGAAACGGGCGCTCCGAGTATCTCGCGGCCAACTTTACCGTGTGACGGTCGCGGGCAAGGGTCTGGGACAGGACGGGCTAAGTTTTGGCGCGACGACACGGAAGATCGGGCTTACTCCGCTGCGGCTTGATACCCGCGATGTTCCCGGTGGAATGTCTGCCGTCGGATTGGAAATGAACATCGATTCCACCATACACCAGGGCCAATACAGTATTTTTGCCGAAGACCGGGCCGGTAATCGGCGGTATTTTGTTGGTGCGATCTGGGTCGAGTAAGTATCTTACCCACAACCGTTTACATCCTCCGGAATAGGCGCGGCCAACAAAAATCTTGCAATTTCAAAGACTGCCAGAGATAATCTGGAATGTTCACCTCCCCGGTGAACATCCGGCCACGAGGGGTGAGGACTTGTGGCCAAATCGGGCGACGGAGTGGGAGACGTCGCCCATTTTCGCGCCCGCCTCCGTTAGTCCGCTTGACCTTCTTTCACAGAGGCGTAAACTCTATTTGTTTGACCAACGGACCTAAATGCCCGCAATAGGGCGTTTCGTTGGATGAGCTTGATGACATTTTCAAGAATCACGGCCGCGGAACTTTTAAGTCTAGCGGTTTTTTATTTTGGCGTATGAACGGAAAACAGCCTGGTACTTTCAGGAAATGGCTGTTCAACCAGGTTGATGAGATCGAGGGCCCGCATGAGAATAAGGGCCGCCATCATCAACATTCATGGTGGAAAGTAATGTGCCTTACGGGCGTCGATTACTTTTCTACGTTGGGATACCAGCCAGGCATCGCCTTTTTAGCCGCTGGGGTTCTTTCGCCAGTCGCAACTTTGATCCTGGTATTATTGACGCTCTTTGGCGCGTTGCCGATCTATAGCCGGGTTGCTGCGGAGAGCCCGCATGGTGAAGGTTCGATCGCCATGCTCGAGGCTTTACTTTCG
>QHXS01000181.1:9560-25471 GCA_003223975.1 Acidobacteriota bacterium
CCGCAGCTGACGCGACGGCTCACGTCCTGGAAAACCCTTTTGTCCATCAGCACCTGCCGTTTCTTGATCATCCGGTCCTTGTTACTTCCGTTCTTATTACATTTTTAGGCCTGATCTTCCTTAAGGGATTTCGTGAGGCGATCGGTATCGCGGTGGTACTGGTAGCGGTCTACCTGCTTATGAATCTCGTCACGCTCGCGGTGGGCCTTTATGCGGTTGCGACGAATCTTGAGCTGCTTAATAACTGGCAAACTGCATTGTTCGCGACAAAGACCTCAAACGGGTTAACCGGAGTGGTCGCGATCGTCGGAATTTCGCTTCTCGTTTTTCCGCGTCTTGCGCTTGGCCTTTCGGGATTCGAGACCGGCGTGGCGGTAATGCCATTGATACAGAGCCCGAACCGGATCGAGAACACGCGGAAGCTATTGACGACCGCCGCGCTCATAATGAGCTTTATGCTCATCGCGAGTAGTTTCATTACGAGCGTATTGATCCCCGCAAAAGAATTCTGCCCGGTGGTTGACTGTAAACTAGCAGAGCAGGCGCACTCGACACTTGAAGCATGTTCATGCCTTCCCGAAGAGGTAGCCAGCGGAGCCGTAAAAGAAGCAGGCAGCGCGAACGGACGAGCCCTCGCATTTATCGCCCATACGAAAATGGGCGAGATGTGGGGCACGTTGTACGATCTGATCACGATAATGATCCTCTGGTTTGCGGGGGCGTCGGCAATGGCCGGACTTTTAAACATCGTCCCGCGCTACCTGCCGCGATACGGGATGGCCCCTGAATGGGCAAGGGCTACCAGGCCGCTAGTTCTCGTGTTTACCGCCATTTGTTTCACGGTTACATACGTGTTTGAGGCGAACGTCGATGCACAGGGCGGCGCGTATGCGACCGGCGTACTGGTCCTTATGTCATCTGCGGCTATCGCAGTTACGCTTTCCGCGTTTCGACGAGCAAGCAAATGGCGATACGCTTTTGCGGCGATCGCCGTGGTCTTTGTCTACACTACGATCGCAAATATGTTCGAGCGGCCTGACGGGCTGAAGATCGCATCGCTGTTCATTTTTGGGATCATCTTAGCCTCGTTCGTTTCGCGGGTTATGCGCTCGACCGAAGTCCGCATCGATAAGATCGAGCTTGACGATCGAGCTAAAGAATTCCTATCCGAGGTGGACGCCGAGGGCGAGATCCGGATCGTTACAAACCGACGAGAAACCGGTGACGTATCAGAATATCGATTTAAGGAACACGAAAAACGGATCGACAACCACATTCCCTCGACCGACCCGATATTGTTCTATGAGATCGAGACCGGAGACGCTTCGGAATTTACCGGTAAGTTGAAAATTCGGGGCATCGACATCGACGGTTATAAGATCCTGCGAACGGAGGCTCCGGCGGTGCCTAATGCGATCGCAGCGTTTTTGCTTTATCTTCGTGACACGACCAAGAAGATACCGCACGTTTATTTCGGCTGGAGCGAGGGAAACCCGATCATGTACCTTGCACGATATATTCTTCTCGGGGAAGGCGATACGGCGCCGGTCACACGCGAGATCCTACGACAAGCAGAACCCGATCCGGAACTACGTCCGAATGTGCACGTTGGCGGTTGAACTTTAGCTTTCGGGTTGGTTTCCGTTCAGTATCGACGGGTTAAGCTCGAGGAAGCACGATCTGCAATAGACCGGCCGGCCCTGCGATGGATAAAAAGGAACAGTGGTCGACTCGCCGCATTTGGCACAACTGACAATGACTTCGATCCGCTGTTTTACTCCTGATTGCTGCGCAGTGGCGATCGCCGCGAGCCGTTCGTTCTTCGCTTTCTTGCATTCCTTACAGCGTTTCGGTGGGTTTTCCAATCGCTTGTCTCGGAAAAAAGCCTGTTCGCCCGCGCTCCAAAGGAAATCCTTCGAGCAATCGATGCAGTTAATCGAAACGTCTTGCAGGTCTGCCGCCGGCGAGACCGCGGCAGCGGAAAAATGGTCGCCATCTGCGAAATCCGCGTTAGACATCACAATGACCTCCAAGTTTTGGTCCATTTTTGGTATTCCCGAATCGGATAATTTTAGACGCCGTAATCACCTCGTCCATCCTTTGTGGAAGCATGACGCGTTCGAAATTCGCAGGCGTGTATAGTAAATTCAATTGCGATGAATTGCTGCGATGGTCGGCTCGGGTGCGAGCCATAAGGAACGCAAGTTGAAATTATTATTTAATCCATTCGCTGTCAAGCCCCGGTGTCCCGATTTCGCACAGCGGCGTTTAATTTTATGAACATTTTGGTCGTCGGATCGGGTGGCCGAGAACATGCGATCTGCCATTTATTTTCGAAGAGCAAGCGAGCTTCCAAGATCTATTGTGCGCCGGGGAACGGCGGGATCGCCGCGGTCGCAGAATGTGTTCCTATAAAAGCCGACGACATTGAAGCCTTGTGCGAATTTGCGACTTTGAAAAGCATCGAACTGACTTTTGTCGGCGGCGAAACATCGCTGGCGCTTGGCATAGTCGATGAATTCCAGCGACGAGGCCGTCGGATCATCGGGCCGTCAAAGGCCGCCGCGAAACTCGAAGCGAGTAAGGCCTTCGCGAAGGACTTCATGTCGGTCCATGGAATTCCGACCGCAAAGTATGTAACCGCTCATTCGCCGGGATTCGCCATTCTCGAACTCGAAAGTGGTGACTTCGGCGACGCATCCAAGCCGGTCGTCGTGAAAGCCGACGGACTCGCCGCCGGCAAAGGCGTTGTCATCGCGAAAAACCGCGCCGAGGCCATTACTGCGATCAACGAAATGGCAACACTCGTGGGAACAGCTGCGGCCGATAAGATCGTTCTCGAAGAATGCCTTACTGGCCGCGAAATATCGCTGCTAATGTTTTGCGACAGCGAGCACTTCGCGCTGATGCCTGCGACACGCGATCACAAGCGGATCGGCGAGGGTGATACGGGTCCCAACACCGGCGGCATGGGTACGATCACTGAGGGTTCGCTTGTTTCCCCGGACCAAACCAACGAGATAATCGAAAAGATCATTAAGCCGACGCTTCGAGGATGCGCGAAAGAAGATATTCCGTTTCGCGGCGTCCTTTTCATCGGATTGATGTTGACGGCCGACGGACCTAAGGTGCTCGAATATAATGTTCGATTTGGCGACCCGGAAACGCAATCAATATTGGTGCGGCTGGAAACGGACGTGGTCGATATTTGTGACGCGATCCTTAACGGCTCGCTTGATACCCTGGAGATCAAATGGCGAACGGGAAGCTCCGCGACGATCGTGCTTGCTGCTGAAGGCTATCCCGCCAAGCCGCGGACTGGCGATGTCATCCACGGCCTCGATGAAGCCACCGGGGTAAACGGCGTCAATGTTTTCCACGCAGGAACGTCGCGCAGTGCAGATGGCGAGTTCTATACTGCCGGAGGCAGGGTTCTTGGAATCACTGCTGTCGCCGACACGTTGGAAGACGCCTTAACTCGTGCGTACTCGGCAGTCGACAAGATCAGCTGGCCCGGAATGCAGTACCGGCGAGATATTGGAAAGTGATGTGATTCGTTAGTATTTGGTCAGCTCAGACATGTAATTCTCGAAATTGGTTCGCATTTCAGCCAAAGAATCACCGCCGAATTTTTCCCGCATTGAGTTTGCCAGAACTATCGCGAGCATAGCTTCGCCGATCACGCCGGCGGCAGGAACGGCAGTGATGTCTGAGCGTTCGAACGCAGCGAGGTCTTCTTGTTTTGTATCGATGTCAACCGAATGAAGCGGTTTGCGGAGCGTTGAGATCGGTTTCATATAGCCGCGGACGCGAAGTTCCTCGCCATTAGTAATGCCGCCCTCGAGGCCGCCCGCACGGTTTGTTCTGCGAACAAACCGAGACGTGAGACTGGAGGCAGGAGACAGGAGCGCGGATTCGGAATCTCCGGTCCCATACCTCTTCTCTCCGGTCTCTTTTCTCTCGTCTCCCGTCTGTTCGTAAAAGATCTCGTCGTGCACTTGAGAACCCGGAACTGATACGTTCGCAACCCCGGTTCCGATCTCAACGGCTTTGGTTGCATGGATAGACATGAAGGCTTGCGCGATCCGTCCATCGAGTTTTTCGTTCCACGAAGTGTGCGATCCGAGGCCCACCGGTACGTTTTTAGCAACGACTTCGTAAACGCCGCCAAGGGTGTCGCCCTTTTCTTTCGCCAGGTCGATAGCCACCATCATTTCTGTTTGAACAGATCCGTCCGTACAGCGAAGCGGCGAGTCATCAGGAACCCCGCATAGTTCGTCCCATGTTTTCGATAGCGGTTCGGCCGGAATGCCTCCAAGTTGAACGACGTGACTTAGCACTTCAACGCCAAATTGAGCAAGAAGCTGTTTTGCTAAAGCTCCGGCTGCAACACGGGCGGCAGTTTCACGTGCCGACGCGCGTTCGAGAACATTGCGCAGGTCGCGTGCGCCGAATTTTTGTCCGCCGGCGAGGTCAGCGTGGCCCGGGCGAGGGCGTTTTACGACTTTATTGTTTTTGAGCCCTCCCTCACGGTCAGGCTTCTGCGTTGACCGCTCGCTGGCACTCATTACTTCCTGCCAGTGAACGAAGTCCTTGTTTTCGATCATCAGCGCGACGGGTGAGCCGAGCGTGTTTCCGTGACGGACGCCCGAGAGTATTTCAACTTCGTCCTTCTCGATCTTCATCCGTCCACCGCGGCCGTAACCCTGTTGACGCCGCCATAGTTCGTGGTTGACGGCTTTGATATCGATCGGCATTCCGGCGGGCAAACCTTCGACGATCGCGACAAGTGCCTTGCCGTGGGATTCGCCCGCGGTTGTGAATCTGAAGAACATATTTTTTTCACCACAGAGACACAGAGAAATCCAAAAAATATTTACGCCAAATCTCTAGCTCCTGTTTCGCTCAAAATTGTTTCCTCTGTGTCTCTGTGTCTCTGTGGTTCAACTCGCTTTCGCCTAAGCACTATAAGGCCGATCGAAGCCATGATCAGCAGGCCACCGATCAACGTCTGCGGCGGCAGCGTTTCGCCGACCGTGATGTTCCCGATGATCACTGCGAGCAGCGGCGTTACGAGCGAGATCATCATCGCTTTGGTCGATTCGACGCGTTTCAAAAGCCAATAGTATAACCAAAAGGCTGCGATCGTGCCGAAGACCGTCAAATACACAACGCAAACCACGGCACGCACCGTCCAGTTAAATGTCAACGGATTTCCTTCGGCGACAAGTGCATAAAGGATGACCGCCGGCAACCCGCAAAGCATCTGGGAAAAAACCAAGGTCGCCGGGTTAATTCCTGAGAACCTCGCTTTGACCAGGATCGACGCCTGTGCCGCCGCGAACGCTCCAACAACGATCGCGGCACAACCGGCGAATGCCATGAGGCTCTCGATACGCAACTGGTCAATGAATATTACCGCGACACCAACGATACCCAGTATGACCGCGATTATCTTGCGTCGCGTGATGCGTTCGTCGGGCAAAAATATCCACGCCAAGGCAAGTCCGAATACGGTGATCATCGACTGCAAAACCGCTGCGAGCCCCGAGGTGATGTATTGTTCGCTCCAAAATACAAGGCTGTAATTTATCGAAAATTGCAGGAAGCCGGTTAGCAATATCAGTTTCCATTGCGACGCCGTTCGAGGCATTTCGAGCCGGAACAGCATGATCAACGGCGCGAGGATCAGGACCGACAGGATGAAACGCGATGCCGCGAATGTCATCGGCGGCAGATCCTGCAGGCCGACCTTGATAAATATCCAGGTCGTTCCCCATATCAGGCAAAGAATTAGCCAGACGAATATCTTCATCGGAGGCAGACTCGACGTACTAGCTGCGTTCGTAAAAACTCAAACTCGTTTCGCCCTGTTTTAGAATTCGCCAACGGCGAAGAATATGCGCCGCGTCGGGCAATGCGTGTTTCGTGTGATGCTCTGCGATCAAAATGCCGTCTTCGTTCAAAAGATTGTTTTCCGGTGATCCGAACTCAAAAAGTACAACGCCGTATTCGCCGTCGTACGGAGGATCGTAGAAAACGATGTCCCAACCTTTTTCGTGCTTGCGGCCGGCAAAGTTTTCGGCCGAAAGCGCCTGAATGTCTGTTGATTCTTCGGGAATTTTAAGCAGATCGAGATTTTCTTCGATCAGGGCGCAAGCTTTACGCGAGCGGTCGACGAATGTGACGTGATCGGCCCCGCGAGACAGGGCCTCCATCCCAATTGCGCCCGTTCCGGCACAAAGGTCAAGAAAACGGGAGCCATCGATACGCGGCGCGAGAATGTTGAAAAGCGTTTCTCTCAGGCGATCGGACGTGGGCCGTGTTTTTCCGTCGGGCGGGCTTTTCAATACACGTCCACCGTAGATGCCCGAGATCACCCGCATGCAGATAGATTAACAAATCTGCACCGCAACTTCAGACCGGCAGCTAACCGACATGTGCATGTCGAAGCATATTGACCCGGTCGATGTGTTCAACCATTGCGGCGGTTTCTTTTGAAGTGCGTTTCTTGGTCAGGTAGTATTCGGCTTCTTTCCGTGCCGCGTCGAGGATCTCGAGATCGCGAATAATATTTGCGATCTTGAAATTACGGATGCCGGATTGACGCGTGCCGAGGATCTCGCCCTGGCCCCGAATTTCCAGATCTTTTTCAGCGATCTTGAATCCGTCGTTTGTTTTTTCCATTATTCCGAGTCGTTCCTTGGCGACCGCCGTTTTCTTGTCGCCGGTCAGCAGGACGCAATAGCTTTGATCGGAGCCGCGGCCAACGCGTCCGCGGAGCTGATGAAGCTGCGAAAGGCCGAAACGTTCGGCGTGTTCGACGACCATCAGCGATGCATTGGGCACATCGACGCCGACCTCGATAACGGTGGTTGAAACCAAAATGTTAATGTCGCCGGCGACGAATCGACGCATCGTTTCTTCTTTTTCGGCGGCTTTCATTCGACCGTGGATCAATCCGACGTTCAATTCTCGGAAAACGCGGTCGCGAAGTTCCTCGAACATCTTCGTTGCGTCCTTGAGGTCGAGCTTCTCGGATTCCTCGACGAGCGGATAAACGATGTAAACCTGGCGACCCAAACCGATCTCACGGGCCATTCCTTTATAGACGCCGTCACGCTGATCTTCGCCCAACACGACCGTTTTTATCGGCGTGCGTCCCGGCGGCATTTCGTCGATGATCGAAACGTCTAGCTCGCCGTAAACGGTCATTGCAAGCGAACGTGGGATCGGCGTCGCGGTCATTACCAGCACGTCGGGATTGTAGCCGCGCTTCGTGAGAGCAGCTCTCTGTACCACGCCGAAACGGTGTTGTTCGTCGATGACGGCGAGGCCGAAGTTTTCAAATGTGACCGCGTCTTGAATGACCGCATGAGTCCCGATCAACAGATGGATCTCGCCATTTGCGACAGCGGCCTGTGTTTTGCGCTTCTCGGCGGCTTTCATGCTTCCGGTGAGTAGTCCGACGCGGTAACCCCTTTCGGCGAAAGTCCGCGACGCGTTTCTGAAATGCTGTTCTGCCAGTATCTCGGTCGGCGCCATCAGAGCGGTTTGGTAACCGTTTTCCATTGCCACGAACATCGCGACAAACGCGACGATCGTCTTTCCGCTGCCGACGTCGCCCTGAAGCAAGCGGTTCATTGGTGCGTCGGAACGCAGATCACGGAAGATCTGGTCGATCACCTTTTTTTGCGCGCCGGTAAGCTCAAAAGGAACAATTGCGTCTATCCGCTTCAGCGTTTCGTCGGGAATTTCGATCACGGTCCCTTTTGGTTCTTTTCGACGTTCGCCACGCAAAAGCTGAAGGCTAAATGAAAGCCAGAAAAACTCTTCGAAGATAAGACGCCGATGGGCTTGACTGCGAAACATTGCATAATCGCTGATCTGGGACTCCTCGGGAGGGAAATGAATTTCCCTAACTGCTTTGACGCGCGAGATCAGCCGCAATTTTGTCACGAGTTCAGCGGGAAGAGCGTCCGGAACATTTTGAACATGGAGTTTTTGAGTAACGTCGTACACGATCTCGCGCAACCGTTTCGTCTGAAACGGCCCTAGCTTGCGGTAGACCGGAACGCGCCGCGCAGTGTGGACCATTGCAAACTCAGGGCTGCCGACATCTTCGTCCAGCGAGCGATCTTCGCCCTTTTCGATGTTTTTCTTGGAAATCTCGGGCTTTAGCAGTCCATAAACATCAGAGGTCTCGTCATTCGGCAGCATCTCAAGCTCGTCAGGTTTTTGGAGCTTCAGTTCGAAGGTTTGGCGCCGCTCGCTCCATTTCCATTCGCCGTGCGCGACGAATCGCGAGCCTTTGCCGAAACGCTCGTCGTAATACTGAATGATATGTTTTGCATTCTTGCCGGATAGGAACCACCAGACGAGAACAGGTTTCATCGTCCGCTCGCGGTCACTTGCGACGACCTCGTAGATGAAAAGATTCTGCCGCGGGGCACGGCTGTTCTTTACCTGAAAGGCTCCGGCAGAACGCGTGTGAAGTTCGACGGACGCTTCGACGCCGGGGCCGATCTCATCGATCCTCGCAAGATTAGAACGGTCTTCGTATCGGAGAGGGAAGTAGCTTAAAAGATCTTCGACGGTCGCTTCGGCGGGCTCGCTTTTTTCAACAAACGAAGCCACAGCTACGGCAAGCTTTCCGGCCATGTAGCCGGATAGTTTGCCAATTTCGTGCAGGTGCAGTTCGACGATCGGCGTTTCAAGCGTGAGGCTCATCGCCGGAATTTTAGCATAGGAACTAGGCGGGAAATCAGGCTAGGTACTTTCGTGCTGCCTTGCAAAATCATTGAGACCCTGCCGCTGATCATCGGTCAGGTTCATGAACCGCAACGCAAAACCGAGATCAGGATATTGATTTACTATTTCGCCAACGACCTCAAATACTTCGCCTTCGGTGATCGGCAGATGCACACGAACCGTCCCGCCTTCAGTAAAAAAGCCGGACGCCAGAATGAAGCAGCCGGTCGAATTAAGGTCGCTTAGCGTACCGGCATGTCGACCGTCGTTCGAATCCCATTCAATATCGACCGTCAGGCGAATTCGATCTTCGACTCGCCTTTCGATCTCCGGCCATTTTTCGTTATTCACCATCTTCAACGGAAACCCGCCTTCTATTATTTAAGTAGTAATAGATGGGCAATCCCAAAATAATCAGGCCGATGCCGATAAATGACTGCGTTGGCGCGGTCATCATCGTGTTGATCAAGAGCCATCCGGCAACCAAAAGATAAACTATCGGAACGACTGGATATCCCCAAACGCGATAAGGACGAAGCGCATCTGGATACTTCCTACGAAACATGAAGACCGACGAGCCGATCAGGGCGTAAAATATCCAGGAGCCGAAAATAACGTAATCGGTGAGCGTATCGAAGGAACCTGACAGCGCCAAAATGGCAGCCCAAACACCTTGAAACAATACCGCATTAACCGGCACTGAATTAACCGAAAGTTTCTTGAACACGTCGAACATCATCCCGTCTTTTGCCATCGCGTACGGAATGCGCGAAGAGCTTAAGATCGAGGTGTGAAGCGTTCCAAGCGACGACAACATCAAGCCGACCGTAAAAACGGCGACGGCCGCGCCGGTCGCAAGACTGGCAGCGTCGCCGCTGAAAAACTTGCTCACCACGACCTTTGCTACGGACGAGTCCTTTGAAACGGACGCGATCGACGTTGGGTCAAGAACGTAAAAGTAGGCGATCTGCGCCATGACGTATAGAAGAATAATGATGATGGTGCTCCCGATGATCGCGATCGGAATATTGCGGTTCGGATCTTTCACTTCGCCCGCGACGAAGGATAGATTATCCCATCCGTCATAACCCCAGAGAGCTCCGAGCATCGCGGCGCCAAATCCTGCGAGAAACGAATATTGCATCGAGCCGACGCGCACGGCGTCGGCGACGCCTTCGCACGTGCCGTTAGTGGCCGCTAATGAGAAATGTGCGAAGCTGCCGCCGGTCACGAACAAAAATGCGCCAAGCCCGACGAACAGAATTAGTGCGATCTTGACACCGGTCAGGACCGTGGCGATCTGACCCGTTAGTCGAACCGAAAGGCAGTTGAGTGTAGTGAAGATCGCGATCACGACCACCGCGATGATCTGAAGCGAAGTGATCTCGTATGGATATCCGGCGATCGAGGTTTTGAATATTGTCTGTTTTAGGGCTCCGTCGAGGTAATCGTTAAGTGCGATCGCGAATACGACGGCAACGCTCGCCTGCGAGCCGGTGCGAGCGATAAACAACTGCATCCAGCCGAACAAAAAACTAGATAGTTTTCCATACGAATCGCGAAGAAAAACGTACGGGCCGGCAGCCTCCGGCTTCATCGCCGTGAGCTCTGCATACGTCAATGCGCCTGCTAGCGACAAAAGGCCCGCGGCAATCCACGCGAGAATGACCCATGTCGGCTCCCCGACATTGCATGTCATAACACGAGCCTTGAGGAACACGCCGGTGCCTATCACGTTTCCGACGATCACTGAGATCGCGGCTGCGAGGCCAAGTCCGCGCACGAGAGCCTGTCTTTCGTTCGTTTCGAATGCCATAAATAACTAAGTGAGGAGAGACTTCGGTCTGCGGTATATTACGCGAAAACGCCCCGAAATGCGACTTTTATTGCGGCACACGAGTTTCTGCAAACGGAATGCCGTGGCTTGCAGCGTGATAAAATCCTCGCGAAATGAAACGCATCGACATTTCCGCACATCGCCTGATAAATGCGCTTTTGGCACGCTCCGGGGCCGGCGGCGTTTCGATCCTCGATAGCTGCGGAGTCGGACATCTCGGTTCGCATTTGTTGATCGCGGGTACCGATCCGGTCGAAGTTTTTCAGATTTCCAATAACGATCCGCAGAAATCGTTGTCGGAATTTCAAGCTCTTCTGGAACGCGGGCTCGCCGCGGTCTTCACTATCTCATACGATTTCGGCCGAAAACTTGAATCGTCAAGCTCAGGTATTCGCAATGGATCCGCAGAACCAGATATCTATGTGTGCCTGTACGACGCTTTGGTCGTCCATGATTACGATTCGGACGAGACGTTTTTGACCGGCAACGCTGAAGGGTTTGACGGAGATTTAGTTGGAGATTTAGTTGGTGAAACAGCGCGAGATGAGTTTGACGACATCGAAGGTATCGCCCCTTACGAATCAACCTTCACGTTCGACGAATATATTGATGCGGTCGAAACGATCAAGGAATGCATTCGACGCGGAGACACGTATCAAACGAACCTGACGATGCAGCTTTCCGTCGATCTTGGTGAAAGGATGACGCCGCAAAGGGTTTTCCAAAGGCTTAGGCGTGACCATCCGGCGCCGTTTGCGGCATTTATCGATCGCGGCGATTCGTATGTTGTTTCTGCTTCACCCGAGCGGTTCCTTCATATCTCCAAAGACAAGATCTCAACTTCGCCGATAAAAGGTACGCGGCCGCAAGGTGCGGACGCAGTCGAAAACATTCGGCTGCAGAAAGAACTGTTGGATAGCGAAAAGGACCGGGCCGAAAACACGATGATCGTCGACCTTTTGCGGAACGATCTGGGCCGCGTTTGCGAATTCGGCGGTGTAGAAGTGACGAAACTGTGTGACCTCGAGGTGCACCCGACGCTTTGCCATCTCGTTTCGACGATCGAAGGCAAACTAAAAGACGAGGTGAAGTTTGTTGATGTTCTGCAGGCATTGTTTCCTTGCGGCTCGATCACCGGAGCGCCGAAGGTCCGGACAATGCAGATCATCGACGAGCTTGAACCGAACGCGCGCGGACTCTCGATGGGAGCGATCGGATATTTCATTCCCGACACCGGCTTCGACCGCCTTGAGCCGGGTTTCGACTTGAGTGTTGCGATCAGGACGATGGTCATTCGCGACGGCATTGCAACGTTCAATGTCGGCGGCGGCATTACCATCGATAGTGATCCGCACTCGGAATATGACGAGTCTTTTTTGAAAGCAAAAGCGCTTTTGGCCGCTCTCGGGAACAAATGACGAAAAAGTTTGTCTAACCTTCAAAATGCTCGTTGGAGGTTTGCGATGAATCGAACCGAAATAAACGTCACGCCACTGATCGATGTTCTGCTTGTTCTTCTGATCATTTTCATGGTCATCACACCGCTGAAGCCCAGCTCGTTCGACGCTCGGATACCGAACGAGCCGTCACAGGATGCAGTCGATGACCATCCAGACACCCTTATTGTCGGGGTTTCGCGAGATTCTCAAATTCTCCTAAACCGTGAGACCGTAAAAGCCACCATGGACGATACGAGCGGCTTGACCGCAAGATTGAGCGAAGTTTTCCGCCGTCGCGAAGAGAACGAGAACCGTCAGCGAACCGTATTTATCAAGGCGCCGAAGTCGCTCAGTTATGGGGCCGTGGTTCTACTTATTGACGCCGTGAAAGCCGCAGGAGCCGACCCGATCAGCCTCCAGATCGACGATCTGGATGGATAGAAAGCTTGCGCCGGGCCGATTTCGATATGATATAATTCCGCCGTCGAAATCTTGCGGTGCAATGCCTTCCCGAGCACCGCGCCTCCCGTTTTCCACGTGGGCGAATGGTTAATTACTACGAAACTCTAAAAGTTTCAACGAAGGCGTCGAAGACCGAAATAAAGTCGGCGTACCGCCGTCTCGCCCGCAAACTGCATCCGGATAAGAATAACGGCTCAGAACAAACCGCTATCGCTTTTGCTCAGATCGCCGAGGCCTACGAAATTCTCGGAAATCCGAAGCAGCGTTCGGCTTACGACAAGAAACTAAACGCCGTCCACGTAACCAACGGCAACGGCGATTCGGTCTTTGCATCCGCGAACAGCCACGCGCAGCGTTGGCGGCAGATGATATATGAGCATCGTTATAATGAGATCATCGACCGGATGATCGCGGAAGAGCGAAAGGAATCACAGGCACTGCAGAAATTCCTTTTTCCGGTCGTCGCTTTATTTGTTTCTACGCTTACGGTCTCGATCGTGCGGCCGAATATTTTCTTTTCGGACTACGTCGGCACGCTTTTCAGGATAATCGTCGTATCTTTCTTTGTGGTGGGTGTGATCCATATCGTAGGCCGCGTACGCGAAGCTTTCGACCGCTTTACCTATGATGACGAGGACATACATGAGTCGATCCTGGATGAGACCGAGCTGCCGTCGCGGCAGTATTCGCGTTATCAGATGACGGCGATGCTCATTGGCGGCCTGGTCGTGTGTTTTGGGGTCGGACTGACTATCGGTTATTTTTTCCAGTTAAAGTCGGTCATCGAGCCGTACCTGTTTTCTTCGTTTCCTCAGATCGACGTTTTAATGTATCCGCCGATCTTTGTTCTGGTCGTTGATGCAATGCACAGTATCGCCCTCAAGTCGGAGGCCTAGCCGAACTTGACCTTGCCGGCCTATGCCTGTAAAATCTACCGTTTGCTTAATAGTACGAGTCTTTGCACTGAGAGAGTTTTGAATGGCTAATCATAAATCGGCAGAAAAGCGTAACCGGCAGAACGCCAAACGCAACGAACAGAATCGCAGCAATCGCAGCAAATTACGCACGGAGATAAAGAAACTGCGTGCGGCTGTGGCCGGCTCGGACAAAAAGTTGAGCGGCGAACTGCTTAATCCGACGGTATCGGTTATAGACAAGGCTGTAAACAAGGGCCTTATCCATAGAAATACCGCCGCCCGCTACAAATCGCGTCTAACGAAACACGTCGCCGAGATCTCTTAAGACGTAAAAAAATCAAAAGAAGTTCAGAAGCCGGACCGAAAGGACGGCTTTTTTTCTTTGCGTTAGCCCGCCAGGACGGTCAGGCTTCTGCTGTATGTCTGCTACAATCCGTCAAATGTCTGAACGAGGGCGATACAAATACTACGACCTGATAATGGCCGCTTTTGTGGCGGTGCTGCTCTGTTCCGGGATAATCGGCGTTCAAAAGGTGTCGTATGTAACGCTGCCTTTTATTGGCGAATACATTTTCGGCGCCGGTGTTCTGTTCTTCCCGATCAGCTATTTATTCGGCGACGTGCTGACCGAAGTTTACGGATATAAGCGTTCGCGTCGCGTTATTTGGGCCGGTTTCGGTGCACTTATTTTCGCTTCGCTAATGTCGTTCATTATCACCCGCCTGCCTCCTGCACGAACAATGTCGGCAGAGCAGGTAAACGCCGTCAATCTCGTTTTTGGCCAGACATGGCGGATCGCATTTGCGTCGCTGATAGCATTCTGGGCAGGCGAGTTTGCCAATTCGTTTGTGCTTGCGAAAATGAAGATCGCGACGAACGGCAAATATCTTTGGTCGAGGACGATCGGTTCGACTTTTGCGGGTGAAGCCGTAGACAGCCTGATCTTTTATCCGCTCGCGTTTTACGGTACGTGGTCGAACGAACAGGTCGTGATGGTGATGATCGGTAACTATTTCCTGAAAGTGTTTTGGGAAGTGGTCGCGACGCCGTTCACTTACTTGATCGTCGGATACCTGAAGCGGGCAGAGCACGAAGATTACTTCGACCGGGACACCGATTTCAATCCATTCAGCCTCGAAACTTAATTAATGTTCTGAGCGCTTGGCTATCGCTTCGCGCGCGACCTCGCGATCGTCGAAATGAAATTTTTCGTTTCCGATGATCTGATAAGTTTCGTGCCCTTTTCCCGCAATGATAACGACATCGCCGGACTTCGCCGCGGCAATCGCCTTATTGATCGCTTCGCGGCGGTCGGAAATCGAGAAGTATTGAGTTCCTGTCGGCCCCACTCCGACCTCGGTCTTCTTAATGATCGTCATCGGATCTTCGGTGCGCGGATTGTCTGATGTGATAAAAACGAGGTCGCTGTTCTCTCCGGCGACGCGGCCCATCGGTTCGCGTTTTGTTTTGTCGCGGTCGCCGCCACAGCCGAATACAGTGATGATCCGTCCGCTGGTTAACTCGCGAGCCGTTTTCAGAGTATTTAAAAGCGCGTCGTCCGTATGCGCGTAATCGACCACAACCGCAAAATCGCCGTCGTGCTGCACGCGTTCGAAACGGCCAGGAGCGCCAATACATTTACTCAAACCATCGACGATCGAATCCATGTCGTACCCCAATTCAACCGCAGCCGCGGTCGCGGACAGCATGTTGTATACGTGAGGACGTCCGACCAGAGGTGATGTGATCCGCCGCTGTCCATTTGGTGTGTTAAGGAGAAACGAAGTTCCGGTCATTAAGGACACATTAACGTTATTTGCAGTAAAGTCTGCGTTGGAATCGCGTTGTGACGTAGTTATGACACGTTGATTGTTCACCTTCAATTCGGCAGTGAGTCGCTGGCCCCATTCGTCGTCGACGTTGATGACGCACGAGGCCGGGGCTTCGCCAAGCCGGCCGTCGAAGAGTTTCTTCTTTGCGTCGAAATACTCTTCCATCGTGTGATGGTAGTCGAGATGGTCCTGAGTGAGATTGGTAAATATCGCGACACGGAAACGAAGCCAATCACAGCGATGCAGATCTATCGCCTGCGACGAGGCTTCCATGGCTGCCATTTTGCATCCTACGTCAACTGCCTGTCGCAGGAATCGATTTGTATCGGAAGCCTCGGGTGTGGTTCGGACGGCTTCTTCGTGCTTTTCACCGATGCGATATTCTACGGTCGTTAGCATAGCGGGTTTGACGCCCGCGGCTTCGGCCAACGCGAAACATAAGTAGGTCGTAGTCGTTTTTCCGTTTGTACCGGTCACTCCGATCAGGTCAAGCTTGTGCGACGGTTCGCCATTGATCACAGCTGCAGCCTTTGCAAGAGCCACACGAGCATCCGCGACCTTCAGCCAGGAGCCCTGAAACTTTTCCGGCCGGTCGAATTCAGAAATTACTCCGACAGCACCGCGTCGCATTACCTCGTCGACGAAGCGGTGGCCGTCCATCGTGAGCCCTTTT
>QHXS01000183.1 GCA_003223975.1 Acidobacteriota bacterium
TGTTAGAAAAAAATGCGGAACATTTGAATTAGCCGAGACAACAGCTAGGTATAGGAAGGACTTGATTGAAATGAGCCGAGCGTTCCATGTATGTCTTGATGTATTAAACGAACGCAAAACGAAAATGTTTCGTTTTTCGCAACAGGCGAGCATATTTGGCATCCCAGGTTTTCCCAAGAACCCGGATCTTCAACTTGATTGAGGAGGTTGATGATTCGAGCACAGATCAGGTTCGACAAATCGGGCTCGGGCCTCATCAGAAAACAAGTACTCACGACTATAGAAACGAAGCGGATAGTCTTTATCGAATGTTTCGATAAGGCTGTTCGCTTTTTCGTGCAAGGGCATGCCGTTCGTTGATCGGGCGAATTCGCTTACGGTCCGCATCCAAAAAACCGTAAGCGTTTCGTGATACGGCATTTCTTTCGTCAGGTCAATTTTGAAACCTTCGGTAAGCAAATTGAAAAGTCCGTCTTTCATTTTCACGATGGCTGTTTCCAGGCGGTATTTGTTCGCGTAGGAGAGAGCCACCACCAAATGCTCAGCGTGTTTCCAAACGTCGCGCGCGATCGTCGCGTCTTCGAAAGCGGCGACAAGCTTCTTTATTTCATCTTCATCCTTATATTTCATGATTCCCCTCTCTCCAGTTTGTAATGCTCGATTATCCGTTCCGCTGCTGCTTCCGGAGGTAAATCGGTCGTGTCGATCACGAGCGTCTCGCGACCTTCATAAGGCTGGTCCATGATGAACCGGCTAGAATCCACGGAATCCGGATTCGTCAATTTCCGTAGACGAACGCGCGACTCGTTGCCCATTCTCCGCCGCCGCTCTTCTTTATCGCAAAGCAGCAAGACCAACTGGACCTCGCCTCCGTTGTCTTCCGCGGCCGTTATGATCTTCGCGAAATAGGGATCATCGTCGCCTTTACCGTAAACAAATGTCTTTATTAGATCCGAACCGGAACGCGCTGCGGCTGCTATGATCGACTGGCGGATCTCGCCATTCACGCGCCAGAATTCGTCGGTTCCAAACTCAATGAACGGCCGAACGAGATCTATCGACAGGTGATTGTGCAGCAACGGAATTCCCGTTAGCCGCGCCAGCTCGGTGCCGACGGTGTGTTTGCCCGTTGCGGGCGCTCCGTAAATTACGATCAACTTCATAGCAAATAAAAAAGCGGCCGGACATCGGTCCGACCGCAATCCTCAATATTTCCTAATTTTATTCTAGGCCGCCATCGACTCGGCCTCCTGCTCGTGATCATCCATGAACAGATACTTCTTCCATGCGGGCCGCGATTCGGCATAATGGCAAAGCAACACGTGATCGAGCCCGAGGCGAAGCAGTTTCTGCGAAGTAAGCAGCGGCATGCGCGCCTGCTCGGGCGTTCGGTTCCCCTTGCGCTGGTTGCACTTCACACATGCTGTAACTAGGTTTGCCGGCGTGCTTTCACCTCCCTGAGCGCGGGGAAGGATGTGATCGAGCGTCAGGTCCTTCGCGTGCTTATGCTCGGCGCAATACTGGCAGCGATAGCGGTCGCGGATATAAACCCGTGCACGCTTCATCGTGGTTTCGCGCCGATTGCGGCGAAAGTTTATGTAATGCCGTAATCGAATGACCGACGGAACCGGAAACACCGTCGAAGGCGAATGCAGTACGTTGTCGCCGTCCTTCTCTTCGATAAAGACCGCGCCGCGAAACCAAAGGCAAACCGCTCGCGCGACACCGACGGTGCCCAGCGGTTCATATGAAAAGTTCAACAGTAAAACTCGTCCTGTAAGCAAACTTCTTTTTCCTCCTGTTTTCGGCAGAAAGGCGGGATGACGCTTTCTTACCTTGTAATGTAATATCAAACACACAAATTAGGCAAGCACAATATATTGTGCGTAACGAAAAATCCATTCGAAATATCGGTCGATATTTTCTGCGTCAATCCTCGTTCGCCCGAATTGAAAATCGACAAAAGCAGATGTATAGTCCTTCGTGAATTCCAAGCCTTGATCAAATGAGCGAAACGCGATCAGATCATTCTGACGCAAACCTAAACACTATGATCAGAAACATACTCGGTACTGTGGTGGGTCTTTTCGTGGGAGCTCTACTTAACGGGTTCCTGATCAACGTCGGACATCGTATCGTCCCGCTTCCGGCAGGCGCGGACGTTTCGAGTTATGACGCGCTCAAAGTGTCAATGCCTTTGTTCGGCCCGGAACAGTTCATTTTCGTATTTCTGGCGCACGCACTTGGGACACTTGTCGCTGCCCTGGTGGCCGTACTAATTGCGAAGAGCCATAAGTTTACGCTTGCGCTTATCATCGGCGTTTTGTTTCTGATAGCTGGCATCGCCAATGCCTTTCTGCTTCCTGTCCCGCTTTGGTATGACGCCGTAGATCTTATACTTGCGTACATTCCGATGGCATTGATCAGCTATAAGCTCGGTGCGGGCAGATCAGCATAAGTTTATCGGCGAAAAGTGCGGTTGGGTCCGCGATGCATGACCTAAATAATTCAATGTAATTCGGCATGCAGAACCTGTAAAAAGGAGAACGCAAAATGATCATAGGAACGCATATGGTTGTTGCCAGCAAAGATCCGGAAGCGGATCACAAATTCTTTCGCGAAATTTTGGGGCTGAATTCCGTCGACGCAGGTGGCGGCTACACCATTTTCGGCCTGCCGCCGTCTGACGCTTCGATACACAAAACCGACGGTGACGTTCCGCATCACGAACTTTACTTTCTTAGCGACGACATCGATGGGTTCAAAGCGTCGTTGGCTGAGAAGAACATCGAGTGCGGCGATGTTCAGGACACCGGCTGGGGCCGCCTGGTTAAGCTGACACTTCCCAGCGGTGCGCCTCTGCAGGTCTATCAACCGCGTCACGAAAGGCCATAAACAACAAGAGCAAGGGAGGAAAGTAATGCAAAGTTCGACAAAAAGATCGACGTCGATCATCGCAGCAGAATATCTGCGCGAATTAGAATCGGAGGTGCGTGCAACGCGCGAATGTCTGGAACAGGTCCCGATGGACCAAGCGGACTGGAAGCCTCACGAAAAATCAATGCCGCTGAATTACCTGGCGATGATGGTCGCCGAGATACCAAAATGGATCACGTACACCATCGAAAAGTCGGAGATCGACTTTGGAACATTTGAGCACGCGAAGATCTCGACGACCGAAGAATTGGTCGCTGCCTTCGACCAAAATATGGTCAATGTCCGCAAGGCAATCAAAACGTTGACTGACGAAGGGCTGAAGGAAACTTTCGCGTTAAAGAATAAAGGAGAGCTACTTTTTAGCTCGCCGAAGGACGAAAGCATCAGCCAGTCGATCAATCATCTCGTACACCACCGAGGTCAACTGACGGTGTACCTGAAAATGCTCGATAAAAAGATACCTTCGATTTACGGGCCATCGGCTGACAGTGGCGGATTCTAGAGTAGCGGCAATCGGATCTGAACCGACGATGAACGGCTGTGCAGGTCGCCGCCTTTTTAACGGCGGGAATTCGCGAAAAAAAGGGCGAAGCCATTGAAGACTTTGCCCGACGAATTGAACCTTCCCTTGCTCGTTAGAAACCTTAGGCGTTGCCGAAATTCATGGGCGGCCCAGCCGCATTGATCTGTTGGAAGATCAACCGAACATCTCCCGGCACCTGGAGATTTGTGGGCAGCGTTTTATAGACCGGCGTGTCCATTTTCCTCAGAGCATTGTTCAGCATTCGGATCATATAATCGGTGTGCGAGAGGGACGAAACGCGATTGCTGGAGTTCTCCGGATTTCCGGCCTTGTCGACGATTCCGTCGATGACAACATTTACGCCGTCCTGTCGGCAAACCATTTGTGCCTTTATGATCCATGAACGTGTGACCGGCCCAACCTTACCGTCGACAGTCATCGTTCCCCAAGGCTTCTTGTCAGCAAATTGTGGCGTTGAGAAAAGCCGTTGCAAAAAAAACTGCACAACTTTCACGTCTTCTTCCATGTTCTTGCATCCGTAACCAACTGCGAAATTAATGTTATAAAAAGTCGGAGCTCCCGCCGGATTCTCACTATCAACGTCAATAAATGCCATGTCATTCACTCCTGTATAGAATTCTGTGCGAACTTTGTTCGACAAGCGAATGATATGAGGAATATGCAGCCAGAAAACCACCCGTTTTGACGGCAAAAGAAACACACGTGCACTCGAATTATCGGGTTCGCTTTCCGTAGTTTGGAGAGCACCGCCCGCTCGGGTAGCGCAGAAAATGGATGGAATTTCGGTTGGGGGTCAAAAATGGCGAAATCCGCCGGGGCGAAGTTCTTTTGTGTTTCCCTTTTGGAAGATCTCCAAAATATCTGTGTGTTCCGTAATCGTTCCGATGCTAACTACATCAAGTGATCGTAATTGGTCGGCGTCTTCCGGCGAAACTGTAAACAGAAGTTCGAAGTCCTCGCCGCCGTTGATGGCAAGCTCAAGGTTTTCGTCCCGGTCGGGAAAGGTTTCAGCTAAATTCGGATCGATCGGTATCTTCTCGATATTGATCGATGCTCCAACACCGCTTGACCGGCAAATGTGCGCAAGATCGGATGAAAGGCCGTCGCTGATATCGATCATCGACGTTACTATCCCTAATGCATTCAATTGTTTACCCAGTTCCACCTGAGGTGCCGGTCGAAGCTGTTTTTCGATCAGATGCAATTTAGGATGGATTTGAGACGTTTCGAGCAATCGCAAACCGCCCGCAGCACCGCCCAACGTGCCTGAAACATAGATATGGTCGCCTGGATTTGCTCCAGAGCGTCGAATCGCACGGTCTTTTGGAACCTCGCCCACAACGATTGAATCGATCACAAACTTGCCGGTTGTTGATGAAATATCGCCTCCAACGAGCTCCACACCGTGTTTTTTAGCTAAGAAGTGCCAGCCTTCGTAGAAATTATCGAGAAAATCGTCGTTCCAGAGAGATTTCGGCACTGCAAGCGAGAGCAAACCCCAAAGTGGGGTTCCGCCCATGGCGGCAATATCAGAAAGTGAAACGGCTAGGGATTTATGGCCGATATCTGCCGGGTTTGACCATTCGAGGCGGAAATCAACATCCTGAACCAGCAGATCGGCGGATATCAGCAGGTCAGAATCCTTGTCCTTCGGCAAAACTGCACAATCGTCGCCTACTTCGGAGAGCGAAAAACGATCCTTAATGCTATTGATGAACTGAAATTCAGATTTCATCGCGCGGCTATTGACACAAGTGGTCTGAAATCATAGAATAACGCCATCGCAATTTACAAGAAACTTTAACACACTTGGTGCTATTATGGGTCAGGCAGCGGTCATGATACCGGAAAAGATCTATTTCAAGATAGGTGAGGTCTGCGACATAGTCGGCGTTCAGGCACACGTGCTTCGGTATTGGGAAACTGAATTCTCAATGCTTTCTCCGCAAAAGAACCGTTCGGGACAACGAAGTTATCGACGGAAGGATGTGGAAACGGCTCTGCGGATCAAGCAGTTGCTCTACGACGAAATGTTTACGATCGCCGGTGCGCGAAAGAAGCTTTTGTCGGAGAACCGAGAATCGACAAAACTCAAGATCGTTCACCCGGAGCCTCTGCACGAACTCGACGAACCGGATACGCAAACCCCTTCGCTTTTCGAGGATCATTCGTTCGACGACCTCGAACTTGACCTGGACACCGTTGAGCCTAAAGTGAGCGCGTTGATCAGCGAACAACGCGAAGCAATCAAGCGTTTGGGAGCTCAACTGCTTGAATTGCGGGAAATGCTCAAGAGAAATCAAGAGCAGTAGGCGGTGCGGCGAGCAGATTGACTTTCTACGGCCGTAAAACTAATCTGAAAATCAATTAACGGGACGTAGCGCAGTCTGGTAGCGCGTTCGCTTGGGGTGCGAGAGGTCGCAAGTTCAAATCTTGTCGTCCCGACCATTTGAAAACAAAAAAGGCCGCGGAATGTCGATCCGCGGCCTTTTGTTTTGTCCGGACGTCCTACGGACGCACCGTAATATAGATCGTCTGGCCCTTGCGTGCGATCAATAAAAGGAGCGGTTTCGAACCCGCCTTTTCGATCGCGGTTTGTACTGATTCCGGCGAATTTACAGCGGCCCGATTTACTTCCAGTAGGACGTCACCGCGAGTTATTCCGGCGTCTGCCCCAACACCTGAAGGTTCGACATCAGTGACGACCACGCCCTCGCTATCAGACGAAAGGCCGAGCTGTCGGGCGATCTGCGGTGTTACCGATTGAAGTGTTAACCCGAGCTTTCCGCTCTGCTTTTCAACCGAAGGCCCGTCCTCATCCTGCCGATTGCCGGGCTGGTCGCTCTTTTCGTTTTCGAATTCATCGAGCACCGCCGTCAGTTCGTGTGACGTGCCGTCGCGGAGAACAGTAAGCTTGATCTCGGTTCCCGGCATAGTACCTGCAACTTTATTGCGAAGCACATTTCCATCATCGATCTTTTCCCCGTTGATGGCAGTTATGATGTCACCGCGTTTTACCCCAGCCTTTTCGGCCGAGCTGCCGGAACGGACATTGCTAACCAGGACACCCGATACGTCGGTAAGGTCAAGAGCTTTTGCAGTATCTTCGGTCAAAGTTTGTATGTTAACGCCGAGCATTCCACGATGGACCTTGCCGTCTTTCAGCAGCTGTTCCAACACGGATTTGGCCATGTTCGTCGGAATCGAAAAACCGATGCCGATGTTGCCGCCAGACGCGCCGCCCGAAAGTATCTGGGAATTGATGCCGATCAGTTCGCCGTTGAGATTGACAAGGGCGCCGCCCGAATTTCCTCGATTTATAGGTGCGTCGGTTTGCAGAAAATCTTCAAAGCTCCCGTCGCTCAAACCAGTTCGACGGCCCTTTGCGGAGATTATGCCGGCGGTCACCGATTGGCCGATCCCTAACGGGTTTCCGATCGCTAAAACGATATCGCCCACGCGAACGCTGTCGGAATTTCCAAGCGTCAGGAATGGCATGTTCTGAGCTTCTATCTTCAAAACCGCGAGATCGCTCGGTTTATCGATGCCGACAAGTTTCGCTTCGAACGCCTTGTTGTCGTTGAGCATAACGGTGATCTTTTCAGCTTCGTCGACAACATGGGCATTCGTTAAAATGGTGCCGTCGGCGCTTACGATCACACCGGAGCCCAACCCGCGTTCGATTTGCGGCCGCTGGTCCTGCCGAGGCATCGGGAACTGACGGAAAAAGTCGTCGTCACCGAAGGGCGCTGTCTGACGCTGGGAAATACGATTCTTGTGCTCGGCCTCGATCCGAACTACCGCGGGCGATGTTCGTTCAACCACGTCGGCATACGAAGTCCGCGTGCCATCAACGACTATCGGAGCAGCGGGAGCCGGAGCGACTGGTGCCGGCGCCGGTTCGCCTCCGAATATGCCGGTTTTGCAGCCCGAAAAAGACGCTGCTAAACCAAGAAGAGCGCCTAATAAAATTCCTTTTGAATACATCTGGAGATCTCCAATTATTTCAGTGTATCGATCCGTTCCAAGGACGGTAAAATAACCATTTTAATACGTTTTCAGATTACACGAAGTTCAGAAAAAGAGAAAAAACATTGTAGAAAGCTGCATTTAGGCTGCTGTCATGACCTTGGGCAACTGACGGTGGAAAATGTATGCGAGCGTTTTATAAACGAGCTTCGAACACAGGAAGGCAGGCGAATCGTAGTTTTCGAAGTACGAATACTCGACCAGGTCCATACCAACGATCGTCTTTTTTTCTGCGATCCGGCGAATGAGCGCAAGCGTCTCGTACCATCCGAGGCCGCCGGGTTCGGGCGTTCCAGTTGTCGGGACGATGCTTGGGTCCAATCCGTCGATGTCGATCGTTAAATAAACTTCCTCCGAAAGGGAATCGACGGCGTCCTCGATCCAATCGGTCCTGCCCACGATGTCTCGAGCCCAGAATATTTTTGTCGGCAGGCCTTCTTTTAACGCGCGCGCCTCCTCGCCGGAGATCGAGCGAATGCCTACCTGCACGGAAGGAATTCGAAGATCCCTTAGTACGCGTGCCATTATCGATGCGTGCGAATGCGGCGTGCCGTCATACGTGTCGCGGAGGTCAGCATGTGCGTCGATCTGAAGGACGCTAAGGTTCGGATATTTTTCGTAATGAGCTTTAATTATTGGTGCCGAAACAGAATGTTCGCCGCCAAGCATGCAGATAAACTTGCCTGACTCGAGCAGTTCTTTCGTCCGCTCATATAAGTCCTGCATCATCGCTTCCGGCGTTGCCCGCGGCTTAAACTCTTCTAGCGTGTGGATGCCGAGCTTATAAACCTCAGAATCGGTCTCCTCTTCGTAAAGCTCCATGTTCCGCGAGGCATCGACGATCGCCATCGCTCCCGCACCGGTTCCCGACCCGTATGAAACTGTGCCTTCATAGGAAACAGGCCAAATTAGTATCTTGGATGCATCAAACGAGGAGTATTCGTCTTCGTCAATACCTCCAAAGTTCATTGGAAGATCAGCGGACTGCGACATAGTCCAAAGTCTAAAGTCCAAAGTCCAAAGTCGCAAGCGAATGCTAACTTTGGACCTTAGACTTTGGACCTTGGACCTTGGACCTTGGACTAATTCTTAGGGAACGTCGATCGACATGGCACTGCCCGAGAAGCTAAAGGTCGGGCGCTTTCGCCCTTTCATGAACTTTGCGGCGGTCTGTGACAGAGCCGTGATGATCATCGGCAGAGCAATTGACGGATCGCAATCGACAAACGCCGTCGTCGCGCCTTTATGCAGCTTGCCGAACATACTTGTGTGGTCGCTGGAATAAGCAGGCGTTCTAACGCTCAACGAAAGCGGATCGGTTGCAACCGCGATGGCGTATTTGTGCCCGCGGGGCGTTGTTCGCGTTATGTACGATGTTATCTCAGTGAGATCGACCATCTTATGGGCGCTCGCACCGCCGACTGAGATCATCGCCGAGTTTCGCGTCTTTTGCGCGATCTGCATGAGTTCCATCGTGTCCTCGGTAACGTCGAACGTCATCTGCAGTTTCTTCTCGAAACGTGCTCGGGCGATGCCGACGGCGAGTTCCGATCCTAATAAGTCGGGGCAAAAAATAGGTATTCTCGCCTTAAAGGCCGAGGTGACAATGCCATCCTCGTGAGCGATCTCAGCGAGTTCACGTCCCATGACATGGAGAAACTCGCGGACCGAGTAGGGCCGAGAAATATCGAGTTGGTTGACGACACTGCCGATCCATTCGTCTGCCTCCTGAAATTCCTCTTTACTCCAAATGACGTCGCCGACGCGCATCACATCGCTTCCCTGAAGATCCTCGTCGGTCATGCTCGGATGCGCCTGGTAATGGTTGCGTCCCAACGATTCGTGAATATCGTGAAACAGAACGGTGCCGGACATTACGATCACGTCGACGAACCTGTTCTTGATCACCCATGAGATCAGCCGCCGCATTCCAGACGTGGTCAGGTTCCCTGTGCCGCAAAGGTAAATGGTCGAATTATCGTCCATCATGTCCAGCCAAATGCGGTGTGCCTCGGCGAGTTGTCGCGCGCCAAAGCCGGCTCCTTCCATTTTCTCGAGCAGACCCGCTATCGAGCGGTCGCGGTCGATCGGCACCGGTTTTGTCGGGACCGTTAAAAATTTAGAAGCCTTGGTTTTCTTTTGAGCTACCATTAATTTCTCCAGATAAAAAAATAAAAACGTTTTCTACGCCGACCCATTGGGCAGCAGATATGTATAACTTTCAGCCTGATTCTCGTAAAACTCGATCCAGGAATTGCCGTCCTTTGTGGAAAGATCCCCGTCCTTAATGCGCTTCATGATCTGCCTGCGGAATTGATCGTGAAGTTGATTCGTGTCGTAACGGACGGTCGAAAGCATGTCGCCGAGGGTCGCGCCGTAGATCACCTTCTTGATGATGTGGCCGTCTTCCCCGATAAAAATATGAGCTTCGTGCGGGGAACCAAACAGATTGTGATTGTTGCCCATCACCTCCTGATAAGCTCCAACAAGCATAATTGCCAAATAGTATGGCTCGTCCTTACTTAGCTTATGCAGCTCGAGGACAGGCTTAATATCGTGAAGGTCGACAAACTTGTCGACGATACCGTCCGAATCGCAGGTAATATCACATAGCGTAGCATATTCGGTCGGCTTTTTGTTGAGTTTATGTATTGGAACTATTGGGAATAGCTGTTCGAGCGCCCAGTTGTCCGGTATCGAACGAAATACGGAAAAGTTCGCGAGATATTTGGCGCACATGAGACGCCGAAGATCGTCAAACTCCTCAGAAACATACTTTTTCAATTGAGCGAACTGGTCTGCTTTCTCGCAGACATCCCAAAAAAGGACCTCGCCCTTTCCCTTATCTTCCAGCGTGATCAAGCCAAGGTCGAACATCGTGAAAAGCTCTTCGCGATGTTCGAGCGAGTCATGATAATACTCGCGGTAATTCTTCGAATTTATCGTTTCGCGAAGATCATGGAGCTCGCGTACGACCTGCGGATCATCTTTTTCGATGACCATCGGAACGTGATCCTGTACAACGGTCTCGATCTCTTCCTGCACGTTGGTCACCAGGACCGCATGATAAGCGGAAAGATAACGTCCCGATTCCTGAATAATTGTCGGATGCGGAACATTCTCATCGTCGCAAACCATCTTGATGACGTAAATTACGTCGTTTGCAAATTCGCGTGCATTGTAATTTGCCGATGATTCGAACGAGGTCCGTGACCCGTCATAGTCAACGGCCATGCCGCCGCCTACATCGAGGTACTCGATCGGCAGGCCCATCTGATGGATCTTTGCATATGTGCGTGCCGCTTCCTTCATCGCGTTCTTTATGCGTTTGATATCGGTAAGCTGCGATCCGATATGAAAGTGAAGCAGCTTGAGCATGTCCGTTCGGCCAGCTTCCTGGAGCCTGCGGATCACGTCGAGTATCTCGGTCGTGGTGAGTCCGAATTTCGCTGCTTCGCCGCCGGATTTTTCCCATTTCCCAGAGCCCTTGGAATAGAGCTTTACGCGAACGCCGACCATTGGCAGGCTCGCGTTCGGGTCCGTTTCGGTGACTTCCTTAACGAGCGAAAGCGTGTGCTCCAGCTCGCTCATCTTCTCGATAACGATCACGACGTTCTTTCCGGCACCCGCGCCGGCGAAAGCGAGGCGAACGAAATCGCGATCTTTAAAACCGTTGAGAACGAGCAGGCTTTCCTTCGATTGCTCCATCGCAAGCGCAGCATAAAGTTCCGCTTTCGAACCGGCCTCGAGGCCAAAGTTATATCTCGTACCTTCTTTCAGATATTCTTCGATGACGGCCCGATTTTGATTTACCTTCATCGGAAACACGCAAAGGTGGCCGCCTTCGTATTCGAATTCTTTTATCGATTTACGAAATGCGGTCTGCAGTTTTCTGATCTGGCCGAAAAGTAGCTGCGGGAAGCGAAGGAGAACCGGAGTGTCGATGCCGCGTTTTTTTAGATCGTCGATTATCTCTTTAACATCAGCGGTGAGGTTTTCATTCTCGGGCGCGTAGACGATAAGGTTACCTTTCCGGTTGACACCAAAATAGTCCGCGCCCCAGTTGGCGATGCCGTAGATCTCAGAAGTTTGTTCGATTATAGAGCTCAATTTTTACCACCGACCGTATAGGACAGCTTCCATCTGAAAACAAATGCAAAACTGAAAGAATAGTAAAAAACGACGGCTTTGCCAATAGGCATGATTTCGCAGCACCTTTTTTTGTGCCCATTAGAACCGTTTAGTTTTGGCACATGCCTTGCTAAATCCTATAGCGCGATTGTGGCCGGACGGTCGAGAAAATTCGACATCAGTCCGATAAACATTGACCTTCGCTCAGTTTATTACGTGATTTATCGTGTTGAAATGTCAAAAAATGGTGCCACAAACTGTCACAAGCTAGTCGATATTTCGAGGAAAGTAGCCATGAAAGTTCAGAAAAATGCCGGTTTCTCACTAATCGAATTGCTTTTAGTTGTTGCTATCGTGGGCATCATTGCGGCCCTTGCTGTCCCAGCTCTCCAGAAAGGGATTCGAAGTGCAGAAAATGGTACTACCTTCGCCACCATGCGAACGATATCGTCGACACAAGTGAGTTTCTTCAGCCAAAACAATCGATTCGGACGGCTTACTGAGTTACAGCAGATACTCTCGAATGGACTTGGCACCACCACGGGTGAGAAAGTTATTCGCGGCAACTACACGTTCGAAATGAATCCGGCCGCGCCCGACGATACCGAACTGAGCAAGGAATACACAATTACGGCGACAAGGAGTGGCGGCGCCGACACGGTCTATAAGTACGAATTGACTCACACAGGTGAAATAGTGCAGATCCTCCCATAGGAATTGCACTTTTCCGGTCTTGAAAGCAGCCGCACTCCCTTTCTATCCCCTCCCCGGTGAACACCATGAATCTATTTGAAGACCTTATCGACGAGCTGAAGAACGAAAACCTGCTCGAAGACACGGTTATTGAAGTGAAGAAACCGCTCGAATACGTGGTACAAGAAATCGTTCCGGAAGGGTCAAGCCAATTCGGCGATCTCGAGTTGAATTCATTTGCGGGCGAAGGAAATAACGCATCGAACGGGGACCGGGCCACGCCGAATCCGAAAGCGGTTCCGGAACCCATAAGACCCTCGAATGACCGCGAGTTCTTTCGTAAACGTGCAATGGAGGAAGTTTCAAGCCTCCAGATGGTCGAGCACGTTCTCGCCGGCGTCGAGCGCGAGCATCTGAAACTTCCCGCGGCTGCTTACGACGACCTCGAGGTAAAAAAAGCGCTACATCGGTTCCTACAAGTGCCGGAAGATATCAATTCGGATAACCATGCTGAAGCAGAATTCGCTCTTATGCAGGAAACGCAGCAATGGCACTCTGCTCTTTCGGCAAGAGATCGAAACGTTTCGGTCGCAAACATTCGCAGGTTCTGCGAAAACTCCAGGCCGGTGCTCAGTTCACAGGCACTGATGGCGCTTGCTCGCTTTTACCGAAATTCCAGCTTCAGCGAGGAAGTGCGAGGGAAGTTCGACTTCGTAATGACGCGGTTGTTCTCGCGCGACGCAGGACTGGAAAAACGAAAACTGCTTTTCCCGCGGGCCGAAATGGCTAGCCACATCAGAACGCTGTATGCGAACTGGTCGAGTATCTCGTATCACGCAACGAACGATCACCAGACGGACATCGACCTTGCAGTTCAGAGATTTGACGACTTGATCAGCCACTTTGAGACGGCTGCAACGTTTGATGATCTGCTGAACGCAGATGTTTTCGGGAGCATTCGACAGTACAAAGAAACTTGCGGCGAGCTCTTTTACGTACCTGAGGTTGCGACGGCAGCGATCGATTGCAATGTGCGCCTCGGAAATAAGTACGTTGACCTGATCTTCAAGGAACGGAGCGAGCACGGAGCTCAAGCCCTAGAGACGAAGTACGGTTACGTCCATGACCTGGCTGCTTCAAATGCCGCGAACAAAACGCTTTTACTTTTCGAGCTACTAAAAGAACGGCCCGAAGAGAAGGAAACGCCATTGGTCGAGCGCCCCGTCTTTGAACAAGAATCGTTGCATCGGCCGAGCTCTCCAATCGTAGTTAGAGACGAGCGTTCCAAAACTGCCTCTCGAACCCTTGGCGTTAACAGATGGCTTGTCGCAGCAACCATCCTCGTCGCGTTCGCAAGTGCCGGCCTGTATTTTTGGGCTGACAAATATGCCAGCAGCGACGCATCGGTCTCGGTAGCAAATGCGATCGACCTTGAGGCCACAGAGTTAAAAACTCACCTGAGCACTTTGCGCGTAAGCCATGAAACTGCATACGCTGTGACCCAACCTTCGTGGGATGCCCTAAGCGAGAACGATCAGAAAGAATTCTTAAAAAAAGTGTTTGCCTTCGTCCAGACCAAGGGCTTAAAAAAGGTCAACCTGCTGAATTACAAAGGTAAGACAGTTGCATTTGCCTCTCAAGATCGTTTCGAGCTTTTCCGGCCGAACTAAGAAAGGCCAAGATCAAAAGTTCAAGCGGGTCCGGGCCGATCTTCAGGCCGACCCGCTTTTTGTTTTTGGCCGTCCGAGCCATTTTTCTGCGGCGTCCTTATCGGCAAAGTAATGAAACTGTCCGCCCCGGCGTTTCCCGAGGCTCACAAACCGCCGCATATCTTTTTCGATCGGCTTATGAGGATTTACGAACGCGATCCGAACGTTTTCGCTCGCGCGAAGAACATCGTCGAGCGTCGATTCAATATCCTTTTTTGACATCATCATTGGGATGTCGCGCTCAAGCAAGATCTGGTCACACCTGACCTCGGCACATTTGATCAATAGCTCGGCCAGGTAATCCAGTTTTATCGTGCGATTAATAACGGGCGCAACAACCCGTGCGTAAAGATAATTCGGTTTTGTTTCAAAAGTAAGCTGGTACGGGCGCTGAAATGCATCGTGGGGGGCGTGGGTCATTGGGACGATTACTCCTTTCTAAAATTGGGATCAGGAGAGTTTCTGTGAATATAACAAAAAAGCATACGTTTTTGAATCGCGCAGCGAAACGAACAAAATGAGAAAAAAACTAGGAAAAAGGGCTGATTAGGTGTTTAAAACGCCGGAACCTCGATACTTGATATAGCTGGGAATCCTCGCTACCGAGCAGCAATATTTCGTTGCTTTTCGAAGTTAATTTTGCGTAAATAGAATTACAGTCAGCTCACATTTTGTCGAAGCCCGTTCCCCCGAACAAGCATATGCAGGAATTTACAGATCAAATGCCCGCGGACATCAGGCGCTATCCGATGGTTCCGATCCGCGACGTCGTTATCTTTCCGTTCACCAAAGTTGCATTCAAGATCGGCAGGCCGAGCTCCGTCCGCGCGCTTGAGGAAGCGATGAATGGCGAGCGCGATATTTTTCTTGCCACGCAGCACGATGCGACGGTCGACGAACCTAATGCGGATCAGATATACGCAACGGGAACCCTCGGCCGTATTCTGCAGGCCCAGCGGCAGGACAACGGTCAGATCAAGGTTGTCGTGGAGGGCCGTGAGCGTGGGCAGTCGGTTCGCGTCGAGCAGGACGACGAAGGCATGTTTTATGCACATGTGCGCAAGATCGCATCCTCGGACGAGTCGGGCTACCGAACGGACGGTTTACTTCAGAAACTGCACACGCTGGTGGAACAGTTCCTTCGCGTATCGCCTGACGCATACACCGATGCACTTCACGCTTCGCTTCGCGGTATTTCGGCTGCACAGATAGCGGATTCGATGTCGTCGCACATGCGTATCGGTGTAGAGGAAAAACAGGACCTGCTTCAAACATTTTCAGTTTCCGAACGGCTGCAAAAACTCGTAGACATTCTTGAGACCGAGATCGAAAAGCGACAGCTTGACCGGTCGATCCAT
>QHXS01000182.1 GCA_003223975.1 Acidobacteriota bacterium
CGCTTCGTTGATGATCCGGTCGTCAATGTCGGTCAGGTTAAAGACGTGAGTCACGTCGTAGCCTTTATATTTCAGGTATCGCCGCAAAATATCGCCGAAAATAAACGTGCGAAAGTTGCCGATGTGGGCGAAGTTCCAAACCGTCGGCCCGCAAATGTACATCCGAACTTTGCCTTCTTCCAGAGGGTGAAACTCGTCGACCGAGCGCGTGAGCGTGTTAAAGAACCTCAGCATAATAGTCAGTTGTCAGTCGTCAGTGGTC
>QHXS01000001.1 GCA_003223975.1 Acidobacteriota bacterium
TTCGCGGGTCGGATGAGTTTGAAGACGTAAAAGACACGCGGACAAACATCATTCTCGGTTTTTCGAGCACGGCGTGGGGCGTTGTTTGGGGACTGCTTGCAAGCGTTATTTATCTGTTTGCTTACGATCTTGCACCCTACAAATTCCCTGCCGATGCTTGGTGGACATGGGTCATCCTTTTCTTTGTCGACGACCTCGCGTATTACATCTTTCATCGCGTAAGCCACGAAACGCGTCTGTTCTGGAATTTCCACGTCGTCCATCATTCGAGCAGGCAATACAACCTAAGTGTTGCTGTCCGTCAAAGCTGGTTCTCGGGCATACTGCACTGGATGTTCTATGCTCCTGTTATGCTGCTGGGCTTTGCCCCTTGGATGTTCTTGCTGGTTCACGGTTTCAACCTGATCTATCAATTCTGGATCCACACAAAACTAATTCAGTCTCTCGGACCGTTGGAGTGGGTTTTGAACACGCCATCGCATCATCGCGTTCATCATGGCGTCAATAATCCGTATCTCGACAAGAACTACGCCGGCGTTCTGATCATTTGGGACAGGATGTTCGGCTCGTTCGTCAAGGAAACAGAGGAACCGAGGTACGGCATAATCAAACAAATCGAGAGCTATAACCCGTTTTGGATAAACACGCACGGCTGGGTCGAAATGCGCGACGTCATTCGAGAACAGCCAACGCTGTGGCGAAAGCTTCGCTGCGTTTTCGGTTCGCCGAATATGGAGTTTGATGAAACAACACGCAAAACTATTCCTGCCAATTGAAAACGATTTTGCAGATCGCAAGCCCGAGGGTTTGCTCCCCGCCTTTGTTCGCTAATATACTTGCACCTACATGCCTGAAAGAAAGATAAGAGTATTGGTCGCCAAACCCGGGCTTGACGGCCATGACCGTGGTGCGAAGGTCATCGCACGCGCCCTTCGCGATGCCGGAATGGAGGTGATCTACACCGGATTGCGTCAAACGCCCGAAATGATCGCGTCCGCCGCGCTGCAGGAAGACGTCGACGCTGTCGGCATCTCGATCCTAAGCGGAGCGCATCGCACACTATGCCCGCGCATTGTTGAATTACTTCGCGAGAACGGAATGGACGACGTTCTGATCCTCGTCGGCGGAATCGTACCGAACGAAGATATCGATGGCCTGAAATCGAACGGAATATCGGAAGTTTTCCTACCGGGAACTTCAACCGAAGACATCGTGAGGTACATTAATGCCAACGTGCGCAGTAATTAAAACTTGTGTCCCGCAATCGGCACGGTACTTGCGTTGAACCTGGCATTATGAAACTAAATAGCGTCAAATCCTTATTCTTCGCATTGGTATTAATTCCGGGACTGGTGTTTGTCGGTGAAGGGATTTCTTCCGGAAATGGTTCGCTGTCAGCGGGCGCGCAGACGGTCACTGTTCGCAGGACCGGCCATGCTGCCTATCGTGGGGGCCGCTGGGTTGTCCGCAAGACGTGGAACGGCACCAAGTGGGTCTATCGCCGGGTATGGTACGGTACCAAATGGACGGGCCGGAAAACTTGGCATGGAACCAAAAAGGTCGGCCGAGCTATTAAGCGAACTTTCAATTAAGTCGGAAAAGTTCAAACGACCAAAATAAAACGCATTCTGAAGCTGCGCGTTCTGAAGGGTGACCGTCTTAGTCCGCACCGAATTGGGCTCTCGAACTAACGAATCAACGTCTGATAGTCCGCCATCGCATAGGCGATCACCTTGTAGCTTTCTTCGCGGCCGTATGAAAATGCGATCTCGCACATGTTCGGTTCGCCGGGAAGACTTTTGTAAGTAAGAAAATAGTGATTGAAGCGTTCGAGTATGCCGGTTGGCAGTTGCGACATATCGGTGTATTGCTCGAAGACTTTATCGCCTTTTAGAACCGCGATTATCTTGTCGTCGGCCTCGCCGCGGTCGATCAAGCAGATCCCTCCGATCGGTAAAGCCTTTAATAGTATGTCGCCTCTGAGTAGGTGATGTTCGCTTAGGACGAGAATGTCCAACGGGTCGCGGTCGCCGCCGGTGACCTCAGTTCTCGACCCTGCTCGCGCGTGTTCTGCGATTCGGTCGCCGCAATATGTTTGCGGGATAAATCCATAATTAGCCGGCACAACATTCGAATACTGCTGCGGCCGGTCGATCTTTAAATATCCGGTTTCTTTGTCGACCTCGAATTTGACGGTGTCGCTCGGAACGATCTCGACAAATACATTCACCTCGGCAGGTGCAGCGTCGCCGACGGTAACACCGTGCCAGGGATGGGCTTTGTCCGTTCTGAACATACGGGTATTATCGGTGCGAGTACCAATTATGTCTAACGCACTTCGCGTCGATAGTTTTGACGAGAGCGTCCTAATTACGTTTACGCGGCCTGAGATCCGCAATCCGTTGTCTGTTGTTGTAGTAGAGGAACTTATCAAGGTTTTAGGAAACCTTGCTCGGCAAGATAAAGTTCGACGTATCGATTTTACCGGCTCGGACAATGTCTTCGCGTCCGGTGCCGACCTTCGTGAGATCAGGAGACTCGACGTGATCGATGCTCGCGAGTTCGCTGTTCGAGGCCAGCGATTAATGAATTTGATCGAGTTGATGCCGCAGGAAACTCGCGCTTTGATCAACGGTGCATGTTACGGAGGAGCTCTTGATCTGGCGCTTGCGTGCGACCGGAGAATCGCTTCCAGCAACGCAACCTTTTGTCATCCGGGTGTTCGTCTAGGGATCATCACTGGTTGGGGAGGCACTCAACGTCTGCCCAGGCTGATCGGCATTGCGAAAGCGATCGAGATGTTCTTTACGGCCACACCGTTCTCTTCAACGCACGCCCATGAAATGGGCTTGATCGATCACATAGATAACTCCCATTTCGGCGTTTGACTTAGAGCTAATTCGTTGGTTTTTCAGCGTTCACTTCGACATCGGGACGCGTGAAATCCGAATACTCGAATGTGATCTCGACGTGTTTTAGGGTGCGTGCAGAACGTTTATCGATCCGATATTCAGTATGTTTGACGTATTTAGGTGTTCGTATGCCGTAAACGCTCGGCGAATATTCAAATTCATTGGCCGCAACAATGGCCGGCCCCGAGAATTCGGGCGGACTTATGGTCAACTTTCGCTCTTCACGGACGATCTGAAAGCTTTTCGTATCGATCCAAAGAGTTCCAGAAAGGCGTTCATTTATTTTTTCCAGGCCATCGAGGTGCATGTGGTAGTCCAGGATCGCGGGAATGTCATATCTGATCTCGCCAACTCGTACGAATGGGCTTTGTTTTGTTTGCCGGTAACGGACGACATATGCCATCGCGTCTCCTAACCTTTCTGTGCCGGTGACCTCGAACGAAAATATGTCACGCACTTTGTCACTCAACACAATTGCTTGATATAACGTTAATCCATAGATCCGCAGCTCTTCGTCGAACCGCAAACTTTCCTTTTGGATCCTTTCAAGTTCGTTGGCGCTCGCAGCCGAATTCGAAACTCGCTCAAATAGGTCAATAGCGCGCTTATCGCTGTCGGCGATCGTTTTGCCGTCAACCGAGAGAACGCTTCGAAATTCAGTCATGCTGCGTTTGGAATTCGTAAGGTCGTAAACAAGAAAATTGGAAACTATGGTCCGCTCGCGCTTTAAATTGCCCTTCTTATCGAATATCTTGAAGGTTTTCTTCTCCCGTGAAACCAGGTTTCGAAACTCCGAGACGTAATTGGCCGACTCTGCGAATGCCTTATCCACGATCTCCTTGGCATTAGCGGCAGGTGATCGTGAATTTACTGGAACCTGAAAATCTACATCGAGCGTTCCGATCAGAAAATACGCGATAAAAGCCGAACACAAAAAGGGTAATTTGCGATAAGGGCCGGAGTACGAGACCATAGCTTAAATATAGGCTGAAACATCAAAGTAACCAAAGGTTTTAATTGACGTTCGATCGAATATGAAGATTCAACTCGTTAAACTTGCGCACGCCCGCTCGGGCGATAAGGGTGATACCGCCAACGTTGGGCTGATCGCATTCACGGACGGAATATACCCGATCCTTGTTCGTGAAGTTACCGCGGAGGCGGTGAAAAAGCACTTTGGAGCGATGGTAAAAGGTGATGTTGAACGCTTTGAGCTTCCGAATCTCGGCGCGCTCAATTTCCTTTTGCACGAATCGCTTGGCGGCGGCGGCACCTTGAGCCTCATGACCGACGCTCAAGGCAAAACGTTCTCAACGGCGCTTCTTCGTATGTTTATCGATATATCGGACGACGAGTCGAAACTTTTGGCCCAATAGATTGTTCGATCGTTTGTGGCTTACAATTAGCTTGCCTTCTATATCAATTCAATCTGGAGTTTGTATGCGGACCATTCCCATTAGAGCTGTGCTTGTTTTTGTATTCGCTGTGTCTTTGATCGCGCAGACCGCGACGATCGGACGCAAATCAATGTTGGGTTTCAGTGATGGGGCGGCGGACACAGAGTCAGCGCTTGAAGCCAAGTTCGACACCTATCTTGACTCGAAGGAAATGATGGCGTGGTTAAAAAGGCTCTCAGCGAGGCCGCACCATCTCGGGTCACCATACAACAAAGAGAATGCGGATTTCATCGCATCGCAATTCCGTTCCTGGGGATATGAGACGAAGCTCGAGGAATTTCAAGTATTGTTTCCGACGCCAAAGACGCGAGTAGTTGAGATGACGGCGCCTGAAAAATTCTCATTGCGGCTCAATGAACCGGCATTGAAAGAAGACGCGACGTCTGGGCAGCAAACGGAGCAGTTACCCAGCTATAACGCGTACTCGATAGATGGTGATGTAACGGGTCCGCTGGTTTATGTGAACTATGGCCGTCCGTCCGACTACGAAGAACTTGAAACGGCCGGCATCGACGTAAAAGGCAAGATCGTGATCTCACGTTATGGCGGATCCTGGCGCGGTATCAAGCCGAAGGTCGCTGCCGAACATGGAGCGATCGGTTGCCTGATCTATTCCGATCCTCGAGATGACGGATATTATCAAGGCGACGTTTATCCAAAAGGCGCTTATCGGAGTGAGAACGGTGTTCAGCGCGGGTCGGTAATGGACATGCCGCTTTATCCCGGCGATCCGCTTACGAAAGGCGTCGGGGCTACGAAGGATGCGAAACGTATTGAAATCAAAGGTGCCCCAACACTGACGAAGATCCCGGTTCTTCCGATCTCGTATTCCGACGCATTGCCTCTGCTTAAGAGCCTGGACGGTGCTGTAGTCCCCGATGGATGGCGGGGAGCCTTGCCGACAACCTATCACTTCGGCGGATCCACTCCGACAGTTCGCATGAAGCTCGAATTCAATTGGGACATCAAACCGATCTATGACGTGATCGCCAAGATGCCTGGAAGCGAGCGGCCGGACCAGTGGATAATCCGCGGCAATCATCGCGACGCTTGGGTCAACGGAGCAAATGATCCGCTGAGCGGTTTGGTTGCCATGATGCAGGAGGCAAAGGCGGTCAGCGGGCTTGCTAAATCCGGCTGGAAACCGAAGCGGACGATCGTTTATGCCGCGTGGGATGCCGAGGAGGAAGGCCTTCTCGGTTCGACGGAGTGGGTAGAAACGCACGCGGCGGAGTTGGAGCAAAAGGCGGCGGTTTACATCAATACCGATTCGAACGGCCGAGGTTTTCTCGGGATGGCCGGTTCGCACACACTTGAGAAATTCATCAATGAAGTCGGGAAGGACGTGCCCGATCCGCAGACAAAAATGTCCGTCTGGGAACGCACGCGCGCAAATCAGATCGTCAACGGCAGTCCGGCGGACCGCACCGAAGCAATGTCTCGATCTGACCTGCGCATCGGCGCGCTGGGTTCCGGCTCGGATTTCACTCCGTTTCTGCAGCACCTCGGCATCGCGTCTCTTAACATCGGTTTTGGCGGAGAGGACGGCGGCGGTTCTTATCATTCGATCTACGACTCTTTTGATCATTTCACTCGCTTTGTCGATCCGGGCGGCGCTTACGGCGTCGTGCTGGCAAAGGTATGCGGACGCGCAACACTTCGTTTAGCGGATGCCGAAACACTCCCGTTTGAATTCTCTAATTTCGCGGAAACGGTTGGCGGATACGCCAACGAAGTAATGCGGCTTACAGATTCGATGCGGGAAGAGGCGCGTGCGTCGAATCTGATAATTGCAAACGGAATGTTGAAAGCGGTCCAGGACCCGACAACAACCTTCATAGTTCCGAAGCAAAAAGACGCTGTCCCGTTTTTGAATTTTGCGCCGCTGCAGAACGCCGTTGCGAAACTTAACGAAAGCGCAAAACGCTACGAAACCAGGCGTTCGACTTTGTCGGCGGCGCGACAAGCGGACCTCGACCGCGTTTTGTTTGGTTCAGAACGGTCGCTCACCCAAAACGAAGGCCTGCCGCGGCGCGATTGGTTCCGGCATCAGATCTACGCTCCCGGTTTTTATACCGGTTACGGCGTGAAGACCCTGCCCGGAATTCGCGAAGCGATCGAGCAGCGCAATTGGAAGGAAGCGGCGGAGCAGATCGAAGTTGCTTCGCGGACGATCGAAAGATTTGCTACCGAGATCGATAAAGCTGCAGCCATTAAT
>QHXS01000002.1 GCA_003223975.1 Acidobacteriota bacterium
GATCGAGGCGCTCACTATCTCGGCGGCGCGGTCGAGGTAATCGAATATGTCGACGGTCGAAACGTAATTGTAATGATCATATCCCAGGGTCACGACGGCTGCGTTCAAGTCCCATAGAACCGAAACCCCCGCGGTGTTCTGAAAACGGCCGTAATCGGCGACGCTGCTGAGACCGATCTCCGCCACTGGATCCTGTTCGAGTGAAAACCGATCATGAAGGTTGATCCGGAAATCACCCACAAAAATGTCAAACGACAGCTGTGAACCCGGGTTTATCAGTACCCCGTTGGTGTTGTATTCGGAGTGATCCATGTAAAAGCTGTAGCCGATACCCAAGTCCAACTTGAGGGTGTTAAGCTGGGTGACGGGCCAGAGAGCATTAACGTTCAACTGGGGGCGGATGATGAAATCGCTCAGCTGCTCTGTCGTGATCACAAACGGCCCGCCGGGGCCGATGAAAATGGCGGAACCGTCTTCGGCGAGATTGACGTTATCGTTATACTCGACACCGAGGGTCGCGCTGAACCGCAGCTTTATCGGTCCGAGTTGCAGATTATAGGGAATCTGGTCGATGGATTGGCGGCGCGCTTCAGCCGCACCCTCGCCCGCCAGCGAAGGGCGAACTGCATCCTGGGCTTGGACGATGGGCGCAGCCAACAGTGCCAGGGCCAGGAGGGCGGGGCCAATTTTTCCGGCAGTAAACGCGGAAGAGTTAAGGGTGGCTTGACGGCTCATAGGTGGTCAATCGATTTAGGGTTAGCAGATGTGATACCAAACGCTGAGAGCGCAAAAAGCGCTCCCAATTCCCGGCCACTGACGGCCAAGATCGGTTTAGCATTAAGGATTTGTTGTTTCAGATAGTTCTCAGTTAACGGCGATTTCTCTATCAACAGAAGCAAATCACAGCAAGCTAAATCGCCTCTATCCGGCGTTTTTTTCATCCAATTCGCGTAATTCGAATTCGTTTCACTGAAATCGGGTAAAAGGGCACTAGTTGGATGCCCTTTGCAAAAATTTTCGATGGTGGCGCACTCTAAGCTTGGAGTGGGCTCATTATGAGCCGCTTCCAGTCATTCCATGTCGGGCGCATCATTCTGGGCGTTGCCGCGTTTGCCCTCTTTAGCGCTTTGGTCTACCCCAGTCTCGCCGAGGAAACCAATTCGACGGCCGACGAGACCACTGCAGCCAGGGACCTCGCCCGAATGCATAGCGGCGCGAAGATCGATTACATCACGCCTGATGGACGGCTCCTCGCCGTCCCAACCGCGGGCCAGAAAGATTCCAGCGCGACCGCGCTGATCATGGATGACGATACCCTGAGCTGCCCACTTCAGGAAGGCGACACGACTTTCATTATTTCTTTCCCAAAAACCTCGCAGCTCGACCACTTCACTTTTGTAAACGAAAACGCGGCCGTGCAGGGTGAAATGAAGATCGCCGTTTCGAATGATCGGCTGCCCGCCGACAGTCCAAAATGGACCGAGGTAAGTGGAAGGACTGCCTTCACCAGCAAACGATTCTTCAATCTTTCGATGGTTGGAGTGGAAGCGCGCTATGTGAAACTCTCGTTCCACGTCGAAAAGGGCGGCCACGTCGCGGGACTGGGTCTGTTCGGTGGCGCTTCGCTTGAGAAATACGCGAAGCGTTAAGACAGAAACCCGGGGCGGTAGCGGATCCGGTGAAGAGCTAAGCAGAACGGTTCGCTCAACCCGGGATTGTAACGCGAACCAGATTCACGCTGACAGATTTGCCTTCGCGTAGTCGTTCTCCTAGTTGCCCAGCCGACAGAAATATCGCTCTCGCCCGGCTGCGATTTCGAGGCACAAAACTAGCTATTCCAGGAGAGGGTTTCAAAACAACCTGAAGATGCGATTAGCGACCGAAATTCAGGGGGCCGAAACCTCCACTCAAAATCCAGCCCGAAGCGCACATCCAGAGCCCGGGAATTCAATTCAAGAATATGAAACTCTCTCTGAAATTCCGGAAAGCCGCTCGCTTGAGAGCGCGGAACATTTTGCGATCGTTGCCCGGGCTACGAATGATGCTGTTCGGGATTGGAATGTAACGACCGGATCCCTCTTCTGGCCGCAAGGTCTGGAGACCCTGCTCGGCTATGATCGTTCTGCCGTGAGCCCCAATATCGGGTTCTGGCAAATACAGATCCATCCCCAGGACCGAGCCCGCACAGCGGAAAGCCTTCGAGAAGCCCTCGCCTCCCAGGGAGATCATTGGACCGGCGAATACCGCTTCCGGCATTCTGACGGGTCCTACCTGGATCTGCTGGAGCGCGCGTTGATCGTTCGCGATGAGGCCGGGATCGCCGTTCGCCTGGTCGGTTCGCTCATGGACGTGACGGCGAGGAAGCAACTGCAGGATCAGCTTATCCGCTCTCAGAAAATGGAGGCGTTTGGCCGGCTTGCCGGTGGCGTCGCCCACGACTTCAACAATTTTCTCACCACGATCCTCGGCTACAGCGATCTGCTTCTCGACGAGATCGGGATAAAGGGCGAAATCGCCCAGCACATCAGCGAAATCCGAGCGGCGGCCGGCCGGGCCTCTGTCCTCACGGCCCAGTTGCTCGCCTTCAGCCGAAAACACCCGCTCGCCCCACGAGTGATCGAAGTGAATTCTCTTCTCACAAATCTCGAACGCTCGCTTCTGCGCCTGCTCGGCGAAGACATTTCGATCCAGTGCCACTTCGATCGCGGGAAAGAAGGTCTCCACACCAAGGTGGACCCCGGTCATCTCACCCAAATTATTCTGAATCTGGTCGTAAATGCGCGCGAAGCGATGCCCACCGGGGGCTGTCTCACCCTCGAAACGACTTCGTTCACCAAGGCCCCCCCCGAGGAGCACGAAATCAGCCCCGACGAACTCGTCCCCGGCGACTACGTGTGCATCAGCGTCACCGACAATGGCGTCGGAATGAGCGATGACGTGAAACGACATTTGTTCGAGCCCTTTTTCACCACCAAAGACGAAGGCTCCGGGAGCGGGCTTGGACTTGCCACAAGCTACGGCATTGTCCGCCAAAGCGGAGGCCACATCTGTGTGGAAAGCGAACTTGGAAACGGAAGCACCGTGAAAATCCTTCTTCCCCAGGTGGCCGCCCCTCCCCCACCACCCTACAAACGGCCCGGCGGAAACAAGATGCCCACCGGGGTCGAGACTATCCTCGTCCTCGAAGACGACATCAGCGTGCGCCACATTTCCGTGCGCGTTCTCCGCGGTCTGGGGTACGACGTGATTGAAGCCGCCAATGGCGATGACGCGCAACAGCTGATCGGCGAGCGTGCCGATAAGAAAATCGATCTTCTCCTGACGGACATGGTCATGCCCCAGATGAGTGGCCGGCATTTCGCCGACTGGCTGCGCAAGACCAGTCCCCAAACGAAAGTCGTCTTCATCTCCGGCTACCTCGAGGAATCGCTCCATCCCGGCGATCGCCGCGATCAAGAGATGATTTTCCTGCCGAAGCCGTTTGATCCCGAGCAACTCGCCACAAAAATTCGGGATGCGCTCGATTCAGTCGGTTAGGCAGAGTTCGCTCGTTCTCCCCCTTTCTTTTCCTGCCGAAGAGTGAGCAGAAGAAGCGGTAGAGGGGTAGGAATACGCTCTGGTCCGCGCGAAAATATTGCCGCTCTTCGTCCCGAGGTATATTAACTTTCAGCGTGATCACGTTGAAAGACATCGAAAACGCGCGGAAACGAATCGAGGGCGCAGTCTATTATTCTCCCTGCCAGCCGTCGATTCCGTTGAGCGAGATCACGGGAATGGAGATTTTCTGCAAGCTGGAGAACTTGCAGCGCACCGGCAGTTTTAAAGAGCGCGGAGCCCGCAACGCCCTGGCCCAACTGCCTCCGGAGCAACAGAAACGCGGCGTGATCGCTGCCTCGGCCGGCAATCACGCCCAGGCCCTCGCCTATCAGGGCAAGCTCCTCGGAATTCCGGCCACGGTGGTAATGCCAAAGCACGCGCCGCTTATCAAGATCGGCAACTGCCAGAAGCTCGGGGCTACCGTAATCCTGCACGGAAAAGATTTTGCGGAGGCGAAGGCGCACGCGCACGAAATCGGGAACGAGCGCGGGCTGGCTTACATCGACGGCTATGATGATCCGGCCATCATCGCAGGCCAGGGCACGCTGGGACTGGAAATCGTCGAGCAAGTGCCAAACCTCGACGCCGTCATCGTGCCGGTCGGCGGCGGAGGCTTGCTAGCCGGCGTCGCCCTCGCCGTGAAAAGCCTGCGACCGAACGCAAAAATCATCGCGGTCGAAGCAGATCACGTCGCCAGTTTCTCGGCGGCGATAAAGGCAGGCAAGCCAGTTACCATTTCCGCTCAGCCCACCCTGGCGGACGGCCTCGCCATACCGCAAATCGGCCGTAACGCTTTTGAGCTCGCCGCATCGCTGGTGGATCGCACCGTTACCGTGGCGGAGGAACAAATTGCCGTTTCGGTCCTGCGCATCGTGGAATTGGAGAAAGGGGTTGTCGAGGGCGCGGCGGCCACTCCGCTCGCGGCCTGTTTATCCGGCCAACTCCCAGAACTGGCCCGGAAACGCGTGGTGCTAATCCTCAGCGGTGGAAATATCGATCCGAATGTCTTGAGTCGCGTGGTCGAACGTGGCCTGGTCGCCGACGGCCGACTTGCTCGGTTCACCGCCATTATTAGCGATCGGCCGGGAGGATTGGCTGACCTGACAGCCCAGATCGCTTCCGCCGGGGCTAGCATCAAGCAAGTCCTGCA
>QHXS01000003.1 GCA_003223975.1 Acidobacteriota bacterium
CTGCCGGTGCAGCTGCGGCCAAAAAAAGTGGAGCGATGCGTAAGGGCTTGCGGCGAGGTCGCGGCCTTTTTTGCTTTCGTAATTCGTAAAGAAAGCGAATCCTTCCTCGCCGTAATACTTCAGTAGGACAACACGAGCGTCAGGGCGGCCTTCTTCGCCGATGGTCGCGAGCGTCATCGCGTTTGGATCGGGAATCTCGGCAGCGATCGCTTCGTCCATCCAGCGGGTGAACTGCACGAACGGGCTCGCGTCGACATCCGATTCCATCAGGCCATCGGAGGCGAATTCTCGTCGAAGATCTGCGAGTTCGTTTCGGTCCATGATTTTCGCACTTCGTGCTCAGGCAAGCAGGAGGCTTGCCGCTCCAGTCAGATCAGGTGGACGAACAGTCCGTCTTTGAGCTTTGGCTCGAACCATGTCGATTTCGGCGGCATGATCTCGCCCATGTCCGAAACGGCGAACAGGTCATCCATCGTCGTTGCGTGGAGTGCAAAGGCGGCAATGGCTTCACCGCTGTCGACGATCTTTTCGAGCTCGCTGGTGCCGCGAGCACCGCCGACAAAGCCGATGCGCTCGTCGGTTCGTGGGTCGCCGATACCGAGCACGGGTTCGAGCAGGTACTTTTGCAATATCGATACGTCGAGCCGCTCGATAGGATCAGGCGCCTGAAAATATTCGACGTTAAATTTCAAACGATGCCAGCGACCGCGAAAATACATTTTTATCACGCCGTGATCTTCGGGTGACGCGCTATCTGTTTCCGTGACAACAAAATACTCGCCTATCTTCGAAAGGAATTCTTCATCGCTCAAGCCGGCCAGGTCTTTCACAACGCGGTTATACGGCAAAATTCGTAATTCCTCGGCGGGAAACATTCCCGCCATCACGAAATCGTATTGCTCGTTTCCGACCTCGCTGCCGTTTTTCAAGCGAAGTACGTTTCGCGCGTTGAGGGCACTTTCTATACGGTGATGTCCGTCGGCGATGTAAAGAGAATCGATACCGGCAAAAGCGTCGACGGCCGGCCTGTTGTCGGCGACGCGCCAAACGGAATGACGGATATTGCTGGCGCAAACGAATTCAAATATTGGTGGCCCAACCGTTGCATTTGCGATGGCCTCGCGGGTAGCTTCGTCGCCCTTGAATGCAAGCAAGATCAGTCCAGTCTGGGCACGGAGCGCGACCATATGAGACGTTCGGTCGGCAACCTTGTCGGGACGCGTTCGCTCGTGTTTCTTTATCGCACCGTTTTCGTATTCGGCGATCGAACAGCACGCGACCACCCCGGTCTGAGAATGAGTGTCCGTTTCGAGTCGATATATATAGATCGAAGTATCCGGATCTCTGACAAGATCCCCGCTTGCGACCAGATCTTCCAGATTGCGCTTGGCGGCCGCGAGAGCTTCGGCCGAATCAGGTTCAATAGCGCCGTTGAAGTCGGCTTCAGGCCGCGTCACGCGAAGGAAGCTTTTTGGGTTTGCCTGCACAAAGTCGCGAGCCTCTGTCTCATAAGCGACGTCATAAGGAAAACAAGCGATATCCTTGGCGTTCGAACTGTTCGGATGCAATGCTTGAAACGGCTTGATAAAAACCACTTACTATCGTCCCCTTGCCCGATTGATATTCGCAGCGTCGACCGGCGATGTTGCGGATCTCGACGGCTCTTCTAACGGCGGCGTTGGCGTGCCTAAGGGCTGTTCGAACGGCCGGTTGCTGTTGATCTCTTCGTCGGCCTTGCGATTCTCTTCCTCGATCTCCTGCATCAACTGATCGGCAGAGCTTTTCTTATCGATCTTCCATTCCCCGCCTTCGCGTACGAAATGGACCGTTTGCCAAAAACCCATCGGGTCCTTTACCTCGAGCGTCGCTTTGTCGCCATCGATCTTTTCGTTGCGGAATTCCACAGTTGACTGATTTTCGCTGAATAGCGTTTCGCGTTTCACGATGTCGTCGACCGTTACGCCCTGCGATTTGGCTTCCTGCTCGTGCATTTTGAGTGTTTCGCTCGAAAGCAAAAGCTTCATTGTCGTGATGTCCTTTTTCTTGATCGCACGCGTGTAGGTCTTGAACGTTTCGAGCGGCGTTGCAGGTTTCTCCTCGCCGGCACAACCTAGGCCTGCGGCAACGAACATTAAAAGCAATAAAATCAAAAGTTTAGGCATTAGAAACGACCAGCGACGCCCGGCTGTGTTAAATTACTCGAAACAAAAATTATATCTCAACAGCTTAGGAGCGGGGAAAACGTGCGACGTGAAAAATTGAACGAAGGCGAGGTGAAGGAGCTTATTGCGGATCTGAACGGATGGCAGTTTGAAAATGACCAGATCAAAACCAATCGTAAATTTCCCAATTTCGCTGCTGCTTTGACGTTCGTGAACGAGGTTGGAACGCTTGCCGAAGATGCAGACCACCATCCCGACATCACGTTTGGCTGGGGATATGCCGATATTGCGTTAACCACACACGACCGCGGCGGGGTTACGGATGTGGATATTGCACTCGCCGAAAAGATCGATCGAATCTAAATTCCGTCCACAATCACATTCAGCGTAGGAGACGGCCTCATCGTGGCGTAGGCCTTTTCAGGATCTGGATGATAATAGCCGCCGATATCCTGAGGCTTTCCTTGGGCCGCGATCAGCTCATCGTTGATCTTTGCTTCATTTTCCTGCATTACTTTTGAAACCGGCGCAAATTTTGCGGCAATTTCGACGTCGGCGTTTTGATTTGCTAACGCCTCGGCCCAATACATCGCCAAATAAAAATGCGAACCGCGGTTATCGATCTGTCCGACTTTCCTGGCCGGAGACTTGTCGGTTTCTAAGAATTTCGCATTCGCCGCGTCCAAAGCATCGGCAAGCACCTGGGCTTTTTTGTTGTTTTGAGTCTGAGCCAGGTGCTCGAAGCTGGCCTGCAACGCAAGAAATTCCCCAAGCGAATCCCAACGCAGATATCCTTCGTGCTGAAACTGTTCGACGTGTTTGGGTGCGGAACCACCGGCTCCGGTTTCGAACAGGCCGCCGCCATTCATGAGAGGAACTATCGAAAGCATTTTTGCGGAAGTGCCGAGCTCCAGGATCGGGAACATATCAGTCAGATAATCTCGCAAAACATTGCCGGAAACCGAGATCGTGTCTTTGCCATCTCTGGCACGTTTCAGAGTTTCCGTCATTGCATCTTCGACATCCATGATCCTGATGTCGAGGCCCGTCAGGTCGTGATCTTTGAGATATTCTTCAACCTTCTTGATCATTTGCGAATCGTGAGCCCTTTCTTTATCCAACCAAAAAATGGCGGGCGTGTCGGAGAGCTTTGCTCGATTGACCGCGAGCTTCACCCAATCGCGGATCGGAGCATCTTTGGTCTGGCACATTCTGAAAATGTCGCCGGTTTGAACTTTCTGTTCCAACAAAACATTTCCATTTTCGTCTTCCACTTTCACTTTTCCCTCGCCTGAAACTTGGAAAGTTTTGTCGTGCGAACCGTATTCTTCAGCCTTTTGAGCCATCAAACCGACATTCGGAACGGAACCGAAAGTCTTCGGGTCGATCGCTCCGTTTTTCTTCATGTCCTGAATGATCGCATCGTAAAAACCGGCGTATGTGCGGTCGGGGATCATGCACACCGTGTCTTCTTCTTTGCCGTCGGCATTCCACATTTTTCCGCCGCCGCGCACGAGCGACGCCATCGAGGCATCGACGATCACGTCCGAGGAAACGTGAAAATTGGTGATCCCTTTGTCCGAATTCACCATCGCGATCGCGGGGCCGTTCGCGATCGTCTTTGCGATGTCCGCTTTGATCTCTGCTTCCTGCGGATGACCAGAAATTTTCTCGAAAAGCGTGGCCAGGCCGTAATTTGGATTGATATCCAAGTCAGCGAACGTGTCCTTATATCTTTCAAAAACGTCTCTGAAATATGTTTCGACGATCGCCCCGAAAATGATCGGATCGGATATCTTCATCATCGTCGCTTTCAAATGAGCGGAAAGCAGAACGTCTTTTTCCTTTGCTTCATCCATCGCTTCCTTTACGAAAGCTCGCAGCGCGGAAAGATCCATTACCGAAGAATCGATCACTTCACCTGCTTTTAACGGCGAGAGATCTTTCAAGACCTTTTCGGAACCGTCACTTCCATAGAAGATGATCTTGAATTTTCCATCCTCTTCAACGGTGGTCGAGTTTTCCGTTCCGTAAAAATCTCCCGAGTTCATGTGTGCGACCGAGGTTTTAGAATCCGAAGCCCAGACTCCCATCCGATGAGGATTTGCTCTTGCGTAATTCTTCACGGCTTTTGGCGCACGGCGGTCGGAATTTCCTTCGCGGAGCACAGGATTTACCGCGCTGCCCAAAACGCGGGCGTATTTTGTGTTGATGACTTTTTCTTCGTCCGTCTTCGGTTCCACGGGATAATTCGGCACGGCAAAACCTTGTTTCTGAAGCTCGCTGATCGCTTCTTCCAACTGTGGAACCGAGGCTGAAATATTCGGCAGCTTAATTATGTTGGCCTCGGGTTTCGTCGCGAGGTCGCCTAGTTCCGCAAGCGCATCAGGAATTTTTTGATCGTCTTTTAAGTATTCCGGGAAGTTGGCTAAAATTCTTCCCGAAAGCGAAATATCCGAAACTCCAATTTCAATGTTTGCGGAACGTGTAAACGCTTTTAC
>QHXS01000133.1 GCA_003223975.1 Acidobacteriota bacterium
AGCTTATGAATTTGACGAGCATGGAAAAGCAAAGGAGATACCGTTACCCGAAGAGGGGCGTGACGTTTTCGAACGAACACGCGAACGCCTGATCGAGATCGTCGCAGAGTCAGACGACGATCTGATGGAAAAATACTTTAACGACGGAACTCTCCCCGAGGAAGACATTTATCCGAACCTCGCCAAGGCCATCGCCGCCAGCAAACTTTGCCCGGTCTATGCGGTCTCAAGTACCACACTGGTCGGCCTGCAGATCCTGCTGGACCATATTGTCGAATTCGCGCCGAATCCCGCTACTCACGAGGCCGAATACGGATTTAAGGACAATGATATGTTCGGCGACCGGATCGATCGAAAATATTCGCCCGACGAACCGTTTTCGGCTTACGTTTTCCGGACGATCGCAGACCCGTTCGCGGGCCGCATCAATGTGATGAAGATCGTCAGCGGAAAGGTAGGTTCAGACGCGACGGTCTTCAACAGTTCGCGTGATTCGGCCGAGCGTCTTGGGGCGCTGCATGTGATCAGCGGCAAAACGCTCGACAAAGTGAACGAAGCGCAGACCGGAGATATCATTGCGGTCGTAAAGCTTAAAGATACGCAGACCGGCGATACGCTGTGCGATAAAGCGAAGCCGATCGTTTATCCGAAAGTCGAATATCCCGAGCCTGCGATCGCCTTTGCTATAGAACCGAAATCGCGTGCCGACGAAGAAAAGATCTCCGCCGCTCTGCATAAGATCCTCGAAGAAGACCCGTCGCTTCATTTCGATCGCGATGCACAGACCAAAGAGTTCATTCTTTCGGGCTCGGGCCAACTGCATATCGAAACGGTCGTCGCGAAGCTGAATAACCGCTATCACGTCGAGGTCACTTTGCATCCGCCCAAGGTTCCTTACAAAGAGACGATCACACAGCAGGTCGAGGTCCAAGGCCGTCATAAGAAACAGTCCGGCGGACGGGGCCAATTCGGCGATTGTAAGTGCATCTTCGAGCCGCTCCCTCGAGGAAGCGGGTTTGAATGGGTCGATAAGATCTTTGGCGGTTCGGTTCCGCAGAATTTCCGGCCCGCGATCGAAAAAGGAATTATAGAAGCCGCCACAAGCGGAGCAGTAGCGGGATATCCGCTGGTCGATTTCAAAGTGACTTTGATCGACGGGAGCTATCACACCGTCGATTCGGATGAGCATTCGTTCCGGGCGGCAGGACGCAAAGCTTTCCGTGCCGCGATGGAAAAGGCGCGGCCGACGTTGCTCGAACCCATCATGGACGTCGAGGTCTTCACGCCGCAGGAAGTTTCCGGTGACATCATGGGCGACCTGAACTCCCGTCGCGGGCGTGTCGGCGGAATGGACATGCGCGGTAAACAGCAGGTCATCAAAGCCAAAGTGCCGCTTTCTGAAATGCTGGATTATCAATCGAAGCTGAACTCGGTCACGCAGGCCCGCGGTTCGTATCACATGCAGTTCTCGCACTACGACCCGCTGCCGCACAATCTTGCGCAAAAGGTGATCGACGACGCCGTCGCCGCCGGACGCGTACGAGCTCACGAAGACGAAGAATAGGATTTGATAAAGGAGAAAAATGCCAAAAACATTAAACTGCAGAGACGTTGGAGTTGATTGCGACGCTACCTTCACCGGTGAGACGGAAGAAGAGATCATGACCCAGGCAGCAGCTCACGCACGCTCGGATCATGGCTTTGACGAAATTCCGCCCGAAATCGTGGATAAAGCTCGCGGAGCCATCCAGGACGTTCAAGCGGCCGGTTAATCGTTTGGCCGTTCGAACGAGATTTTGGCGTCTTTTCCCTCGTAAGTGTAATTGCGCACTGCAACTGTAATAATGTACTGAGCATCACAGATTTTTTAATCAATCCCCACAAGAGGAGTGCATAAAATGAGATCAATGTTTGTTCGAGTGGCGGCTTTTCTGCTCGTTTTGGCGTTCGTTTGTACACCGGTTTGGGCCACCTGCGGCGGCGGCGGCGGTGGAGGCGGCGGCGGGATGTCCGGAGGCGGTAACAACAACGGCGGCGGGAACGATCCTGTTGTTTATCATGTCCCATGGAAAACACCTGCGGTCGCGAAAGCGAAACCTTCCAGCGAAGGGCTCATTCTGTACTGGTTTCCCGCTACAAAAGAGGAATTAAAGGCTTCGCCGCTTCGCGAATCCCGCAATCTTTCGCTCTATGCCGGACAATGCGTCTCGATGGAGATGGCTGACACCTCGACACCGAACGGAGACAAGTTGATCGGTGAATCGCCTCTTCCGGTCGTCGTGCTCGCGACGCCCGCCGGCGAGGTGGTTAAAAAGGTCGAAAGCCAGAAAGGAAAGCTCAAGCTTCTTGATGTCGAAAAGGTTGTCGGTGACGAGATCAAAACGCGCGGCACTGCCCTCGACGACAAACTGACCGAAGCGAAGGCGAAAGCAACGGCCGGTGAAAAGGACGCAGCGATCGCTGCCTATCAGGCAGTTGCTGCCGAAAAATGCATGTTCCCGAAAAAGGCGAAAACCGCGACAGCCGAATTGAAAAAACTTGGTGCAAACAACATCGGTGCGATCGCTGACTCTCCGAATTTCGATCCTAAGGTCAGTGCCTCGATCGTCCGCACAATGAAGCAGGGCTTGATCGCGGAAAATGCTGCCAAGTATGACGTCGCAGACAAACTTTACGCACAGGCGCACAAAATGGATCTTGCGGATCCGACGCCGCTGCGTTATTTGGCAGAGTTGCATCGTCATCACATCGGCGACTGGGAAAAGGCGAAGGTCGAGTTTCATCAGCTCCTCGACATGCAGAACGCCGACCCGCTTTCACGTGCAGTTGCACTTCACGGCCTCGGAAAGATCACTATCCATGAAGGCGAATTCAAAAAGGGCCTGCATCTGATGGAAGAATCGGTTGCAACTTACCCGATCGCCCTGGCATATCGAAATCTCGCCGTTTATTGGAATTCGGAATACGACATTGCAAAAGGTACCTATTACACCGAACAGGCCCTGGCGATGGACCCGAAAGATCCGTATAACTTAATTTTCTCGGCCGTGTTCCTGGCAATGAACGGCAAAAAACAAGAGGCTTTGAAGATCGCTGAGGCGAACATCAACCTGCTTCCAGCGTCGTACAATCTTGCCGCCATCTACGCTCAAAACGGCAATAAGGAAAAGGCACTCGAACTCCTGCAGCGTCACTTTTATCAGTTCGAGCGCTTCCACGCCGTGCGAGAGAAGGAAATGATGGAGGCCCGAGTCGACGCAGTGTTCGATTCCATTCGTCACAGCGACGAGTTCCTGGCGTTGACGAAATACGCCGACGGAAAACTGCCGATGGTGATGTCGCCCCGGCAGGCAGAGCCGATGCGAATGGATCATTGAGCTTGCCCGTTTGATCAGCACAAAAAAATGCCCCCGAGATTCTCGAGGGCATTTTCTTTTTTGTAATTCTAATTACCAGCGTTTTCCGCCGCCGCCACCGTAGCTTCCGCCACCGCCGCCGCCGTAACCGCCGCCGCCGCTTCGTTTTTCCTGCGGTTTAGCTTCGTTGACCTTCAACTCGCGGCCGTCGACCTCTTTGCCGTTAAGCTGGCTGATCGCATTCTGGCCTTCCTCTTTCGAAGACATTTCGACGAAGCCGAAGCCGCGCGGGCGTCCGGTTTCACGATCTTCGATCAAGTTCGTCGACGTGACCGTTCCGATCTCGCCAAATAATTTTTCAAGGTCCTGCTGCGTTGTATCGAAGGAAATATTTCCGACGTAAAGTTTCATTGACATTATTGTTTTTCCTATCCTTCACTTACTGAAGGAATGCTGTAGAAGCCTGGAATCGGATTTGCTTCGGAGAAAAACGGTCTGCAGCGAAGGTTCGGATTTCGGATGCTCAAAAAAATCAAGAGCGACTTCTGTAATGATAAAGGCCCGCTCTCAAACTGATCCAAAAACCGTCTTTGATAAGCGCATCTTTCGATGCGAGAGAAGGAATACCCTTCTACAGTGAAGTAATTCCTCGAAAATAGCAACTATTATCCGACATTCTAAACGCAGCGCCTCAAGATCGAAGGCTTTCAGGACCCTGAACAATATGTCGCGAAACGTCCAATAAACATTAGTCGAAAACCAACGTATTAGTTGAATTGCGTCGTCTATGATTGCATAATTCGGATAAACATAAGCTTTCTTAAGGAGATTCAACTATGTCCAGGAAGTATCGTAACCCTGTTTCTACGCTCGCCCTGGCGGCGATCTTTTCGTTTGCCGCTTTCCACATTTCAGCTCAAGTGCGGCCGCCAGTGCCGCGTCCGAGCCAAAAGTCGGTCGTTACGCAGACGATCGGCACGACGGACGTCTCGATCGTTTATAGCCGGCCGGCGATAAAGGGACGGACCATCTTTGGCGACGCGCCCGAAACTATGGCCGCTCGCGCAAAAGGCGAAGGCACGCTGGACGACCAGAACCAACGGAAGCCCGGCGAGCCGATCGTTCCCTACGGCCACGTTTGGCGCGCGGGCGCCAACGAAGCGACGATGTTTATCGTTGCCGATGACGTTCTGATCAACGGACAGCCGCTCGCGGCCGGGAAATATAGTCTGCACACGATCCCGACAAAGGACGGAGAGTGGACGATCATCTTCAATAAGGACGACGGCCAATGGGGCAGTTTCTCCTACGATGCTTCTAAGGATGCTCTTCGCGTCAAGACCAAAACAATGTCGACGGCCGACAGCCAGGAGTTTTTGACCTATTCGTTCGACAACGTCGCGGATAACTCGGCGAACGTCGTTCTCCGCTGGGAAAAGGTTGCCGTCCCGTTTAAGGTCGAAGTAAAAGACGTGGTCGGCACTACGATGAAACGACTGACTGCATATGTTAGCGAGGCCAAGCCGGAAGAATTCGCTCGCGCGTACAATGCCGCAATGTATGCAAAATCCGTCAAGCTGAACGACGATGCTTCGCGGTGGTTCGACCAGGCACTGAAGGCCGCGGATGTGGCGATCGCCGCAAAGCCGACATTCGTAAATTATCGAGCCAAGTCGGCGATCCTTACGAACGCCGGACGTTCGCAGGAAGCGATCGCCGCGACTGAAAAGGCGATCGAAGTTGGAAAGGCCGAAAAAGCCGACGTTTCGGCTCTTGAAAAACGCGTCGCGGATCTCAAGGCCGCCAAACAATAGCGACTCTAGTGGAGGCGTCCCATTTGCACGCCTGAGCGCACTGAACGCAAAAAGGAGCCCGGCTTTAAATTGCCGGGCTTGAATA
>QHXS01000134.1 GCA_003223975.1 Acidobacteriota bacterium
AGGAAGGACGCGAGGGCGATGATGTTGATCATTAGTACTATCCCCGAGGAATATGCTATCGACCTTCAAAAGTTCACGAAGGCGAAGGAAGTTTGGGATTACCTCGAGACCAGTTACTCGAAGAGAGGTATCGTACAATGGCTGGACATCAACAGGGTCTACTCCAACCTACGCAAGACATCTACCATGTCTCCGAACGACTATGTCCTACTCCACTCAAAGACGGCGCATCGATATAAGACATCGACGCAACAATGGAAGGCCGAAGACCTCGCAAGGCTGACGAGCATTGCGATATTCCTCAACGGATTACCAGACGAATACACCGCTTGGACTGGAGGATTGGAGACACAGATGGAGACATTGACAATCGAGGATGTCTATGCGAAGTATAGGCTGGAGGCAGAGAGGCTCACATCACGAGGAGACACTGCAACGGCAGAGTCTCATGCGCACGTTAGAGCGCTACAGGCAAGGACTAATTCGAAGTCGACATCGAATAAGCCACCGCTCACGAAAACCAAACGCGGAGTCTGCAATCATTGCGGTAGATATGGTCACTACGCACGCGAATGCCTGAAGCGAATCTCGGATGAACGTCGCAGGGATGGTCAACCAGGACCATCGTCGGCCTCTGGCATGTCTGTACAAGCATGCAGGGCGACACAGGGAGTGGACTCACTCATCGAACACTGGATCGTGGATTCAGGTGCAAGTGATCACATGGCACCGAACCGATCATGGTTCAAGGACTATAGGCGCCTTGGCAAGAGTCTCAAGGTCGCAGGAGTTGGAGGGATGCAGTTCCATGCTGTCGGGATCGGAAGGATCCCAATTAACGATGAGCATGGAAACGCCGCGCTGGAGTTACGTGATGTTCTCCACGTGCCAAGGCTGAGAGAAGCCTTGTTGTCAGTATGCAAGGGATTAGACGGAGGATTGATATTCGACTGGACACCGAAACGATGTGTTATCAGGAATACTCGACGACAGGCACGCAGCCTAATCGCACTCCGAAATCGCCAGAATTTGTATACGGTACCGGGTACCTACCTCAACTCAGGATTGCATGACGCCGCCTTCAGGGCTACTGCAATAAAGATAGACGCCTCAACATGGCATGAGCGTCTCGGTCATTTAGGTCGATATGGAATGATAATTCTCCATCAATTAATCGACAATTTCCCCAGTATTTCGCTCGATGAAATCATTAGAATATGCGAGGCTTGCATCAAGGGCAAGCAGCACCGGCAACCTCACCCGAAGAACGGATATCGTTCAAAACGGAAGCTCGCGGTCGTCCACTCAGATGTGTGTGGGCCGATTCAGATAGTCTCACTCGGAGGCTCCTTTTATATCATTATATTCATCGACGATTGTACACGCCATGCAAGGGTGTACATGATTTCGCGAAGAGACGCGACGACAGTCAGGGATGTATTTGCAGAATACAAGGCTACTGTAGAAGGGGAAACGGGATATCAAATACTGAAGATAAGAACAGACAATGGAAGAGAATACCTCGGCGTATTCAGGGAATTCTTAAAAGAACATCACATCCAGCATCAAACAACAGCGGCCTACACTCCACAGATGAATGGAGTTGCAGAGCGAATGAATCGCACGCTCTTAGAGATGGTAAGGCCGATGCTGGCAGCACACGACATTCCCTTCTGTTTTTGGGGAGAAGCGATTAGCACAGCTATGCACATCAAGAATCGCATCCCAAGCGCGTCAATCGGAAATAGGACGCCATATGAGCTCTGGTATGGGAGAAAGCCTTCCCTTGACCACCTCAGGATATTTGGATGTACGGCATGGGTACATGTTCCAAAAGAAAGCGGTCGTCAGAAACTTGACGACAAATCGAAGAAAATGTGCTTTGTTGGGTATATCTCGGACAAAGGCATTTATAAGGTATACGATCCTACGAACGGCAGATTCTCGACTGCTAGGGATATTATCTTCGACGAAGAGAAGTTCTTCACCCCAAGCGAACTCCTTGCGTATGCCAAGACGGCAACGCCGCCTCAGGATGACGTGGAAGTCATCAGTCTTTCTCAACCGCGAATCGTACATGACGAAATCGTCGTCATGCCTCGTCCTCAACGAACAGCTACACCTCCGGATACAACGACTGAGGGAGCTCAGGAACTAGATCTGGAGGAAGAGGGCGAAGAAGAGGAGAAAGAAGAAGAAGAGGATATTTACGGAGAACAGTTGAATATCCCCGAGGGATCGGATAGGCCTAGATCAACAGAATTGCCTCGAGAATTGCCAGCCGCGAAACCAGCGCCCGCTAAGCGTCAATCTGAACGAGAACGCAAAGCTCCCGTACGTTACGGCTATATGACAATCAGTAGGGCCTATTACTCGATGATCGATCGTTTGGCTCGTGAGCCACGATCATACGAGGAGGCGATTTCCGGACCTGATGCAGCTAAATGGATAAGAGCCATGAAGCACGAGCTGCACAGCATCGAGGCAAACAATACATGGGATGTCGTGAATGCCGCGGACATTACGAAGCCACCCATCGGATCACGCTGGGTCTACAAAATCAAGAGCGACGGAACATACAAGGCGAGACTTGTTGCAAAGGGATTTACAGAAGTATACGGAGTTGATTACCTCGATACTTACGCACCCGTCGTTAAAATTACCACATTACGCATGTTGTTTGCGATTGCCACATACGAGGATTAGGACATTGATCAAATGGATGTCGCCACGGCATATCTCAACAGCATCTTACCTAAAGGGGAAGTCATCTACATGGAGATGCCTCCCGGTACGAATAACCCTCCTGGAACTGTATGTCGCCTTAACAGAACGTTGTACGGACTCAAACAATCTGGAAGATACTGGAACATCACGGTGACTGACGCAATACTTCGGGAATTAGCCGAATTACATTTTCGCCGGTCAGAATTCGATCACTGTATGTTTATTTCCAGAGTTGGAAGCACAGTCGTCATCATCGTCATTTATGTCGACGACCTCCTATTATTCTCGAACAACTGAGCTTCTCTGGACAACGCCAAGAAGCTGCTCGCTCGCAAGTTCGAAATGAAGGATATGGGAGTTGCGAAACGTTATCTAGGCATCGATATTATTCGCGATCGAAAGAAGAAGACTCTCAGACTCGATCAATCTGCCTACATCACGGATGTCATCAATCGGTATGACATGGCCGACAGCAAGGCAGTATCTATTCCTTTGGATCCATCACTTCCGTTACAGAAAGCTAAAGACGGAGATGCTCGAGCAGATGGAACGTTATATCGGCAGATCAATGGCAGTTTGGCATATGGGGCGATTCACACACGCGCAGACATCGCATTCTCGGTATCGAAGCTTTGTCAATACAATTCGGACCCCAACCAAATTCATCATGGAGCAGTTAAACACGTTATTCGATATCTAAATGGAACGAAGGATATGTCGATCGTTTATGGCGGTACGAACACTCCACTCGAAATTGTTGGATACACGGATGCTAGTTGGGGAGATGATCTTGACAATCGTAGATCAACCACTGGCCACGCATTCAAGATGAATGGAGGATTGATCGCATTCGAATCCAAAAGACAACCCACGGTAGCACTTTCCACCATGGAATCCGAACTCATGGCGCTTTGCCAAGGCGCCAAAGAAGCAATCTCACTTCAAAGATTGCTTGCAGATATTCAGGGCACGCCGATTTCAATGATCACCATTCATGTCGACAATCAGGCCGCCATATCTCACACCAAAGATCCGACCGATCATGCACGCACCAAGCATATCGACATCAAACATCAGTTCACTCGTGAAGCATTTGCTAATGGCGCAATCGATGTTGTATATATCCCAACAGGGGATATGATCGCGGATGTACTCACTAAACCACTCCCCAGGATCAAGCACGAAAGGTGTATCGCTGCAATGGGGATGATGAAGGATTAGCGAGAAGGAGAAACGAAGTAAAGCCGCTCATTACTTGTTTGCTTCAATGATTTCAGTTATTTTTGATTATTTCCTGATTAGGAAACTACTACGCCATCACGGCCTTTTGTTTATGCAGGCGATGAGGGAGTATGAGAATGATCGCCTTGGCATTACACAAGCGGGGACACCGCGGAGGATTACCCGGCCTATCTTCGCATGAAGCGAGATAGGAACCGGGGAGCAAGAAACAGTACGGGGGAAATACGGAACGGGGAGCGCGGGGAGGAAGATAGCCTCAAGATAGGCAACTCCGGCATAGGCATCCTCCGCATTGGGAAATGCCGAGGATGCGCACGGATACGTATATAATGGGGTCTTCCCCCTCAGATATTAATTGAGTCTCTCACCGACATCTTCTCTGTAAACCACTGCACAGTCATATAACCTTAACACAAATTGATGTTAACTAGAGAGGAGCTCGCAACGAAGTATGGGAGAGGTGGCATGAAAGAAGTGCTTAGATCCAGAA
>QHXS01000184.1 GCA_003223975.1 Acidobacteriota bacterium
CAACGAGCTTCGGGCGCAATACCTGATCCAGTATTATTCCGACTCCGAATATCCGAAGAACAAATTCGTGAAACTTCGGATCTCGATGCCGAAACGGGCCGACCTGCATGTTCGTGCGCGCGACGGCTATTACGTTAAGAACTAGTTCACTGCCGGTTTATTGCGGGTAATTGGAACCGTATTAGAAGCTAATCTACCAACTTCGTAATCGTCGCGTTTCGACGAATTCGAGATCGGGATGGCAACATTTCCCATTGTGGGCTTACCTTGTATTGACCCGCTCGAATTTGCATTGATCGCGACCGCGCCCATCAGCGGTTCGTAGTCGCCCATCACATATCGGTCGCGTGATCGTTCATTTTTGGAAAAGAGCGACATAATCCCGATTCCCGCGAAAAGTGTCATCAGCAATGAGAACGCCGCCGTTGCGACGCGTGAAACCCGTTCTTTCACCTTTGCCCATCCAACCGGACAATCTTTTGTGAGGATCGTGCCGTCGGCACGGCGGTAATAACGCACGCACAACCGGCCCTCGCTTTGCGTGAGCAGGTTTTCCGCTTCGGGCAAAGTCATACCCGAAATATTGTAGACATTTAGTTTGCAGTCTCCGCAGTAACGTTGTCGGTCTGTGCCGATCATTCCTGCCCAATCTGCAGAACACGGACTGGCTACCCGGATATTGTTCAAAGGACTTTGTTTGGACGACATAAAAACTCCGTTAAATATGACATCAGCAAATCGCTGTTGTGATATTGAACGGAGTCGATCGAGTGCTCTTGCAAAAAAAAATTACGGGATCTTCGCCATTATCTCCCTGCTCGGCCCGGAACTAGGGAGATTATCTTTCTTAGGACGCCATTCACAGAACTAGAATCGGGAAAGTACTCGTGAACATCCGATTCGATCGCGACATAGTGCGTTTCGCCCGCAACCTTCTTTCCCTTGAACGTTTTTATTGTGTAGCCGTCTTTCATGGCCTTTGCGTATTTTCCCCGCACTCCTGTCTTTCCGGCGAAATCGTATTCCGGAAGCATTTGATCTCTATCTTTTTTCATACGCAGTGCATTCCTTCGGTGTGGCTTTACGAGCACTAATAATTCTGATTGTAACATCGCCGTCAATGCCATTTATATCTGTATGAACTACAAGTAGGATCCGGAGCTTCGTGCATAACCCGATCGTAATCGACCGCTCATCTTCGACTGAATGAAATTCATCGGGATACGAAACTGCTCTTGGATCAAAGAAAACTTCTGTGGCTTCAGCGAAACTGATGTTATGCTTCCGCAAATTTGAGGCCGCTTTTCCTTCGTCCCATTGGAACTCTATTTTCATCGTAAGAAGTAACTACCTCATCTGCGGTATTTATGCGTGATCGGCCTACGGCGGCCAACACCGATGGCATTTTTTGAGATTATGAGAGTTGGCGGCAGTTGCTGACGTTTGAATTCGTTTGCCGGATGCTCGACCTTGTTCAGGATGGAATAAACTAAGTCCGCATCGTTACCGGCAGCGATGATCTCCGACGGCGCTGACTTCGTTTCGAAATACATCTTCAGGATCGGGTCCATCAGTTCGTATGGCGGCAGCGAATCCTGGTCGAACTGGTTCGGAGCGAGTTCCGCGGAGGGCTTCTTCTCAATGATCTTATTCGGGATGATCTCGCGGCCGGCAGATTCGTTTACGTGGCCGGCGATCGCCCAAACCTCCGTTTTCAATACGTCACCAAGCACCGCAAGGCCACCGTTCGTGTCGCCGTAGAGCGTGCAATAACCGACCGCAAGTTCGCTTTTGTTACCCGTAGAGAGTAGCAAACGCCCCTCGGCATTCGAGATCGCCATCAATATCACACCGCGAAGCCGCGACTGTATATTCTCGGCAGCAAGCGATTCACCGCCTTTCGTTGGGACGCGCAGATCAAGTTGATCAACCAACGTATCAAATGAATCACTTATTGGCTCCAAGCGGCTTTCGCAGCCGAGATTTCGAATCAGCTCTTCAGAGTCTTTAACGCTTCCATCGGACGAGAATGGCGACGGCATCATGACGCAAAGCACATTTTCCGGGCCGATCGCCTCGCACGCTAGAGCCGCAACAAGCGACGAATCGATACCGCCTGACAGTCCAAGTAGAACCTTCTGAAAACCATTCTTGCGAGCATAATCGCGGATCCCGAGCACGAGTGCCTGACGTATCGACTCGCATTCACTGCCCGTAATCCCGCGAGCGTCGGGCTTCCGGCAGTCAAGCTCGACCGTTTCGACGAACTCCTCGAAAGCTGCAGCTTGCAAAATGATATCGCCCTCTTCGTCGGCGATAAGGCTTGCCCCGTCAAAGATGATGCCATCGTTGCCGCCCACGAGATTCACGAACACGATCGGCACCTGCTGGCGTTTTGCACGATGCGAGACCATGTCGCAACGAAGCTTGATCTTGCCCTTGTTGTAGGGCGACGCGTTGATCGAAACAACGACGTCGGCTCCCATCCCTATGACCTCGTCCGTAGGATCGCTGTCGTAGAGCCTTTCCTTCCAAAAAGTCTTGTCGTTCCAGAAATCTTCGCAAACAACTACGCCGAGCTTGACGCCGTCGATCTCGAATATCCGGCGCGTATCATTCGGCTCGAAATAGCGTGGGTCGTCGAATACATCGTATTCCGGCAAAAGCGTCTTGTCGGCATAACCTACAAGCTGGCAGTCATGGATCACCGCGGCACAATTAAATAGCCGCCGGCCATTCGGATCGGGATTTTGACGAATCGTACCGACGACCGCCGTGATGCCTTTTGTTTCGGGGATTATCGTTTCGAGCGGATCGCTCGCGTGGGCGATGATGTCGGCGTCCTGAAACCAGTCCTGCGAGGTGTAGCCAAATGTCGTAAGCTCAGGGAAAACGACCAAATCCGAACCTTCCGCCTTCGCTTTCTTGATCGCATCAACGATCTTTCCGACATTGCCCGCAATATCGCCATTCGTCGTATTTATCTGCGCAATGGTAACCTTCATCCCAACTATTATAATTGGGATCGCTTGTCAGCGCTTCCTCGGCTGGCGGGATTCTGGATCGTTAGATTACCGGGTCGGGTTTTAGTTCGCTGCGTTTGACCATAGTGAGGCGGTTGCCGCGGTCGTTGTATTTGACCTCGTCCATTATGTTGTAGATGAAGAGGACACCGCGGCCGCTGGTCTTGAACAGGTTTTCGGGGTCAAGCGGATCGGGAATGTTATTGACGTCAAAGCCCTCGCCTTCGTCTTCGATCGTAAAACGTGCCTCTTCCTTTGAGACCTCGGCAGTGATGCGGATGAGTTTCTTTGCGTCGAACTTATTGCCATGTTTGACGGCATTGACGAACGCTTCGTCGAGAGCAACAAAAAGATTGGACTGTTCGGACTTAATAACGCCGAGTTTTTCGACACGCTTAAGGAGGTATTCGAGCACGATGTGCATCAATGCGATGGAGCTGGGAAGCTCGAACTCGATATTTTCGTGCAGGCCCTGAACGATCTCCATCTTGTCGACAAATTTCGCCTTGTAATCGAGCACGATCGCCACAAGCTGCTGCAGTTGTTTTTCGTCAAATTCGTCGCGGGTGAAATTTGAGGCGCAGATCTTGAACGCCTTTACATGATCGGTGGTTTCGATAGGTTCTACGTTCGGCAGGCAAACCGGTTGTGTGCCATTTTTGCTGTACTTTTTTGTCGGGCGGCCCACGTCGAGGTCCGTGATCACGAGATCATACGCCTCGATATTCTCGATCTGAAGAGCCTCTTCGCGATTATTGACGATATCGACCGAGTGACCCAGCTCCACGAATATCTCTTCGGCCGCGGACGCGAGGTCATCGTGGTCGTCAATTATCAGTATCCGTCGCTGCATACTCAATTCAAGTCAATTATGTAAAACGATTTTATAAAGGCTTGTGTTGCAAATGATATCGAACTTACGACATATTTGCCATTGATGCAGAATGATTTAGCAGCACCATTCACATTTGGTTCGCTGGCCCGGTACACGTTTCGCGAGCGGCTGGTCATTCGCTTAGTCGGACTGGTCTCGTATGTTGTCGTTCGGATCATCGGGCTAACGGTGAGATTTGAAGTGACAAACCCGGAATTTGAAGGAGAGGTCCTGTCGGCGGGGAAACAGCCGATATATTCATTTTGGCACGACCGAATGGTGACAAGCACTTATTTTTTTCGAAACCGCGGAATAATCGTCCTATCATCGCAAAGCTTTGACAGCGAATATACAGCGCGCTGCATACAGCGTTTTGGATTCGGGATAATAAAAGGGTCGTCATCGCGCGGTGCCGTCGCCGGATTGGTCGGCATGATCCGTGCGATGAAGGCCGGAGCTCCAGCCGCATTCACCGTCGACGGGCCGAAAGGGCCGCGATATGAGGTCAAATCCGGACCCTTGCTTTTGGCGAAGAAAACCGGCAATCCGCTTGTGCCGTTTGTCATCGAATGCAAGCGGTTCTGGCGGGTTAAGAGTTGGGACCGGCTTCAGATCCCGAAACCATTTACAAGGGCAAATGTTCTGTTTGCGGAGCCGATCTATGTTCATGCGAAGGCAGATGATGACGAACTTGAATCGAAACGCATTGAGCTGCAGGCAGCGTTAGATCGGCTGGTGGAAGACTGTAAGACATGGAGAAATGCGAGTTAACCTAGTCCAGTTGTTCTCTGCTGAAGCAGCTCGCAAACATCAAGACAAATGCTATCCACACCAGATCAGCAAGCAGCAGATGGCCAAGCTGCATAACGATCGGCCCTAACGTCAAAAGCGTTGCGGCCCCAAAGGCAAGCTGAGTTACTACGAGCACCGAAAGTGCCTTTGCCCACTTTGCCGCGACGCGATCATCGAAATGCGATCTCACCCAGCCTGCGATCAAGAAGAGCGCGGCTCCAGTGAAGATCGCGAAGATCGGATGAAGTATTCTAAGCCGTAATAAAGGATGTGAGGTTGGATCGAAATCCATGGAGATTCCCTCGGTGATAGATCCGGCAGGAAAGAGCATGGTCGTTAAAGCCGCCATCGAGCCCGTTATGCCGACAACGAAGATCGCCGCGCTGCCTACGACAGCAAGTATCGGGGATAGACTTGAAAACTCGCGATTAAGAACTCGACGTCGCGTTGAGGACCAGGCAGTTAAAGCGAGGAAGCCGATGAGGATGAATGTATTTATCAAATGGCCGGCTGTCCAATATGGACGCGTTGGTGTCCAGTTCGCCGCTGTGTTCCCTGTAAGGACCAGTCCGCCGCCGATCGCGCCTTCGATGAGGATAAAGATCAAAGAAAGTATCGCAAATGCCCGGACATGCCTGGGACTTTCTTTACGTACAAATGCCCAGCAAACCAAAGCGAAAACAACGATCCCGGCAAGAGCAGTCGTGATCCGGTGCGAAAACTCGATGACGGTTTTTAGTTGAGGTGCGCTTGGAATAGTTTCGCCGCCGCACGTGAGCCAATGCTGCCCACATCCATCGCCGGAATATGACGCCCGGAGGAAGACGCCCCAAAGGATAACCAAAAGATTGAATCCAAGGGCGAACCAGGCAAATTTCGCAAAGCCATTTAGCTTTTGTTCCGGCATTCTTTTGCATAGAATACCCTTTTCGCAAGGTCCCGATTAAATGTCGACTGACGAAAAAGTTAAAGACCGGATCGATAAGATACTTGTAGATCGGAAACTTGCCGACTCACGCACCAAGGCACAGGCGCTGGTGTTGGCAGGCGTTGTGCTGGCAGACGAAAAGCGGATCGACAAACCGTCTCAGTTAGTTTCGACCGCTTCTAACATACGTTTAAAAGGTGCCGGGCCGGAAAGCAAGTATGCGAGCCGTGGCGGCTTAAAGCTCGAACACGCTCTCAAGCGCTTCTCGTTGGATCCAACCGGTGCAGTCTGCCTGGACGTTGGCTCTTCGACCGGCGGCTTTACTGATTGCTTACTCCAGCATGGGGCTGCAAGGGTCGTAGCGATTGATAGCGGTACCAACCAGATGGTTTGGCGATTGCGAAACGATGAGCGGGTTGAGCTTCGTGAAAAAACCAACGCCAGAAACCTGCGGCCGGAAGATTTTCCGGAAAAGTTCGACCTTGCGGTCATAGACGTGTCGTTCATTTCGCTGACCAAGATATTGCCGGCTATCCTCGACTTAATAAAAGCTAAGGGGAAGATCGTCGCATTGATAAAACCACAGTTCGAGGTCGGGCGCGGTGAACTCGGCAAAGGAGGCATCGTTCGAGATACAGCGCAGCATGAAAAAGTGGTGTTAAAGATAAATGAGTTCGCTTCAGAGATCGGCTTCTCGGTTGGAGGCGTGGTCGACTCGCCCATACTAGGGGCCGAAGGAAACAAGGAATTTTTAGCAGTTTATGGAAGAGCTTGAGGACCGGATCCAATCGCAATCGAATTCGAGGCCGTTGATCGAAGGCGACGACTTTTACACTGAGAATGAACTCATCGTCCTTACGGAAGGATATTTGCGAAAAAGAGGCTATTGCTGTGGAAATGGGTGTAGACATTGCCCGTTCGATCACGCTAATGTGCCGGTCGATCAAAGCAAATAGATCTCCATCTCGCCGCGCTCCGGTATTATATCCGTTTTCCCATATATATCAGTTTCTTCGCTTATACTCGATCTTTGAGGGATTTCAGTCTCTCGTTCGACCGGCGGTACAATTTCATCTCGGTCGTCGATCACCGACCCTATCCAACTGAGAGCGTCACGAAAGAATTGCAACCCGACCCTGCTCGTCGGCTCTGCCAGGCTGTAGAATATCCATTTTCCGTCTCGTCGAGTGTTCACGATTCCCATACTTCGCATATATGCCAGGTGCCGCGAGACTTTGGGCTGGCTTATTTCCAGCGATTCGCATAAGTAGTTAACGCTGACTTCGCCACGGCTCATTAGATGGATAAGCCGGATGCGCGTTTTGTCGCTAAAGGCGAGAAAGGCCCGTTCGATCTCGTCGAGTGAATCATTCATATATGCCGTTCCTCATATAAGCAAGGGAACTGGATGAATCATATCATGCTAACCATATATGTCAACATCTATCGGCACCGATAAAGTTCAATTGCGTTTTCGTCGAATCACAATTACGATTCATAGCGAAACAATATGAGCAAAACCTTCGAAACCCTTGCCGTACATGCGGGCGAGGACCGGGACGCCGAACATGGCGCCGTTTCTGTCCCGATCTATCCAGCCTCGGTTTTCGCATTTCCGAACGCCGACGAGGCCTCGGCAATTCACAACGAAGAGAGGCCCGGTTATTACTACGGGCGCTTAGGTAATCCGACGACGGCAGCGCTGGAACGAACAATGGCGGAGCTTGAGAACGGCGAGGCCGCCCTCGCATTCGCTTCGGGCATGGCCGCGGTTTCGGCCGCGGTTTTTAGCGTTTGCCGTACGGGCGACCACATCGTGGCCCCGGCGTCGATGTATTCGACAGCCACGAACCTTTTTCATTTTCTCAAAGACCATTTCGAGATCGAAACCACATTTGTCGATGCAACAAATGCCGAGAATTATGGGTCAGCGATCCAGTCGAATACGAAATTATTTTGGACGGAGACGCCGTCAAACCCGATCGTTCAAATAACCGACCTAGCCGCGGTTGCAAATATCGCGAAAGCGAGCGGCATTACCACTGTCACGGACAACACATTCGCTACGCCATATAATCAACGGCCCCTGGAGCTCGGGATCGATGCCGTGATCCATAGCGCGACCAAATATCTCGGCGGCCATAGTGACCTAACTGCAGGCGTTCTAGCCGGGAATGCGGATATCGTAAATACCGCACGGCAGAAAGCGTCGAAGCTGTTCGGGGGCAATATCGCACCGCAGGTCGCCTGGCTAGTCTTGCGCGGTATCAAAACTCTCGCACTCCGAATGGAGCGTCACAACGAGAACGCATTCGCTCTGGCGAATATGTTGGTTAAACATCCGAGAGTGGAGGCGGTTTATTACCCCGGACTGGAATCGCACCCCAATCATGACGTCGCTAAGAAACAAATGCCTGGCTTTGGCGGAATGATCGGTTTGGACGTCGGGACGATCGAGGCCGGCAAAACATTAGTTAACAACCTAAAGCTATGTACGCTCGCAACGTCCCTTGGCGGTGTCGAAACGATCATTCAACATTCGGCTTCGATGACGCATGCGACGATTCCCCGTAAAGATCGGATCGCCGCCGGCGTTACCGATGGCTTGCTTCGGCTTTCCGTCGGGATCGAGAGTTTCGATGATCTCCAAGCCGATTTCGAACAGGCTCTGGAAAAGATCTAGCCGATGAGTTACATTCTCGCATTCGACCAGGGCACCACAAGCAGCCGCTCGATCGTTTTCGATCATAGCGGCGAGATCGTGTCACTGGCTCAATCTGAGTTTCGTCAGATCTATCCACGTCCGGGCTGGGTCGAACACGATCCAAATGAGTTATTCGACAGTCAGGTCAGAACTGCGATCAATGCAATCCAGAAAGCCGGACTGGTTGCCAGTGACATCGCGGGTGTTGGAATTACAAACCAACGCGAAACGACTATTATCTGGGACCGTAAAACCGGCGAGCAAATTCACAACGCCATCGTATGGCAAGACCGGCGGACATCCGATTTTTGCGATCGAATCCGTAACGAACACGGCGAACTGATCCGCGGACAAACTGGCTTGGAGGTCGACGCATATTTCTCAGCGAGCAAGATCAGTTGGCTGCTCGACAATGTCCCTGATGCTAGGACCAAAGCGGAAAAGGGCGAACTGGCATTTGGCACCGTCGATACATGGCTCGTCTGGAACCTCACAAACGGCAAACTGCATATAACCGACGTATCGAATGCATCGAGAACGATGCTTTTCGATATCAATACGCTCGAGTGGGACGATGAGCTACTGAACATATTCGATATTCCGCATATGTTATTGCCGTATGTTTGCTCATCCAGCGAAGTTTACGGCGAGATCGAATCCCCCGCAGAGCTAAAAGGCATTAAGATCGCGGGAATAGCGGGCGACCAGCAAGCGGCACTCTTCGGCCAGGGCTGTTTTGAGGCAGGTTCTACGAAGAGCACCTACGGAACAGGCTGCTTTATGCTGCAGAATGTCGGTGTCGCACCTGTAGCTTCGAAACATCGCCTTCTTTCAACCGTCGGCTGGAAGGTCGGCAACAAAACCGAATATGCACTTGAAGGAAGCGTGTTCATCGGCGGTGCTGTCATTCAATGGCTTCGCGATGCACTGGGAATCATTGAAAAATCGGCCGACGTCGAAATGCTTGTGTCCTCGGTCGAGGACAACGGCGGCGTCTATTTCGTCCCTGCCTTTGCCGGACTAGGAACGCCGCATTGGGACCAGGACGCTCGCGGCGCGATCATCGGGCTGACACGTGGAACGGGAAAGGCTCATATTGCCCGCGCGGCCCTCGAATCTATCGCCTTCCAAACGGCAGATCTTTTAGACGCAATGAACGCCGATTCGAACTCAAGTTTAAAGGAATTACGGGTTGACGGCGGGGCGACGCGAAACGAATTGCTCTTGCAGTTTCAGTCGGACATCCTGCAGATCCGGGTCGTCCGCTCAAAGATAGCCGAAACTACTGCGCTCGGGGCGGCGTACTTTGCCGGGCTGGCATCAGGGTTTTGGACGTCGAAAAAAGAGCTTGCGGAGCATTGGCAAGCGGATAAAACTTTCGAGCCTGAAATGTCTGAGTCCCAGGCAAAACAGCTCCTCGAACGGTGGCACGAAGCAGTACAACGTTCGTTGCATTGGGGGTGCCGATAAAGGGTGTCCACAAAACACCCGATATCGAAACTAAATTATCAACTTTCCCGCGGGTCCTCGCCCTTCGACCGACTCATCTGCGGCGCTGCCGAGGCTTGCGGCAACGGAGCTCCAACGGCATCCGACTTCACCATCGGCCCGTCGTCCGACTTTTCTTCCTGCGTATCGGGAATTATCATTTTGCCCGAATGTTTCGTAAAGAAAAGTCCGCCCTTCGACGTGTCGTAGTCGATCATCACAAAATCGCCGGTTTCAACCTGCTGTGTTGCGACCAAGTTCGACAGCGGGTAGACCAAAAATCTTTCGATCGCTCGTTTCAGATGGCGAGCTCCGTATTTCAGGTCTATGCCTTCGCCGAGCAAGTATTCCTTTGCTTCGGTCGTGCATTCGAAAATGAATTTTGTCCCCGCCGATTCCGTTATGCGGTCTTGCACGGCACGCAGCTCGATGTCCAGGATCTGACGCAGGTGATGTTCTTTCAAGCTGCGGAACACAACGACCTTGTCAATACGGTTCATGAACTCCGGCGAGAATTTTCGTTTCGCCGCTTCGAGAGCCGTCCGGTAGATCTTAGAATCTATCTCGTTGTCTTCCTTTGGAGTTCCCTGTTTAGTCGGTGCGAAACCGATGCCGCCCGAGATCATGTCCGACATCTCGCGAGCGCCAAGGTTCGAGGTCATAATGACGACGGTCTTCGAAAAATCGACACGGCGGTTGTCGCCGAGCGTCAATGTCGCCTTGTCCAAAATACCGAGCAGCAACTGCCATAGCGAGTCAGACGCTTTTTCGATCTCGTCAAAAAGCACGAACGTCAGTTTGGTCTCGTCGGTGTGCGCCTTGTCCAGGTTTTCCTGCGTAAGCATCGGCGACGTTTCGCGGTGGCCGAGATATCCCGGAGGCGAACCGATCAATTTTGCGATCTCATGCGAATGTTGGAATTCTGCACAGTCGATCTTGACGACGGCGTGCGGATCGGCAAACAAAACTTCCGATGCAGCTTCGACGACCCGCGTTTTACCCGAACCCGTGGGCCCGAGAAACAGCATCGTCCCTATAGGACGCGACGGGTTATTCATACCGGCGAGGTATATCTGGAACAGGCCGCTCATCCGGCGAACAGCTCGTTCCTGCCCGACGATCAAACCGGTCAGCTTGTCCTCAAACTCAGCAGCCCTTGGGCTCTTGCGTTCGGGGTCAAGCAATATGCCCTTTGACGCGGTTTCCTTTCTCTTTGCCGTCTCGTTCTTCATGCCGATCTACTCCTTGTCCGAACTTCGATACTGCTGGAGTTCTCGCTTGGCCGTATGACGTTTTTTCAATCCCAGATTTGCAGTAACAGTTACGGCGAATCTGTCGTCGATAAAGATGATTTCAATGTTTTAATCGTTGGCTGGACTTTACTGTATTGGAAGGAACAGTCCAGAGGTGAATTTGGCAGGGCGTAAAACGCCGCTCCACCCAATATTTAACATAAAATCAACTATCGTTGCAACAAAATTCTGGAAACGTCCTGCTAATCGTAGTATTCGAGCCCGAGGTGGGTTATCAGTTCCTCGCCGCGCATATGACGAAGCGTGTTCTTCAGTTTCATCAATTGAATGAAAATATCGTGTTCCGGATAAAGCCCCGGGGCCGTCTGCGGCGCCTTGTAATAGAATGACAGCCATTCCTGCACGCCCTTCATCTTGGCGCGTTGAGCGAGGTCCATGAACAACGCAAGGTCAAGCGCCAGCGGTGCCGCAAGGATCGAATCGCGGCAAAGGAAATCGATCTTGATCTGCATCTTGTAGCCGAGCCAGCCAAAGATGTCGATATTGTCCCAGCCTTCTTTATTGTCGCCACGCGGCGGGTAATAGTTGATGCGGACAACATGCGAAAAATTGCCGTAGAGGTCAGGGTAAACTTCGGGCTGGAAAATGTGTTCGAGCACGGAAAGTTTTGAGACCTCTTTCGATTTGAAATTTTCGGGGTCGTCCAACACTTCGCCGTCGCGGTTGCCGAGGATGTTCGTCGAATACCAGCCGTCGAGCCCGAGCATTCGCGATTTCAAACCGGGCGCGAGGATGGTCTTCATCAGCGTCTGGCCCGTCTTGAAATCCTTTCCGCAGATCGGCATTTTCGTCTGTTCAGCAAGCTCGACCATCGCGGGGATGTCGACCGTCAAATTCGGAGCGCCGTTCGCAAAAGGTACGCCCGATTTCAGGGCCGCGTACGCATAGATCATCGACGGAGCGATGCGTGGGTCGCTGTCGTACATCGCTTTCTCGAACACCTCGAGGGACTTGTGCACTTCGGATTCTTCAACATAAATTTCAGTCGAAGCCGCCCATACCATCACAAGACGATCGCAGCCGTTGTCGGATTTGAATTTCGCGATGTCGTCGATCAGCTGCTCGGCGAGGTCCATCTTGTTCTTGCCGGTCTTTACGTTTTCGCCAGTGATACGTTTGACGTAATTCTGTTCGAAGACGGCGGCCATCGGCTTGAGCGATGAGAGCGGTTCGGAAAGCTGGTTGACGAGGTCCTTTTCAAGAACGCCGGCGTTCATCGCGGCTTCGTAGGCGGTGTCATGAAAGATGTCCCACGCCCCAAAAACGATGTCGTTCAGGTCGGCGATCGGCACAAAATCCTTTATCTTCGGCGCGCGGTTGTCGGTGCGTTTGCCGAGCCGGATCGTGCCCATCTGTGTCAGCGAGCCGACCGGTTCCGAAATGCCGCGCTTTACGGCCTCGACACCGGCCACAAGCGTCGTGCTGACGGCACCTAACCCCACGAGCAAAATGCCCAGTTTTCCTTCTGCGGGAGCAATGTCCACGCCCTTCTCTATCATCGAAATCCTCCAGGAATGAAAACTTAAATAATAGCTTTCACCCCGTCTTTAGGCAAACGAGCCGCTGGAACGACTAGCAGCACTGCGAAGCGGCTAACGACATGCATTAGAAACGTTCTATATGACCGAGGTTCGTGCTACGCACTCAGGCAAGCGGGGATGCTTGCCGCTCCGATCGTGAATCTTTCGTATATTTCATGTATTTCGCAGGCGGGACGCCTGTACTCCAGTCATTTGATATCCTTTTCCGAATGATCCGGACAGTCAGATCGATATTGGCGGTATTGGTATTCGCGGCGATCGCCGTTGCGCAGAATTCGTTTGTCACGGTGCGCGGGCATCAGTTTTATGCGGATGGGAAGCCGTATTATTTTGTCGGGGCGAATTATTGGTACGGCGGTTTGCTGGGGCTTGAGAAAGATAAGAAACGCGGGATCGATCGGCTGAGACGCGAGCTCGATTTTCTAAAAGCGAACGGCGTGACGAACCTGCGCCTGATGGCAGGTGCGGAAGGCAGCGGGCCCATGAACGGCGTGACACGTGTCGGGCCGGCGCTGCAGCCGGAACAGGGGAAATTTGACGATAGCGTTTTGCGCGGCCTGGACATCGTGCTCGCGGAGATGGCGAAGCGAAAAATGCGGGCCGTCATTTTCCTGAGCAATAACTGGGAATGGAGCGGCGGCTTTCAGCAATATCTGATCTGGAACAACGTTATTTCGAGCGAATGGCTGACGCGGAAACCGACTTGGGACGAACTGCGCGACAAGGTGGCGAAATTCTATTCGTGCGAGCCGTGCAAAAAGGCGTATGCCTCGCAGCTCGGGTTCGTTGTGACGCGACGCAATACGGTCACCGGCGAACGGTACGTCGACGACCCGACGATCTTTGCGTGGGAGCTTGCGAACGAACCGCGTCCGATGCGCTCATCGGCTAATGAAAATTACTGGGTATGGGTAAGAGCTCATAGCTGGCAAATCAAGGCGTTCGACAAAAATCATCTCGTCACGATCGGGCACGAAGGCTGGATCGGGACCGAGGACGTCAAGCTGTTCGAAAAGATCCACGCCGACAAGAATGTCGATTATCTGACGATACATATCTGGCCGAAGAATTGGGGCTGGTTCGAGAACGGAAAGCTCGCCGAGCAGTTTGATCAGGTCGACAAAAAGAGCGCTGATTACATTCAGGAGAATCTCGATGTCGCAAAACGCTTAGGCAAACCGATGGTCATCGAAGAGTTTGGTTTGCCGCGCGACGGGCAGTCTTTCGATCCGACTGCGGCGACGACATTTCGCGATAAATATTTCGAGGAGATGTTTAGGCTTGTTCGAAAAGTGCCCGAGATCGGGGGTGCGAACTTCTGGGCGTTCAGTGGAATCGCTCGGCCGATCAAAGGCCAGTTGTTCTGGAAAGCCGGCGACGAATATATGGGCGACCCGCCGATGGAAGAGCAGGGGCTGGATTCCGTGTTCGATTCCGATGACTCGACGTGGGCCGTAATTCGAGCCGCTTCAAAGGTTACGGCAAGGTGATTTTGACGTTTTCGTGTTAAGATTCCACAGAAAAAAACCAACGATATTGAGGCGAGGATAAGATCATGGGATTTGTGGATGTACAGCCGGCGGTTACTTATATATCGCAGCCGAATCGGAGCACGTGCTGGTTAGCATGTTTGCAGATGTTGTATGTGTGGAAGAACAAGCCAGCGACCGAGCCGCTAGAGAAACTGAACGCCGACCCGGACGTGTTTCCGGATTATTGGCTGCAGAACGGCATCGCGCCGGAAAACTGCCTGACGATAGCGAGGACACTGGGCCTGGGCTGCGCCGGTGATGGCGACCTGGACAACATTGGAATACTCGCCGCGGCATTGAAATCGCACGGGCCGTACTGGGTTACCGGCGAATGGAAAAAAGGTTCGCCGCACGTGAAGGTGGTCACCGGCGTCGATGTGGCGGCGAACCAGATCAAGCTGCTGAACCCATGGAACCCGAGCGATAACACCGACTTTAACTCGGTCGAAGATTTCAACAAGCGCGGCGACCGATGGAAAGTGCTCGGATCGTTCATGTATTGGAGTTGACCCGGTTATTTGGCATAGACTCGAAAATCGATCTCCGGGAAGATCGTGTCGCGGTATTCGATCTCTGTTAAAAGGTCTAGTTGTTCGCCTGTGAGAAACTGGCCGCCCGCTAAAGGCACCCCGCTCGGAGATGCTCCGGCGGGTACCCCGCGCGCAGGCCGTTCTGACAGCATCTTATAAAGCAGATCGAAGCGGTGGATATGCGAGCGAAAGCGGCGTGCTGAATATTCGACCGTCGTGCCCTGATAGATCTGGAATGCCCAGTCGGAAGATTGAGCAAGGAGGAGTTCGCGGGCGAGTTGGTTCGCTACGCGAAGCAACAGTTCCGAGTTCAAAGTTCCGAGTTCAAAGTTGGAACCGGAGCCTGAACCTTGAACTTTGAACTCTGGACTCTGAACCGCCAACTTGTTGGCTACCTCCGTCATCTTCCGTTCGGCGTCGTGTTGGAACGGATACATCCACGCATTCTTTTCGTTCAGCCACACCTTGTAATAACCATTTTCGCCCCACGACGAAGCGGACGGCTGCTGGACCTGGATCGGCAATCCTGAGTCGAGAAAATCGCCGGGCGTGACGGCCGCGATCTCGCTCTGATCCCAATGAAGCTTGCGGAAAAAGAAATCCAGGAACAACGGTCCTTCGAACCACCAGTGCCCGTAAAGTTCTGCGTCATAAGGAGATACTACTAGCGGCGGACGGCCCTCGAACGTCTCTGTCAGTTTGCGCGCCTGGGCGATTCGTTCGCCTATGAAGTGCGACGCGTTCTCGCCGGCCTTGTCGCGCGCAAGCGATGGTATATACGGCTTCTTCTGATTTTGCGGGACGTCTTTGCCGGTGATGCGGTGATATTTCAAACCGAGGTGACGACGTGCCTGGTCTTCATGCAAATGCGGCCCGAGCATTTCGAGCGGCGCGTCCCATCCGATATCTCGATAAAATTCGCGGTAAAGATCGTTGCCTGGATAACCGACCTCGGCCGACCAAACCTGCCGGCTAGTGTCGACATCGCGGGCGAAAACCGCAACACCGTTATCACACATCACGGGTGCGTGCACGCCAAAACGCGGCCGCGGATCGCCGTACAAAATGGCATGCGTGTCGGCGATGAAGTATTCGATGCCGGCGGCTTTCACCAGGTCTTCGATGCCCGGCTCGTACGCGCATTCGGGCAGCCAGATGCCGCGCGGCTGTCGGCCGAAATGCTTTTTGTAATTCGCGACCGCAACTTCGATCTGCGCGCGCCGAG
>QHXS01000135.1 GCA_003223975.1 Acidobacteriota bacterium
TGACCCGCGCTCTCGACGCCCTTCGCCGTAAGCGCCTCGCTTAGTCCTGTCTTTGCTTCAACATTCTTTGCGTTGAGTTTTATCGATTCACGAAAACTCGTGATCGCCCCGTCAACTTCGCCGTTCGCAAGCTGTGCTTCACCTTTTGCGGCGAATGTGTTCGATTGCTTTAATCTTGCGACCCGCTCTCTGGCACGAATGCGCGCCAATTCAGCGGCCCGAGCTTTTGATGCGTCAGCCTTTTTCTTGCGCGATGAAGCGATCTGCGCCGAAATTCGGGCACGGCCGCCGCCGGCTCCGCGGAATCCGCGGACCGCACCTAACTTTTCCTGTGGTTTCTTGCTCGATCCGCGAAAAACAAAAACGCTCGTACCGGCGACAAGGTCGTCCGACGGAACAATGTCGTTCGCTCGTACGGATGCTGAGAACGGAAGAAGTGAAAAAATAAGAGCGTAAACAACGAGTGATCGTGCGAAAAGCGGTTTTCGTAGCATATGCAGCCCCCAGGTTCTTAAATCGAATGAAGTTGTCAAATTATACCGCAGCTTGACGGTGTCGGAACAAGATTTTTGCGCAGAAACCACCTAAAAACCCACGAAGATCGGTTCTGGCTGAAGCATGATCCCGAACCTCTCATCTACCGCTTTTTGGATCATGTCTTTCAATTCAACGATCTCTTTCGCCGATGCGTTTCCCCGGTTGATGATCGCAAGTGAATGGTTCGAAGATATCCCGGCATTTCCATGTATGTAACCCTTTGAAAACCCGGCGTTTTCGATCAGCCATGCCGCCGGAATTTTCGCCTCCGATTCGTTAAGGCGGAAACTCGGCACGTTGTGTATCGGCGGACGCCCGGCGATCTTGGAAAGAGCAGATAAAGGGACAATAGGATTTTTAAAGAACGACCCGGCACTTTTCGAATTCGGATCATCTGCGTCGATCACCATTGATTTCGCGCGTCGGATCTTTAGTACCGCGTCGCGCGTTTCTCGCAAGGTCGGTTGATGAGTCCCAAAATGGCCTTTGAGGTCCTTGTACGCGATTTTTGGTGAACCGTCGGGAACGAGTGCAAATTCCACGCTGGTAACGACAAAGCGATCGCGGTGCGTGGTGTTGAAAATGCTCTTGCGGTATTCAAAGCCGCAATCTTTATTCGACAACTCGATGAAATTGCGCGATTCGCGATCAAAACAGCGAACCGATACTACCGTTTCCGACACTTCCTGTCCGTAGGCGCCGACATTCTGGACCGGCGTCCCTCCTACAGATCCGGGAATTCCGCTTAGGCATTCGAATCCCGCAAGACCCTTTTCAACACAATTAGCTACAAGACGATCCCAATCTTCCCCTGCTGCAACTTTGATGTTCGAATTGAACTCGATACCGGTCAAAGTAATATGAAGGACTAAGCCTTTGAATCCGTCGTCGGAAACCAGGATGTTGCTGCCGCCGCCAAGAACGAAAACGTCGAGGCCGCCCGATTCTGCAAAATCGAGTGCTCGGGCAATATCGTCTTCTGAGCGTGCGGTCGCAAAATAACGCGCCGGGCCGCCGACTTTTAGTGTCGTAAACGGTGCGAGCGGAATATTCTCGAGAATTTCAATAGGCATTAAAGATCGGGAGCCCTTACTTATGGAACTCCCGAAAGTATCGATCCAAATGGCCGCCAAAGGTTAACTTCTTATCGCGCCGTTCGTTTCGACGGTCAATCGATTGGCAAGGTCGGGTCGGCCAATCGACTTAAGCTTGGAATGAGCTTTGCTCGCCTCGCCCAGGTTGCCGTTCTTGAACTGAGCTTTCGCAAGGTTATAGTACGCGGCAGCAAATTTATTATCGCGGTCTATTACCTTATTAAACTGGCTGATCGCTTCCTTTGTATTCCCGTCATTCAAATACGCGATCCCGAGCTCGTTGATCGCAAAAACCCACTTAGGCTCCTTTTGAATTACCTGTTTAAGCGTATCGATAGCAGCCTTGGTTTCGCCGAGGTCGCTATATGCCATTCCCAGATTAAGCAGCGGGCCCGAAACAGCCTTTGGATTAGCGTCGACCGCTTTTTTCAAATTGTCGCGTGCGCGCGTCAGCTTTTCACGGCCCTGAGCTGTCCGGCCAGCAGCGATGTCGGCCCTGCCTGCGTTGTGAAGCGCCCACCCAAGGTTCGCATAGTCATTTGGGCCGTTGTTGATCGAAGCCGATTTCTCAAGGGCCCGAACAGCCACATCCCATTTGCAGGGCTGACCCGTACCAGCGTATTTCTCACATTGCTTCGCGATCGCGAACGCGACCTTGCTATAAGTTTCACCCGCTATCTCTCGCGTTTCTTTATTCGTTGCAAAATCCTTTTGACGTTCGAAGAAAAGGGCCGCGAGATTGTAATTCGATTCTGCCTTGTTGAAATCGCCGATCTGCCGGTAGACGTCACCAAGATTGGCAGTAACTTCGGCGTTATCGTTTTTCAACTTCTTGGCGGTCTCATACGCCGCGATCGCGTTTGGATAATCGGTCAATTCGAAATACGCCGAACCGAGGCCGAACCACGCATCGAAATAGGTTGGCCGCAACTGGGTAGCTTTCAGAAAATCCTGTACGGCTGCCTGGTCGTTGTTCAAACGAGAATTTGCCTGGCCCGAACCATAAAACGCTTCCGGGTATGTCGCGTCAAGCTGTTTCGATTTTGTGAAAGCTTCAAGAGCTTCGCGGTCCCGTCCCTGATACATGCGAACAAGACCGAGATAATATTGTGCCTGGTTGTCGTTCGGGTCACCGGCGACGGCCTTTGTCAACAGCGTATCCGCCTTTGCGATCTTAGCGGCATCGACCGGTGACGAGCTTATACCTGACTGGTAATACAAAATACCGAGAGGTACGTAGATCTCGGTCAATTCCTTATCGAACTGCAGCGCTTTTTCATAGGTCGCCGAAGCGGCTTCCAGTTCGCCTAATTCCGTCTGTACTTCAGCCAAGCCGAAGTATGCGGGCGCGTTCTTATCGTTATAGATCAGAGATTCCTCGAAGAATTTACGCGCGACGGGAAAATTATCCTTTGCCAGCAGCTCGTTTCCCTTAAGCGAAAGCGCTTCACTTAGGCCCGACTTCGCAACTGCGTTCGTCGAGTCGAGTTCGAGAGATTCGCGAAATACATCGATTCCCTGGTCATAGTTCTTCAGGTCCATGTAATACTCGCCGACCCCTGCAAAAAGCCGAGATGCCTGATCGCGAGGCATCGTATTGATCTTTGCCATGCGGGGATCGTTAGGATTGACCGCTTCTACACGCGTTCGACGAGGATTGACCTTCGAGAGTGTTGAATACTGACTTGTAACCCGCTTTGATGACTCGATCCGCTGTGACTTGGAGCGGATGGTCCGTCCCTGGCTGACAAACTTCTTGGCTACGGCCCGGGAGGCGCCGCGGAAAACAAAAACACTTGTGCCGCCGGTAAGATCACTTACGGGCACGATGTCCTGTGCTGCAACAACAATGCCGGCACAGATCGTGGCCAGGACGGCGAGCCCGAACATTTTCGGGCGTTTGATCATTCCGATTGATTTATCCATTTTGAATCTCAACTATTGACTGTAGGCTCGTATCAACGTGTGAACGCACGCCTACGATGCGCTTAATATGCCTAGACGTTTCCCGATACGGCGTTTTGCCGAACAGTTTTGTAATCTTCAGCCCAAGGGTATGGCCCGTGCGCCCTAGATTACTCCGAAACCCCTCCATTAACAAGTGATTTCGTTTGCGGTTCGGTTACAACATTCTTGCCCTTTTCCGTTACGTCATATAAATTTAATACTTACCAACTGTCCAGGTTCAAAGTTCAAGGTTCAGAGTTCAAAGTTGAGCTTTCTTTCCAACCTTGAATGTCGAACATTGAACTGTGAAATTTTCAACTCATTTCTTAGGAGAACTTGCCGACGATGAAAGCATTTACGACAGAAAACATTAGAAATCTGGCTGTGATCGGACACGGCGACTCGGGTAAAACCCAATTGGTTTCATCCCTGTTGCACGTGTCCGGAACTTCACATCGCTGGGGAAAGGTAGACGAAGGAACGACGATCACCGACTACGAAGAAGATTCAATAGAGCGAAAAGTATCTCTCAACAACAACTTCGCCCACGCCGAATACAAAGACACCAAGATCAATTTTATCGACACTCCAGGATATGCCGCATTTGTGTCGCATGCCCGGCCGGCGTTGCGCGTTGTCGACTGTGCGATGGTCATAGTTGACGGCGTTCACGGCATCGAAGTTCAAACTGAAAAGACTTGGCAGTATGCGAATGAATTCCTGCTTCCGAGGTTCATGGTCATCAACAAGATCGACAAGGAGCACGCCGATTTCGGACACGCGCTCGAAACGGCTACCCAAAGCTTTGCCCGGTCGATCGTTCCCTTCACACTTCCTATCGGCGCCGAAGGTGATTTCGGAGGCGTTGTCGATGTCGTGCACCAAAAAGCTTATGAATTTGACGAGCATGGAAAAGCAAAGGAGATACCGTTACCCGAAGAGGGGCGTGACGTTTTCGAACGAACGCGCGAACGCCTGATCGAGATCGTGGCAGAGTCCGATGACGATCTGATGGAAAAATACTTTAATGACGGAACTCTCCCCGAAGAAGACATTTATCCGAACCTCGCCAAGGCCATCGCCGCCAGCAAACTTTGCCCGGTCTATGCGGTCTCAAGTACCACACTGGTCGGCCTGCAGATCCTGCTGGACCATATTGTCGAATTCGCGCCGAATCCCGCTACTCACGTGGCCGAATACGGATTTAAGGACAATGATATGTCCGGCGACCGGATCGATCGAAAATATTCGCCCAACGAACCGTTTTCGGCTTACGTTTTCCG
>QHXS01000185.1 GCA_003223975.1 Acidobacteriota bacterium
ATTGGGTCGTGAAACTGATAGACGTTTATCCGGCGGACGATGCCGACCCGAAGATGTCGAATTACAAATTGATGGTAGCCGAAGAGATATTCCGGGGACGTTATTACAAGAGCTTTGAAAAGCCCGAGGCCATCAAGCCAAATGCAGTAACGGAATACTCGATCAATATGCGCGGCAACGACCACACGTTCTTAAAAGGACATCGGATAATGGTGCAGGTGCAGAGCACGTGGTTTCCGCTCTACAACCGCAATCCGCAGAAATTCGTGCCGAATATTTTCACCGCACCGATGAGCGAATATCAATCAGCGACACAAACGATCTATCGATCCGCGAAATATCCGTCGCACATAAACGTCGTCATAGCTCCTTGAGGGATGAAGGCGGAAGGATGAGGGATGAACATGAAGCGTGCATGCACTTGTTCATGCCGTTTTCGTTTTACGCTGCTTTACTTTATTAACCATCGAAACAAAAATCGAGATCAATTCATCAGTTTCTTTGATCAATGGATACAATTTTTTTTCGGGAACGTAACCGCCCGCCCCTAGAAGTACCAGCCAATAATCACTTTCGTCTAATTCTTGCACGGCGCCTTCGATCTTGCTAATGAAATCCGCATCCGATTTTGCTCGACAAGCCTCGCGATACTGAGCTCCAGGCGACGTCCCTGAACGGGCCAATTGATGCGTAATTATGTGTACCGAACCGGACCTCGGTAGTGAATCATACAGCTTAAGAATTCGGAGCGCATACTCGCGTAGCCGCTTGCGGAGATCTTGCTGTTTCTGACCTTCGACTCCTGAATCATTCATCCCTCATCCCTCTGACTTCATCCCTCAATCTTGGCAAAATCTTCCAAGATAATACGGCAGCATCTTCCGCCACCACGGCCAGTCGTGGGCAACATCATGCCCCCAGAGTTCGAGCAGGTGTGGGATACCTTTTGAATGGAGAATTCCTGATAGCTCACGGCTGCGGTCGGGAGCTTCGTAGTTTCCCTGGCCCGAGACGATCACTATCGAGTCCGCCTTTTGAAGGCGCGGCAAGTGATAATCGTCGTTGAGCTTTGGCAAATACATTGCGGGGTTGTTGTAGTAAACATTGTCGTCGTAGAAACCCTTATCGAGATAGTTGTAGATGTCGTAGCTTCCGCTCATCGCGATCGTTCCGCGGAATTGATCGGAATGTTTGAAGTAAGTATTTGCAGCTAAAAACGCGCCAAGAGAAGCTCCCGTTGTGAGCGGCTTCGCATCCTCGCCGCATTCATTGCGGATCAGCGGCAGAACCTCGTCGATGACATAACGGTCATAGCGCGACAGCATCTCGACCTTCCATCCTGGATGCGACTCGCGGTTCAGCAAACTATATTTGTTGACCGAATTGATCGAATACGCGCGTATTTTTCCGTCCTCGATGAGATCCTTGATCGCATCGACGAGATGAAATCGTTCGTATTCCAGGTAATCGGCCGCCGCCGTCGGAAACATCAACAGCGGATAGCCCGCGTGCCCGTATGCCACAAGCGGCATTTCCATGTTCAAGTTGTGGCTGTACCAGGAAGTTGTATCTCGTCGCATATATCTTTGAAGTGCGGATACTCTCGTCGTCAAGAGCCTGAAGGGCGAACGCTCATTTGATCGTTGTTCACTGTCGTTCGAGGGTGTCCGCGCTCGGATTATTTCGTAACTGTTATTTCACGCGTCGTCGAATTATACCCGCCATTATCAACAACATTCCCGTTCTTATCGATAAGCTCGAGTTTGATCGTGTGTTTTCCGGCCGTCCAGCCTGACAGCCAGATCGGTTCCCACTTATCGATGAACTTCGCCTCGCTGCCGTCGACCGAATAACGTACGCGGTACTCACCGCCATCGCCTGTCAATTTGGCGTTCGCCAGCCAGAAGTCGATCATGATCGCATCGGCATCGGCACCTTTGTATTCACCTTTCGGACGACTGTATGTGAGCAGCGGCTTTGACGGGTCAACCGCTCCCGCTGTCGAATTCTGCATATCCTTGCCTTCAGGTGTCGGAGCGGCGTTCGCATTTGAATTTGCGTTCGACATCTGTTGGCCGGAATTAGTTGTCGCTGGTTTGTTCGATTCGGCGTTGCCGTTCTTCACACTGAAGGTCACGCCCTGGAACGCGCCGTCATTCTTATAGCTTTCGTGCCATGGCCGCGATGGAAATACGCGGATCGTATGCTGACCATCGGCAACATTCCTGAGCTCGAATTCGTGATCAAGATTATAGAACGCTTCATACGGCTGATTGTCGAGGATCACGTGGATATGGTTCCCCGTGTGAGTAGCTTCGTCCATCCCTGGTTTATAGCCTTTCAGATCGCCAGCGAGTTCGAGCTTTAATTTCACAGTCGAACTGGGGAATGTAGAATTCATCGCCGGCGAGACGATCTTTAGCGTCGGGGTCGCCGTGTCCTGCTCGCCGCGGGCGGCCATCATGTCCTTTATCTTTTGCGGCCGTTCGACGACTGACAAAGTTTGCTGCGCAGGCGCCGCGTTGGCGTTCGAATTGCCGTTCGCCAGCTTCATGTTGTTGGCATCGGTTGCCGGTCCGCACGCGGTCCAAAGCAGTAATGAGATCGAAAGTATAAAGAACTTGATTTTCATAAAAGACTCCTTACAAAACTGACACACTCCCTACCGGTCGTGTTTTCGCCTTCGGTATCTGCACGATCTCGTATCCAAAAACGTGTTCAAAATTTAAAATGAGCCGGTCTTCTACGTCGGCCAATTCGACTTCGCTGCCGAGAATTCGTTCCATCGAAGTAACGGGTTCACCTTCGCACGCGATGATCCAATTGTAATAGCTCAGGTCAGTATTAACGTTAAGTGCAAACCCATGCGTCGTGACCCAACGCTTGATATGCACACCGATAGCGGCGATCTTTCCTTCGGAAGTGTGGACACCAGTAAGCCCTTCGATCCGAAACGCATCGATACCGAAATCGGTCATCGTCCGGATCAAAACTTCCTCAATATCACGAACGTATCGGTGTACGTCTTCGCGATCCGGTGACAAAGAGATTATGGGATAACCGACGACCTGTCCAAGCCCGTGATAAGTTACCTTTCCGCCGCGGTCGGTTTCATAAACCTCGATTCCGAGGTTTTTCAATAGTTCTGCCGTTGCCAGGACGCCATTCTCTTTCGACCGTCGACCGATCGTAAAAACGTGCGGATGCTCGAGCAGTAATAGATAGCCGCTATCGGGGTCAGCAATCACGCTAACTTCAAGTGCTTTCTGAAGTTCCAGCGCGATCGAGTAAGCAACCCTACCAAGGCGTCGAACTTCCAAACTCCGCATATTCTTATGATAAAATGTTTGGCATATATTGAACAGGCAGGAATGTTAATGAGAATAACCAGGTTCTTGACAGTTTTGTGCATCTTGTTGCTTACCTTTGTCTTTACGGCGTCTGCGCAGAAGACGAAAAGGCCGGCTCCGCGCCCAACCCCCAAGCCGACTCTGATCAGTCCAGACGTCACCACAGCAAAGCAACAGGTCTCAAACCAGCTGTACAACATTAATGTCTTCGTCGATAAAATGGGTCCGATCGCGGTAGCCATAGAGGATCTGGACAGAGAGGCGGCTTCCGGCAAATTAAAGAAAGAAGCGGTGGATGCGAACGAGGCTAACAAGAAGAAAATTATCGCGGCCATTCGCGGACTGAGAGATGGGCTCGTTTCGCTTGAGACCGATTTCCGGACGAAACCGGCCCTGGGTCAATATCTTGTAAAGATCCAGGGAATAGGCACGCTTTGCGCCCAATCGGAGGACAAGGCGATCGCGAACCAATTTGTCGCTGCAAAAGATCCGCTCAGACAGATAGCTCAAAAGCTGAACGATACCTTGGCCGTGATGCCGGGAGCGCTGATAGGCGGAGCATTTCCTGCTCCGCAAAATAGAACCGTACCGGTTTCAACTTCGGCATCCAGCAAAACTTCGACCGGATCCGCAACCGCGGGTAAACGGGAACCTTCGATCGGCATGACCGCTGCCGAGGCTTTGCAAACCACGTGGGGAGCGCCAACAGCCAGGAGAAATTCGGCAACCACAAATGGGAACACCGAGGTCTGGATGTATCCCGGTAACAGATCCCTTTATTTATTCAACGGGAAAATAACGAATATCGTTAAGTAACTAAGGCTTCAGAAGTCCCGCGCTTTTATTAGGCTCGCAGACCTCAATTTCCTTCTTTGCGGCGGCGGTTCCGGCCGTAGTCCCGTCCAGGCCCAAACGCTGACGGATATATTTCTCGACCTCGTCACGTTTCAATTCACCGTTCACCACCGATGTTTTTTTGGAAATGATCGCCTGGCCTTCAGATTCGAACGTTTTCGGATCCAAAAAAACATACCACGGCGAGCCCCATTTTCGCGTATCGCCGGCTTCCCGGCGCTGCATAAAGTGCGTCGTCTTTTCGCGCTCGACGGTCGAGGTCGATTCGTAAACATTTGTGAAGGTCACACTGTGTTTTTTGATGTGATCTTTCATTTTATCGACCGGATCGTATTCAGCCACACCGATAATGTCTAAACCGCTGCCTTTGTACTTTTCGTAGAGCGATTGAACATATTCGACGTCGTATTCCCAGTTGTGGCACCAAGGCGCCCAATATACGACGATCACCAGTTTCTTTCCGTTCACAAACTTGCGAAGATTTACGTCCTTGCCCGTATCTACGTTCTTGTAAACCCAGTCTTTGTAGTCGAACGCCTTTTCGGACATCGACACGATCTCGTTTTGAGCCGACACGAGACCGACCGCGAAAATAAGGGCCAGAGTAATGCTGAGAATTCGCATAAAGTTAAATAAAGCCTAATCCATTTGGATGAGTCCGGACAAGTTTTTAGTTTGCCGTCGTCCGTCGCGAGAATAATCGACGCGACCAATAATTAATGTTCAGATAAATACCTGTCACGGCGGAAAGTGCCGAAAGCGTTGAAAAGATCAGCAGCAGTGTTACCTGCCACGAACCTGCAAAGAAATAGAAATGAGCTTCGCGGAAAAAGCGGGTTTTCGCGGTTGGCGGCTCCGACATTCGAGCCTGGCCAGTTTCGGCGTCGATAAAGATCGAATCTGCGCCGAGGCCACCGATCGACTGATATTGCGGCCTGCCATCCTTCATCAGCAGCGTTAGTGCGGTTGTCGGCAGTTGTTTCCCGGCAAGCTCGCTCGCTTTGGCGATCGCCTCGGGCGCGCTCACCTTCACTCTCAATGCGTCGATCTTTTCGACCGCTCCGCCCTCGACCGTGTTCGGCAACGCGTACAAAAAGCCGCTTAGTGCCCATGCGAGGACCGGGATCGAGACGAGAATTCCCAGAATTAGGTGCAATTGGTAGATCAATTTCTTCATCGAATTAGGTTAAAGACGGACAGATTAACATAGGATCGTTTCGTTCAGTGTGCGATTAAGAATACTCGGATTCTGTGCTAATCTTTGGCTAATAATATGAGCGATCAGCCGACAGTTACAGATATTTTCAATCGCGCAATGGAGATCCGGAAAGCGGATCCGAACGGTTCATTAAAGGACCTCAGTTCAAAAATTGTAAGCGAATTCGGAGGCAAAACTTTTCCGCCGACGGCTTCACTGACAATTCCAGAATACGACAACGTGGCTCCGGAAGAGGACTGGACGGCAGGCCTGCCGATCGTCCTTCGAGGCATTCAAAACGAAGATTGGAGCGAGATAGCGCACGGGGTGATCATCAGCCTTGAGCAGGTCGAAAATTATCCTAAAGAATCCGGCCGCGAAGATGATCCGGCCAAAGAATGGCGAAATCGCGGCAAATCAATAGCTGAAGCCGAAGATAAAGTTCTCGAAAAATGGATGCCTGATGAACTAATGGCGATGGCTAAACGAGGCGCAATCAAGTCATAAATAAGGCGCTTCTGTATTTAGTAATTCCTTTTGCTCACTTAATTTTTGAATTCGATTTCAAGTCCGTCCACTGCCTCGATCAGCTCACACGGCGGCGAATACTTCGCAACTTCCTTAGCAAAATCAAAATTGTCCCAAATTGGATATAGGTGCGTCAAAACAGCTCGCTTCGGCTGGGCTTTGCGAATGATGTGCATCGCTTCAGCCAATTCGAGATGTTTTTCCTTGGTTTTGTTCTTCGGATACGACGCTTCTATAACAAGCAGATCGACCTTTCGCGCGAAGGTAGCGAGTAATTCTGTGAAACCGGTATCCGCGGTATACACAAGCGTCGAGTCGTCCCGGTCGCGAATATGGATCGCAAGACTTTCGTCATTGTGCGGCGTCTTCATCGCAACAGCATCTACTCCTTTAACGATCTGAAACGTCTCAAGCGGTTCGACCTCGATGACCTCAAGTGAAAATGGCTGCTCAAATAGCTTGTAATTTCCGGCATCGTCGAACGCTTCTAAAAGCTCATTAAGTCCTTCGGGCCCAAATATTCGCAGCGGCTTGCCGCGTTTCTTCATTACCTCCGCATGTTTTGTTCCGGAAAGGAATGGCGCGAGGCCGCCAACGTGATCGAGATGAAAATGCGAGATCCAGATCGCGTCGAGCTGCGGCCAATCCAATTCGAGCTCGACCATTTGCCGCGGAACGTAGATCGAACAATCGAGCAGGGCCGTTCCCGCGCTTGTTTCGAGCCAATAACCGGCGCTCCGCCGCTTTGGATGCGGCACCGTCGTTCCTGAACCGAGGATCGTTAATTTCATAAAACAATAATATCAAGGCTATGAGAGCGGGCGTATGAATTCTGTCGACCTGTTCATCCAGTTTGAAATGCCTTTGTGTTAAATTCAAGGATATGACGCAAGTTGATGTGCTAGCTGTATTTGCGCACCCGGATGACCTCGAGCTTTCGGTCGGCGGCACGATGCTGAAGCTGAAAAGTCTGGGCTATCGAACGGGTGCGATTGACGTTACACGCGGTGAAATGGGCACGCGTGGGACCGTCGAGGGACGAGCCAAAGAAGCCGAAGAGGCTGCCAAAATACTTAAGCTCGACGTACGTGAAAATCTTGGATTGCCTGACGGCCATGTGTTCGTCAATGAAGAAGCCAGACGCGAAATGGCGCGCGCCTTTCGTGGGCTGAAGCCGCGAGTTGTGCTTACGCATCAGCTCGGAGATTCACATCCGGACCACGATCATATCGCTCAGATCGTTCGCGAATGCGCTCGACTGGCGGCGATGAAGAATTACGATTTCGAGACGGGCGAAGAAAAGATCCCGCCGCCGATCATCGCTCACGACATTTTTTCCCGACGCATCCAGCCATCCTTTGTCGTCGATGTGAGCGAGTTTCACGCGCAAAAGATGGACGCCATAAAGGCGCATGCGTCACAATTCTTCGATCCTGACTCCACCGAACCGGAAACGATGCTCACCGGGAAACGTTATTTCGACGACATTGCGAGCCGATCCCGGTATTACGGCACGCTCATCAATGCGGAATATGGCGAGCCTTTTTACGTGCGTGAGGCGCTGAACGTAGACGACCCTTTCGCCTTGCTCACGCGGCCTATGAATTTCTACTCTTAATGTCCGAATTGCTTCCAGAAGAGATCGAACTCGAAAAAAAGCGCGGTATAGTCATGCGGCTTGCCGATCGCCTGGCGTCGGAAGAGGAGGCGATGACCGACCTGCGCGAAGAGCTGGAACGGTTCGGAGCTCGCTACACCATGGAAGTCGGCAGATTGTATGCCGAGCAGGACGAGATAGACGCCGAGATCGCCGAAGAGGAATTAAAACTTGTTCCCGATGATGAGGAAATAAAAAAGAAGGTCGAGGAATTACGTCGTCTCGCGGCGGAATCGGCTGCTCGCGCTGCCGAGGCGGAAAAACATGCTTCGGAGAAGTGGGAACCAAGCGCCGAGGCGCGAAAGGCATATCACGACCTCGCACGCATCATCCATCCCGACCTGGCGCTCGATTCCACCGAAAAGGAACGACGTCACGGCCTGATGGCTGAATTGAATCACGCATATTCCTCGGGCGATCAGGGAAGGTTGAAGAAACTTTCGGACGAGCTGCGTCTAAGCCCGGAAGCGATCCAGGGCGGGACGATCGGCGACGAACTTGTCCGCGCAATTCGGCAGATCGCGCAAATGCGAAAACGGTTCGCAGAACTAAAGGAAGAAAAAGCAGTATCGGAAGCGTCGGAACTATTCGAACTTTTTCAAAAGGTCGACGCCGAATATGCCGAAGGTCGCGACCTGCTTAAGCACATGGCGGAACGAGCGAAAACCCACATAAAGAAAACACGGCGGCGGCTAGAGAATCTGAGAAATGTTACCGAAGCACAGGAAGAGCACGTTAAGGAAGCATTCGGTTTGGATATCGGTGAATTTCGAAAACCTTAAGCCGCCTGGCCTGCCGCAAACGCGGATGCCCACGCCCATTGAAAATTGTAGCCGCCGAGCCAGCCGGTAACGTCCACGACTTCCCCTATAAAATAGAGCCCCGGAATACGTTTCGATTCCATTGTTTTCGATGACAGTTCGTAGGTCGAAACGCCGCCAAGCGTAACCTCTGCCTTGTGCCAGCCTTCGGTGTCGATGAATTTCAACTGCCAATTGTTCAGCAGTTCCCCAAGTTTTTCGAGTTGCGACTTGCTGGTTTGGTTCAGTGGCCTGTCTGCGACAGCGGGCTCGACGACAAATCCAACGACCCTTTCAGGCAGATATTCCGCTAGAAAATTTCCGACCTTTCTCTTACTTCCGGAGTTGTCGTTGAGCAATTCACGAGCGTCGGTTTCCGGAAGGATATCGATGCATGCAGGTTCTTCATGTTGCCAATAGTTCGATGCTTGCAACATTGCAGGCCCCGAGAGACCTCGATGTGTGAATAAGATATTTTCCCGGAACGAATGTCCATCAACGGTGACATTGGCGTCGACCGACACCCCGGCCGCAGATGGAAATCGCTCGCGTCCTTCGGCAACGAGTGCGACCAGCGATGGCCGCGTGTGTTCGATCTTCAAACCGAACTGCCGAGCGATCATGTATCCGAGATTCGTTGCTCCGATCTTTGGAAACGAAAGTCCGCCTGATGCGATCACTAAATTCTGGGCTTCAAAACTACCGTGCGACGTCGCAACCTCAAATAGTTCACCTTTTTCTACTTCGCCTACGGAACAGTTGGTTTCGATCTTTACCTTCGCCGCGCGGCATTCGGCGAGCAGCATATCGACGATAAGACTGGATCGTTCGCGGCAGAAAAGCTGTCCGAGCTTCTTTTCGTAAAATTCTATGCGATGCTTTTTCACGAGCTCGATGAAATCCTGCGGCGTGTAGCGGGAAAGAGCTGATTTTGCAAAATGCGGATTCTTCGAAATGAAGTTTTCAGCTGATGTGTGGATGTTTGTGAAATTGCAGCGGCCGCCCCCTGAGATGACGATCTTTCGTCCAACCTCGGCATTATGTTCTATCACCAAAACTCGACGTCCGCGTTTGCCGGCCTCAATAGCGCAAAATAAACCAGCCGCGCCGCCGCCGATGACGATCACATCAAATCGCATCTAGATCGAATAGAGGTCTTTCAGGATCGCAAAATGGTGCCGCACATGCCCGCCCATTATATATATCAACCCGCGAACCGAGACTTCCAGGCCGCTGGCCATGCCGAGACGTTTTGTCGCTTCCTCGGAAAGGTTCTTTATCAAAAGGACGTTTGATCTTCGTTGCAGATCGAATTCCTCCAAAAGCTCCGCAAACGGACGGTTGTTGGCGTTCGAATTCTCGATATAGCCATCCTGCTCAAAGCCTTCGATCGGCGTTTCGTCGCCGCGCGAGATGCGGAGCACACGATAAGCAAACATCCGTTCACCATCGATCAAATGGCTTAACACTTCTTTCAGCGTCCATTTGTCGTCCGCATATTTATAGTTGCCGCGATCGTCACCGACATTCGAAAACATAGATCTTAATTCTGCCGGTTGGCTTTCGAGCACAGGAATAATATCCTCGTCCGCAACCCGAGAAACGTACCGCTCGTAATATGCATCGTACTCAGATGTTTCAGGTCTGTTCATATTTCGGTATATTAACAAAAGCGATCGCAATAAATTCGAAGTAATTACGCCGCATCGTACTTTCTAAATATCAGTCATCTTTTTGAGGAGAATCTAAATAATGAAAAGAGTTGTTTTTTGTTTTGGCATCGCGATCATCGCTGCCGTCGCACTGTGGGGCACCAGAGTAAATGCGGTAAACCAACAGTTTGAAGAGCGCTTTGTCGTAAACGGCAAGGTCGATCAGACGGGCGAATCTGGTACGTATAACTTCGATAAGCCTCACAGCTTCATCTCATTTAAGGTCCGACATAATGGCCTCATCGAGGTGCCGGGCTTTTTCCGCGACTTCACCGGAGTAGTTACGTATGATGCGAAAGATATTTCGAAGTCGTCCGTTGCATTCACCGCAAAATCGACAAGCATCGACACGGGAGTTCAGGGCCGCGACAACCATCTGCGTACAGCAGACTTTTTTGAGGTTGAAAAATTCCCCGAGATCACCTTCAAAAGCACGAGCGTCGAAAAGAAAGGAAAAGGATGGGTCGTGACGGGTGACTTCACGTTGAAGGGCGTAACAAAGTCGATCTCATTTCCATTCAACGTCACCGGCTTTCTTCCCGGCGGCCAGCGCAGCGGCCCGAGGATGGGGATTACCGCGAGTGCTTCTATCAATCGCCGTGATTTCGGTGTGAATTGGGGAAGCAATATTCCCGGAACGAGTACGCCGGTCGTATCGGACAATGTGGACGTGATCTTGCAGATAGAGGCGGTCCAGCCTAAGGCTCCGGCGGCCACTCAGGCAGAGTAGCAGAAAGGCGAAAGTAAAAAGGCAAAATCGAGCTGCATACCGACTCGATTTTGCCTTTTACCTTTTTACTTTGCTTTGGCGGCGTCCGCAAACGAAATGTCGTAGATCGCGTATTGCTCCCAATCCTTGTAGTCAAAGTGCCACCATTCGTTCTCGTTAACGACAAAACCTTCGGCTTCCATCAACGAGCGAAGCAATTCGCGATTACGCCGTTCTTCATCCGTGCCGCCAGTATATTTGGGCGATGCGCGTTCCGAAAACTCGTCATAACCCGACGGCATCGGAATCGCCTGGCCGGTTTTTAGATCGAATATTCCCAGATCGACCGCACATCCGCGATTGTGTTTCGAACCTTTCGACGGATCGGCTACAAACATCCGCTTGTCAGGCGTGACCGAGTCCCAAAACAATTTTGTGATAGTCCATGGCCGGTAACCGTCGTAGATCACGAGCCCCAAGCCCTGTTTTTTCAGCTTTTTATGAACGCGTACGATAGCGTCTGCTGCCGGCTTTTGCAGAAACGCGCGAGCCTCCGGATAAACTTGTTTGCCGGTGAAATTGTTCGCCGTTGCGTAGCGAATGTCCAGCTTTATTGATCTGTCGAGCGTGATGAGTTCTACCAAGCGGGCCTCGCGTTTTCCTTCTTCTTTCGGCGGCCCGGTTTGAGCGAACGCCTGAATTGAAAGGATAAGGCAAACTGCGGGCAGCGCAAATAGTGTGCGAGCAAAACTTGATCTCATATAAATTGATTTGAAAATTTCGCGTTACAATTGTTATCTTAAGCGTATGGAGCAGGAACCGGCAAAACGAAAATGCCCGGCTAAAACATGGGCAAAACGCGCGGGTCTTATCGCATTCCTGTTCTTCCTCGGAAAAGGGCTGATCTGGATCGGCGTTCTCGCCGCCGGCGCTTACTATACCCTCAACTAACCAGTAGCTTCACGGTTTTTCTTCTTTTATCGGAGCGTTGTCTTCCTCGACGATCGTCACGTCGGTCCCGTATTTTTGATACTGGGTAAACCGAATCAGGTTTCGAGTTTCAAACGCGTTGCGGCTTTCGCGAAGAATGAGCCGGACGTCTGACACAAGCGGCAACAGGTATTTCTCGCCGCTTATGGTCGTCCAGTCATAATCGATCAGCCGCTTTGCCGATCTGACCGGGAACGTATCCGGGATCTCGGTTGCCTCGCTGTCGACCCGCAAAACGCGAAACGTGCCGCTATCGATCCAAATGCGTCCACGCATTCCAGCGATCGTAGAAACCGTTGTAGCCGCCGAAGAGACTATTTGCTCGCGAGCCTTATCCTTTTCGATATCAAAATCGAACATCACGGTTTTCCGGCCGCGAATAACGTCATTATCCACATAAAGAAACCGCGTATCGCTTTCTGGCTTGAATATGGTTGCGAGGACGGTGACGAATTCGCCGGTCGAACTGGTTCCGCCGGTTTCTTCATAGCTATGTTTCGATTCAGGATTGGGCTGGACGGTGCCGTTCATTGAAAGCACCTTGTACTCTTCTTCGCCCGAAGATTTATAGCTAACAGCAACAACGAGCCGGTCAAGATTTCGAAAATTTCCGGTCCCGGCATAAGCCGCGGAGCGTTGAATCTGTTGCTTAACGACGAAGTCCGGCATTTCTTCAACGGCCTCGAGCGTTTTCTTCCGGGTTTGTTCGATGATAGCCTGAGATTCCTTTTCCGATAGTGGCGTTGCGGTAGCTCCAGCCGAGCGTCTTCGGCCCGCTTCCTCAAAGGCGCGCTTTAATTCATCGTCATTGCGGCCTTTCGAACGCGTCAGCGAGCGCAGGCCGTCCGTTACTACAAAATCGATCCCGCGTTTGCGAAGCGCTTCCACGACTCCTGTCCGCCCGCTGAAATCTTTATCGAGAGCGTAAAGCATTTTTACGTACTCCGCTTGGGTGATCGGAGCCGTTTGGGCAATTCCAAAGGTAGATAAAGTAAATATGAAGGCTGTTAAAACCGCTTTTCTCATCGAATGAACTGATGCGTGCCCACGGCTGATAGTTCGCCGCGCGGCCTACTGTTCGCAAGAGCGAAACAATTAAAAACGTCTACAAAACTAAAAAAGCGGGGACCTTTGCCCCCGCTCTTACCTTTGAATCGGAACAGGCTAATTTACCCATTCTTCTTCGTAATTAAGCTGCCAGTGACGCGTAACCCATTTCTGGGCTGCTTCCATCGCAACGTCCTTCCATTTCTTGAGATTTACAAGAACCGAAAGTGCCGCAAGCGGTTTACTCGGGTCGCGTTCAACACGGATCACCTTGGTCGAAACTTCGATGATGGTCTTTTCCTCTTCCAGGATACGAAGTTTAACTTCGCTTCCTACCGGGGGTAGTACCTCGAGATTTACTAATGCGCTCGATTCGCCGATGTTTTCCGTAGTTCCAAGAACGTTTACTTTCTTACCGCTTTCCTCATCGATCCAACTTGCCTTCACAGGCATGTTTGCGAGGATCCGATGGTGCAATGGCGACTTGTATGATGAAGTAGCATATTCAATTTGTGCCATTTATTTCCCCCTTAACGCCGTACCAAATATATACACACAAGGTCTTTTTTCTCATGTGCGGGACAAATCTAATCAAATTTTACAAAAAAGTCAAGTTTTCTACCGCTTTAGAAACAAAAATTGTTACAAAAGCCGATTTATTTTCAAAAATTGTGTTTTTCCTTGCAAAATGAAGGACTTACCGAGTTGGTAGAATTGGGCATCGAGCCGATTCGATCGAAAGTCCAGCTTTTGACCTACACCAAGCTCCGAATTTATTAAGGTCTAGTCCACACCAATGATCCATATTGTTTTGCAACGTTGATATAGAACTATTTGGTTTCGTGAACGGAACTTCAGTTGCCTATATAAATTAGAATTTGCGAACCGAAGACTGAATCAGGAGTCCCGTTTTGAGGTCCGCGTCAGCGGAACGGTCAAAGTTTGCAAACACAAGACTTATTTCCAGGTCCTCCGCAGCTCGGAAAAACAGGGTTTTGATTGGTAAGACCAAGTTTGGATTTCGAATCCGAAAAGGGCAATAAAAATCCAAATTCTCCGAAATTGTGTGGTGACATAGCAATTTTTAAAAATCAAAATCATTAGGAACAAGAGGTCAAATTAAATGACAAATAAAATCAGTAGAGGACTGTTCGCGATCATCGCAATCGCGATCTTTGGCGTAATTTCCGCCTTTGCACAGTCGACCGTCACCGGCGGTATAAGCGGCAAGGTCACCGACCCTGCAGGTGCGATCGTCGCGGGTGCGACAGTCACAGTAACAAATGTCGCCACTAACACGACCACCACTGCAACAACGGCGAACGACGGCGCTTTCAGGGTGACAAATCTTCAACCGGGGAACTACCGCGTTGAAACTACGGCCAGCGGGTTCGGCAAATCGACCGCCGAGGTCGTTGTCGAAGTTGGTGTGATAACGAGTGTCGATGTCCCACTCACTGTTGGCGGAGCGACGGGAGAAGTAACGGTTGTTGCCGAAGCTCCCGTCGTAAATACGAACGACGCTACAAACTCCCTTAATATCAATCAAACGACGATAAACGAATCACCGATCAACGGCCGTCGTGCCGCTACCTTTGCCCTGATGGCTCCGGGAGCGACACCGGATGGCGGATTTGGTCTCGTCAGTTTTCGCGGCATTTCCGGCCTTCTGAACAACAGCACCGTCGACGGCGGTGATGATAACCAGGCCTTCTTCTCAGAAGCGCGTGGCCGAACACGCATCAGCTATTCGATCAGCCTCGATGCGATCCGTGAATTCCAGGTCAACACCTCAAATTATTCAGCCGAATTCGGCCGTGCGGCCGGCGGCGTGGTCAACTCGGTTACCAAAAGCGGAACGAACGATTTTCACGGTTCTGCTTTCTGGTATTACAGAAACAATAAGTTCGGTGCCCGCAACCCACGGATCTTTCCCGGCGGTGCAATTCCTGCCGATGGCAAACCTAAGGATATACGACATCAATACGGCGGTTCTGTTGGCGGCCCGATCGTAAAAGACAAACTCTTTTTCTTCTTTAGCTTCGACCAACAGAAGCGCGACTTCCCGGCAGTTTCTCTTACAGGGACGTCGACGTTTCTCAATCCCATTACAGTTTCGGCTCCTGCGAGTTGTTCGGCCTCTGGACTTACTGCCGGCCAGGTTCTGTTTTGTAATGGCGTGTCACAGACGCAAACAAACACGGCCCTGGCATATCTTACGAATCGAACAGGCGTCGTACCTCGAAAGGGTGACCAGACATTGTATCTTCCCAAGATCGATTGGGTGATAAACGATAAACATACGCTTACTTTCGTTTATAACCGCCTGCGTTGGGATTCACCGGCTGGTGTTCAGACCGCTGCGACCACAACCCTTGGCCGGACATCATACGGCAGCGACCTGGTTTCGCTGGATTCGTACAACTTCCGCCTGAGCTCGGCATTCAGTCCGACGTTTCTGAACGAAGCTCGTGTTCAGTATAGCCGCGACCTTGAACAGCAGATCGCAGATACTCCTGATTCGGACGAAGTTTTATCGAGCGATGGAAATTCGCCTAGTGCGGCTATCGGTGGTTCGAGCGGCATCACGATCGGAAAGCCGAATTTTCTGAATCGCAACGCATATCCGGATGAGAAGCGATGGCAGTTTGCTGATACGGTCACACTGATCCGTGGAAAGAGCACGATCAAATTTGGTGCGGATATCAATCAGGTCAATGACAGATTGGCATCCTTGTTTACGGAATCCGGTGCTTACGTGTACGCGAATATTCAGAACTGGATCACGGATTTCTCATTGGCGTCCAATCCGAACACTACTGTTAGAAATTACACCTCATTTACGCAGGGTTTTGGCCCGTTGGAGTT
>QHXS01000136.1 GCA_003223975.1 Acidobacteriota bacterium
GACGGAATTCAGCCTGATATTCAGATAGCAGCTAAGGCCTGGACCGAAAAGGATTCGCTCGATTATGAAAAGGCATTCTTTTTCGCGCGTGAAAATGTCCCGACTGAGAGCACGGGGATCGAACGAAACGTCGAACGCCACGTACGTTGGTTTCGTGCAATGGCGCTTGGGGACAATGAAACCGCCGCCAAAACGATGCTTGAAAACGATCCTCAATTTCAGGCCGCCATCACCTCAGTCGCTCCAGCCATTCAACCGAAAAATAAATAGAAAAAAGCCCCGCGAACTTTCGATCACGGGGCTCAATGTTTAAGTATCCATCCTCTAGAAGTTGAGCTTCATCGAGAATTGGATCCGTCGGGCATTATTTGTTACTGAATCGTTAATACGTCCGAAGATGGTGCTGTTAAGAACCGCCGTTGGGGCGTCAAAATTCGGATGGTTGAACACGTTTCTCATATCAACACGAAAATCCAGATTGAATTTTTCAGTTAACTTGAATTTCCGGAGCAGGGAAACATCCGGCTGCCAGTAGCTCGGACCGATGAAATAGTTTCTCGGAATATCACTTATCTCGCCCGCAGCCGGAGTTCCAAACTTTGCACGCTGCTCAGCCGTGAAGAAGAAGTTGCGACCCGCCTCGTCCACAACCGTGCCGAGATTCCGCGGACACCCGTCGCAAGTGGCGAGAGCGCCGACTACGCTCGAGAAAGTATTGAAACCGGTGTAGACTGTGAACGGCCTTCCGGACTCCCATACAAACGTGCCCGAAAACTGCCAGCCACTGATGATATAATTCGCAACCGAGTTGTCGAATTTGAATCTCTTACCGTCACCGAATGGCAGCTCGTACACCCACGTCGCCTGAAATACGTGGCGGCGGTCGAAGTCCGACCAAGAATAGTTCAGATCTCTATTGTTTATATCAAACGGCGTGCTGCTGGCCGACTGAACTGTTCCCGAACTTACTGTCGTCAACGACGGATCGAAAGATCGATTGTCCTTCGACACCGACCATGTGTAAGCGGCCTGGAAGCCGAGTCCGGCACTGAAGCGCCGCCGGAAAATGAACTCCAAGCCCGTATAATTTGAATAGTCGTTACTATCGATCACATTCAGCCCGCCCGAAAATTGCGGGAACGGCATGAAGAAGTACGGGCTAAAACCGAGCGAAGTCAACGAGCGAGTGCCCGTCAAGAGAGCCAGTGCTCGGGCGGTTGCCGCGACAGAATTCGCGGTGGCGCCCGCTCCGAAAGTAGGCTGCGCGGAATTGTCGGCACTAAAATCGCTTCTAAACGAAGTTGTAGTGTACGCCACGCCTGAGGAGTTTTTGAACTTGCTGATCAAACATGGCGTCGCCGCGGCCGCATTGTTCATCACGGTCGACCAAGCCGAGAGGAAGGTTTCGCCCGGGCAACGGGGATCGGTTGCAGCGATATTCGCCTGATTGACGTTATATCCGCCGGTCAAATTACGGCCCCGCTTGTGAATGAAGTTGAATTCGAAAACACTGTCCTTCCAAATTTCTCGTTCAAAACTGAGCAAGATCGACTGAATCCGCGGGAATTTGAGCTCCGGATCGATCACGGTCAATGAGCCGGTCCCGAGAGCTGCCGGCTGCGAAAGGTCGGCGGGCGACTGCGTGGGCGTCAGCGATGCCATTGTCGGAGCTACATTCCGCCAGAGTCCGCCGGCGTTCCCAAACGCTGTATTGAAGACGCCAATGTTGTTTCCGGGTGTGCCCTGAAAAATACTCGAACCGAACAGGAACGTTGCGAATCTGTCCGTGGCTCTTCGATAGTTCGCACGAATAGACGTCTTTCCGTCCTTGAAAGGGTCCCAAGCGAACCCGACCGATGGCAGAAACAGGCCGTATTCGGGTTCGAAGAGCTTGCCTTCAACCCAGCGAAGCGTGTTCGAGGGAGCAGCCCCGACTCTAAAATCCTGATTTGGCACGAGAACCGGGCGCTCGCTTACCGTTGGATTCTTCTTGATCTCCCAGCGCACGCCGAAGTCGAGTAGAAAGTTAGGCCGTATCTTCCAGCTATCCTGCACGTAAACATCGTACTCGTCGTAATGGGCCTCGTTCAGCCAGCGGGTGCCGGGGGGATCAAAAGTCGTACCGTTCGAAACAAACGCGCGGTTTACGCTATTGACGAAACCGATGTAGTCCGTAAGCATCGACCGCAGGGTGGTAAGATCGTTCGCGTTGATCGAACTGCTGCCGGATGCCGGCAGATTAAAGCTCGGAATACCAGGTATGCTGCCGTTAAACCGGGACGCGTCATTGCTGAAGGAGACCTTGCCGTCGATCGTCGACGACGCGACGGAATATCTGTCGTCCGTATGCTTGCCCAGACGGAAATTGATCCCGGCTTTAAGCGTATGCGGCGAAAGGTCAAACGTTATGTTGTCGATGAACTGATTGGTCTTTACGCCGCGAGCGTTGTATGAATCGTTAAGATTGCTATCGCTCGGATTCCGGAACACGAAGTTGTAAACCGGGTCGGGTTCGGGCGTGTCGAATTTGAAAGCATATGTGCTGCGCCCATAAGTGAACTCATTCGTCACACGTGGCGTCGGAGAAAAACGCCAGTTGATCGCTATATTCCTCGGGGACCGGAACGTGTCGACGATGCGCGGAAAACCGGGAAATATTGGACGGCCTCCGTTCCCACCGTCACCGATCGTGTTCTGGTTTCCATACGCATAGCGGACGTAGAAAGCGTTCTTTTGATTAAGAATATAGTCGACCTTCGTAACGAAATCCGTTTGTTTCTCGTTCTGGGGTGATGACCAACTGTAAAATGCCGTGTTTAGTCCATCTCCGCCCGCGAAGTTATTCGGCAGCGGCATCGCGGTGATGTAGCCACGCAAAGTCTGATCGAACGGGATCGGGGAATTCGCGTTCGCGTTATACTGCGCGATACACAGGGTCGTTACAGCTCCGCCGCAGTTGGCCAGAACGGGGTTGCCATTGATATCCACCGCAGCAGTTGAACTTCCGGCGTTCGCATTGGCCCGCCCGACTACGTATCTGAAAATTCCGTCGCGGGCTTGCTGCGTGTAAACCGTGCGGTTCACAAGAGCCGAGTCGTAGGCTCGAAGCATCTGAAGGTTAACAAAGAAAAAAGCTTTGTCCTTAAGAAATCCGGGCGCACGGCCATCATCCCCCCAGCCAAGGTCCGGGATCGGCCCGCCAAAGCTTCCGCCAAAAATATGTTGAACGAATTGTCCTTTTGCAGTACGTGCGATCGTCTCGGGATAGCTCTTTGCATTGAAGCGAGGCGTTTGGTAGAACTCGAAAACGTTACCGTGAAATTCGTTAGTTCCGGACTTCGTGACGAACGTTACTTGTGCTCCGCTGCTTCGCCCCTGCTCTGCAGTCGGATTGGACGTGATGATCTGGAATTCTTGTATCGACTCGGGGTTCGGCCTCAACGGTGTGAAGTTTGAGCCGCCGGCCGTCGAGTCGTTTATATCTATTCCGTCGAGTGTGAAATTGAACGCGCGATCACGCGAACCGTGAACCTGAACACCTCCGCCGGTATTTGATCCAACGACGACGCCGGGTTGAAAATTCAAAAGGTCAAGCGGATTTCGGCCGCGAGTTCCAACAATAGGTAGACTTGTGACAGTCTTTTCGTCGATCGTGCTACTTACATTGCCGGACGTAGCTGTTTGAACGGCTTCCGCAGCGCCGACAACGGTCACGGTCGCACTCACGTCTCCGATAGCCAGTGTCACATTCACTGTTGTGGGAACATTGATCTGAGCAACGTTATCGGTCGATACGAACCGGCTGAAGCCAGCTTTCTCCACTGATACTTCATAGGTTCCGGCCTGGATCAGATCGAATACATATTGACCTGAATCCGAAGTTTGGGTCGTCAGCGGCGTATCGACACCGGCGCGACGAATTGTGACGGTCGCGCCGGAAATCGGTGAACCCTGTGGATCCTTGACCGTGCCTGTGATTCTTGTTGTCGTGCCTTGTGCAAATGCGGCTGCGCACATCGCCAATAGAAGCGCGCAGATTGCAAACGCTTTCGAAAAAGGTAGATTAAACATCCTACTCCTCCAAAAAGATCGGGATTTAGATATAACGATTCCTGATGAGAAAAAAGTTTTCGATTAGAAACTTTGGGTACGATAGCACAAAGTTACAGAAGTGTTAATCCAAAAGACGGGTTTTTCCGGGATTTTTGAAAAATAGTCTTGCGTGCGTAAATATAAGGCCAGAAGCGACGGATCTTCGTCGTCCAGCGTGTTGTCTTTACTCAAAAACCAAAAATCGGCGGCTTTCAATTTGGCATAAGTATTTCTTATTGAAAGCCGCCGACCCCAACTTCGATTTTAGCGTCGTTATTTCGTGATCCGGTAAACACGATTTTTCCAAACGAAGGTTACTTCTTCACCCAAAGCAAGATATTGGGCGATTCCCTTTTCCCTCGTCGCAAGTGCGAAGTACTCGTCACTCGCAAATTTGAGGTTAGTTTCAGGGAGTCTTGCTTCGCTTTTGAAATCGGCATCCACCCAATTGTTTCCCTGACGGAAGAAATTCTTGTTACCCACAAACTGGTTCGTTGCCGTATTCTTAACGATCACCTGCTCTTCTGCGTCATCTTTGCTGTCCAGAGCAAGCGATTTGTTGGCCTTCATTGCATTCTGCTGAACACTCATCTGAACCGCACCGGCGCCGCTCTTTTCCCGCATCATCGCTTCGGCCCTTGGTGCAAGATTTGCGAAACCGCGAGCATCACGAGACGCCGCTTGAAATGTTCCGTCGGTTGCTAAATAGGAAGTATACGGCGTAACGATCCCGTAACGAGTCCCAAGTTCGGTGATCTCATCACGTATCTCTTTCGTCTCGCCATTATTCCTGATCTCTTCAATAAGCCAACCTACTCGGCGGCTTGCCCAAAGCCTAGGAAGAAAATCGTTATCCTCCGAGCGCTCGGGAAAACTTAAGTCCGAGTATGTAAATGTCCTCGATTCGTTTCTGGATCGCCCGCGAATCTGAGCGGTGACGCTTCGAAGGTCATTATCATTCTTGTAACGGCCAATTACGACCGCCTGC
>QHXS01000186.1 GCA_003223975.1 Acidobacteriota bacterium
CAACGCTGGTTCCATTGGAATTTACGCTAAAAGAAAAGGCAAAGCTGGTTTCGGCGTGCGAATTTGTTTTAGAGGGCCTCTATGCTCAGAATAAGATCTCGCGAAATGAAGACGGCGGTTACGAATCGGCGACAAAAGCAAAACGCGATCGCCGCGGAATGATATACGAAGACCTGACCGATCTGGATAACTACAATTGAGAAAACGCGAGTCGCTCTTTCGAGCCCCTCGCGCTTCTACCCTCCCCGATTCGATAATTTAACTAATTAACCGCGCCGGTAGTAAACCTTCCGGCACTGCTTGGTCTTAGGATTAAGGACGTAGGTGTAGAGAGCACCACCACCGGCACCCGCGCCGGCGCCTATAAGCGCACCTTTACCGCCGCCGATCAGAGCTCCGATGATCGCGCCGCCGCCTGATCCGTAGGCTACGTTCATGGCATTCCTATGGCGTTTGTAAAATCGCGAATATCGATTACCTGTACACGGCCTTACTGAAGACGATTCGGTCGAAGCTGAAACAGCAGAAGCCGCAAACGAGCCAGTCGTCATTAACGGCGTCAATACCATAAAGCTAAGCAGCAAAAATGTTGAGATGATCTTTTTCATAATTCCCTCCGTTAGTCACTTGGGCAAATGCCCTCGACGTTTGTTTTTGCAATGACCGTGCCAACAGAGGCAAATCTTGCGAATGCTGCATTTAGCGAATTTTGGCCGTCTGTGATGCACCGCGATGGCATACGAAATCAGTACAGTTTGGCGGATATGGGACAGACATTTCTGGATGCGCACAGACAATTGTGATAGCGTTTTTTTATTCATGAAGTTCATTCGTTATTCAAAATTCAGCGGGTTCGATGTCTTTGGTGTGGATCTTGGCAGCCTTATGGACGCTTTGTCGAACAGCATGCTCGATTCGGGCTATAACGAAGATTACTGGTGGACCCGGCAGCGAAATCAGATGGATGATTCGCTGGACGCGTTGCGTCAGGCGATACTGCAGGCATTACTCGACAACGAAGTGTTGAACGAACGGGATGTCGAAAAGATGCTTGATGAGAATGAAGGCAAGTTTCGCGGCTCGCTGCTCGAGGAGCTAATAAACAAGCTGATCGAACGCCTTGTCGAGGAAGGATATTTAAATCTCAAAGAGATCGAACGCGAACAGCGCGAACATCAGAACGGCGACGGCCAGGGTGAGATCGGCGAGCCGCTGCCGCGAAACATCAAATTTGAAGTCACTGAAAAAGGCCTGGATTTTCTGGGATACAAAACGCTGCAAAAGCTGCTTGGCTCGCTTGGCAAATCGTCGATCGGCCGTCATGAAACGCCGCAACTCGATACTGGTGTCGAAGCTGTTTTGAGCTCCAAACAATACGAATTCGGCGACACGTTGAATCTTGATGTAAACGCCACATTGATGTCGGCTCTCGCACGCGAAGGCCTCGGCGTGCCGCTCAATCTCGAATATAGCGACCTGTACGTTCGCCAGCAGGATTATCACTCGTCGTGTGCGACCGTCGTTATGCTCGACTGCTCGCATTCGATGATCCTTTACGGCGAAGACCGTTTTACGCCCGCGAAAAAGGTAACGCTCGCGCTCGCGCACCTGATCCGCACGCAATATCCCGGCGACAGCCTGCGGATCGTTTTGTTTCACGATGACGCGGAAGAATTGCCGTTAGCAAAGCTCGCGACGACGCAGGTCGGGCCGTATCACACGAACACCGCTGAGGGCCTGAAGCTTGCACGCCGCATCCTTACCGCCGAGCGAAAGGAAATGAAGCAGATCGTGATGGTTACGGACGGCAAGCCGACAGCGGCTTTTATCGACCCTTCAAACTCGGCTTATTTCAGCCATCGACGATATTCTGAAACGACTAAATCCGCTGGGCGAATGCTTTATAAAAACTCGATGGGCAACGATCCGTTCGTGATGGCCGAAACATTCAAGGAAGTGCAAGCCTGCCGTAAATCCGGGGTTATGATAAACACCTTCATGCTTGCCAGCGACCCGTACCTGGTTGAGTTCGTAAAACAAATGACCGCGATCACCCGTGGCAAGGCTTACTTCGCAAACCCCAACAACCTAACTCAATTCGTGCTGATGGATTTTTTGAAAAGGCGCACGAGCAGGGTAAAATAACCGCGGCCTATTTAATTCACAAAAGCCCTTTTACATGCTCAAAAACGATATCCACGATCCCACATGGTTCTTTGACCTGGAGTGGGTGCCGGATGCTGCGGGGGCGGTGCGGCTTTATGAGCTGCCGCCGGAGACGACCGAGCTTGAGGCGATACAGAAAATTTGGGAAGAGACGAAGGGTTACGACGTAGAGAAATGTCCGCGGCCTTTCGTAAAGTATCTTTTCTCGCGCGTGGTCTCGATAGCTTTCCTATCGCGGCGTATCGCGTTCAAGGACGGCGAGAGATGCGTCGAGTTTGGGCTGCACTCTCTGCCGAAGCTGCCGTACGAACACCAGGACGTTGACGAGGCGGAGATCATCGGGCAGTTTCTGCATTACATCGGCGTCCGCGATCCGGCGCTCGTCGGGTACAATTCGGCGGAATCCGACATGCAAGTTTTGATACAGCGTGCGCTGGTCCACGAGATCAGGGCCGAAGAATTCTGCGTTCGCCCCAACAAGCCGTGGGAAGGCCGCGATTATTTCGACAGCCGAAACAGCGAGGCCCACCTCGATATCCTGAAACGCCTTTCCGGCGGGGCGATGACGCCGAAGTTGAACGACCTCGCGAGGCTGTGCAATTTTCCCGGAAAGATAGACGCGAACGGCGCGCAGGTGGTCGATATGTGGCTCGACCGAGACATTCGCAGCATCGTCGAATATAACCAGATCGATACGCTAAATACTTACCTCATCTGGCTGCGGCTGATAAATTTCTGCGGAAAGGTGACCGAGGAAGAATATTACGCGGAGCAGGAAGACTTTCACGCGTTTTTGACCAAGCTGGCCAACGACACCGAGAACGGGCATATAAGGCGGTTTTTGGCGAAGTGGGATATTCATTAAGATCTTTCACCAGAGACACAGAGGCACAGAGGAAAGAGATTTTGTTAGGATTCGTGTTAATTAGTGTCGTTTCGTGGTTCCAGGTTTTTAACCACTAAATCACACGAAATCACACGAAAGAAACCAAAGAAAAACCAAGTCTTGCAATTAAATAAGATCTACAAAGAAAACTGCATCGAGACGCTGCATCGGATGCCGGATGAGTTTGTCGATATGACGATCACCAGCCCGCCGTACGACGACCTGCGCGAATACAACGGCTACCATTTTCCGGTCGAGGAGATCGCGGCTTCGCTGTTTCACAAGACGAAGACAGGCGGAGTGGTGATCTGGGTCGTGGCCGACCGCACCGTGAATGGCGACGAGACTCTGACGAGCTTTGAACACGCTTTCGCGTTTCGAAAGGCCGGATTCAAGGTCCACGACACGATGCTGTATGTGAAGAACAACCCGATACCGAGCGATTGCGGGCGGCGTTACAGGCAGGCGTTCGAGTATATGTTTTGCTTCGCGAAAGGGTCACCGAAAACGTTCAACCCGTTGACGGAGCCGACTAAATCGGCGGGTCAAAAAATTAAAGCATTTCGCATTACCGAGGCAGGCCGCGGAAACGTTCCGGACGAGGACATCGGCCGCCAGATCAAGACCGAGCGAAAGGTCAGCAATATTTTTAGTTATAACGTCGGCACTTCGTCGTCGGGCGACAAGATCGCGTTCAAGCATCCGGCGATATTTCCTGAAAAGCTGGTCGAAGACCAGATATCGACGTGGACCGATCCCGACGACATCGTTTACGACTGTTTTATGGGCAGCGGGACGACCGCGAAGGTCGCTCATCTGTTGAAACGACAATGGCTTGGCTCCGAAATATCGGCCGAATATGTCGAAATTTCACGGAAACGGCTCGAGCCGTATTTGGACAAACTCAACATTCCGCCGCGAAATGACAACTTTTAAGCAGGCGAAAGCGTCTATTACTTGACTCTCCGTCTATAATCCAAAGCTATGCGGTATTTAATACTTTGCATTCTCGTTGCAGGTGCTTTCACATTCTCGATCTCGGGACAGGTCCGGCCCGTCGGCGACGGCGAACGGCCGGTGGACCCGAGCAACGTACCCGACTCCTTCCCTGCGAAGTACGAAGGCGTGATATTTGGCTACAACGAAAAGGAAGTCGGGACGCTCAAGTTCGACGACGAAGGGGCGAGGCTTGTCTTCTACGGGAAAAATGGAAAGGAGAAATTTTCCCTACCATACGACGCAATGATGGCCGTTTACCCGAGTTCGGAGTCGGTCACATCGACAGCCGGCAATGTTATTAAGCACGTTCCGCTGCCCGGCGCAGGTTTAGCCGACCTTATGAAAGAAAAACGCCGGTACATGGTGATCCAGTTTGAAGATGCGGACCTTGGAGCCAATGGTACGGTAAACTTTCGGATCGAAAATAAGTCGATACTGCAGACCGTAATCCCCGCGTTAGGAAAGAAAGCGAACATGTCTCCGCGAGGCGAGGCGTACTACCGCCCTCATCGCTAATTAAGATCGCCGAATCGGTGCTGAAGAATGGAGGATATCGCAATAGCTGCGGTGTCCGCTTTCATTATTCTGCCGTGTAGTGTGATAACGGATGCACCTGATTTTGCCGCCGCTTCGATCTCGACATCATCCCATCCGCCTTCCGGGCCGAGAAACGCTGTTATCGAAACGGGACTTTTCAAAGCAGAGAAAGGTTTTCCATCGCGCTCACTAAATAGAATAAGATCTCGATCCGCTTTTTCAGCTTCGCGGCCGAGGCACGTTTTGAGATCCGTTATTTCTTCTATCGTCATCAACCGCGCACGCCCACATTGTTTCGAAGCCTCAAACGCGATCTTTCGCCAGCGTTCGACGCGCCTAGCCTCGTCTTTTGGTTTTACATCGCAACGCGCCGATAGCACGGGGACAAAGCGATTCACGCCGAGCTCGACAAGTTTCGGGACCGCGAGACCGGTTTTGTCACCCTTCAGGATCGATGCACAGATTGTGAGATCTAGTTTCGATTCGGCAGCCGGCGGCTGAATTGTTTTCACGACGGACAGTTTGGTTTCACGTTTACCGATCTGCTCGATCTGACATTCAAATTCGTTTCCGAGCCCATCAAAAACGTAAGCAATTTCGCCGGCGCGCAGCCGTAGAACGTCGCGAAGGTGCCGCGTTTCGCTTTCATCAAGCGTCACTTTGCCGTCATCAATTTTCTCGGGCGGTGAAAAAAAACGTCGCATAACTATTTGAGAACACCAAAACGGCTCTTGAATTCCTTCGTAGAAACTCTCATTTTAACCCAGGTCTCGAAGAGTTCCGGCGATTGAAGCCAGAGCGTGATCCATTCGACTGCCTCGGCATTTGCCGCACGTTGTTCATTGGAAAGGCGCTTATCTTCGCAACCGGCGCTAGCCAACTTCTTCGCGTCGATGGCTGTTTGACGCAACAATCGCAACCCGGCATTTTCGTTTTCCGTTAGAAATTTCCGCCTGAGGTTTTCGGCATTTCCTAGCGAGCGTTGAAGTTTCGAAAGTTCGGATGTATCAAACAGTTTCGTCAATGCGGCGTCGTAGGGCCGGTCGGACGCGCGGTCCAGATACAATTTCATTATCTCCGAATGACGAAGCTCGGCCCCTTCGTCCGCCAAAAGACGAGCGATCACCATTGGCGAATCGACAGCACCGTTTCCAAAACGATCCCGCACAACTGTTTCGATGGATTCGATCTCGGCGGCACCGACCGACTCGCAATCGAGTTTTTCCCAAACCTCGATAATTAAGTCGGTCTTATTTCTTGCAGCTAACATACGCGGAAGCTTTTACGAGAATGAAAACCGGAGCTTCGAGCGAAACTCGTGAGATCATGCCGTTCAAAAACTGATCGGCCACGATATCGCCCATCAAAGCGAGCTTTCTGACGGCAAAACTCGCCTCTATTTTCTCGGCAAATGCAGACATCCTCATAAGATAAGCCAAGTTCAACTGAAAAAGGGTTGGAGACATTGCGTCTCACAACCCTTGATCTCAAACGACGAATCAAACCTAGTGCGTATCGTAGCTTGCCACCGCCATGTCGTTAGGCAGGCCCCATGACCACACGTTTATGCCTTGGTTTGAGCTATTTAATTCGTAGAATTTACCGTCAGAATTTCGCCAAACCGCAATGTCGGTCTTGCCGTCACCGTCATAGTCATTTTGTGCCAAAAGGTCGGTTCCTGTCAGGCCCCAGAAATACGTTAACGGATTCCCAGTTGAGCTCTGCCTAATGTTCCACGTAAGAACATCTGTCGGCGTTGCTCCTTCGCGAACGCTAGCGATGTCGGTCTTGCCGTCGCCATCATAGTCGCCCGGCACGATCAGGTCACGGCTCTGTCCCCATTCGATAGACTGGAATCCCTGAGCACTCAAAATATAGAATGTAGCCGGCGACGTTGCAGTTGCGCCGGGGCGTTGGACAGCCAGATCAAACTTCCCATCACCGTCGTAATCACCCGGTGCTAAGAAATCACCTTCGAGACCAAACGGCGTGCTGAAAGATACGCCCGTTCCGATCAGAAAAATATACCACGTCAAAACACCGCCCGATTTTCGAACGACAGCGAGGTCCGTTTTACCGTCGTTGTCATAATCGCGAGCAACCGGTTCATCACCGGGCAGTCCCCACCCATGCACCGAAAAAGTGTTCGTGGCGCTGTTGATCCGGTACCATAACCCGTTCGTGTCCCGCCATACAGAGAGGTCGCCGATCCCGTCGCCGTCATAGTCTCCCGGCGTCGGATAGTCTTCATTGGCGATGCCGAATGGCTGTACCGAGATCGTATTGTTGGATCTCAGCATATACCAAGTTGAGTCGGAGGGACGGAAAACAACGTAATCAGCCCTGTGGTCGCCGTCATAATCAAGGGCGGTCCGCAGCTTGATCTGACCAAAAGCCATCGAAGCTACTGCCAAAACGAGGAGCAATGACACTGCAAACCTGTGGGCGTACGAAATCTTATTTTTATTAAACATCCTGTTTCTTTTATTGGGCGGTCAGGTCAGCCAAAGCTGAAAACGCGCAAGAACATTAAATATACTATCTGAATTAAGGCTTATGCAAGGAAATTGGACATAAAAAAGGCCCAAAAAACTTGGAAAACTCGCCAATTATCAAACCATAGGACGCTTCCTGCAGCATAAAAGTTGGAAAGGCGGCCCGCTTTTACAAAATTCCGTCTCGCGACTGCGTTACAGTCACGGTTTGGCCGCCGATCTTGATCGTTCCTGTCCGCCGAACGGTCGAATTTACCCGTACCCAGAATTTCGCCTGCCCGTTTGCGCTTTGGACCGGGGGTCCATTCACGATGATCCAATTTGCATTGCTCTTGACCGAATAGTCGCAATTCTGCGGAGCCGTTACATCTACCGTGAATTGGCCGCCTTTGGTCGGGACAAGCATCGATTGTGAACTCAAATTGAACGTGCAAACCGTCTGATTTTGAAGTGCCGCAAAAACGTTTAGCCTCCCACCCGACCGCACCACCCCATTCCATTGAGGGAGCTGATCGACCGTATTCATAAGCGTTGCTTTCAGTGATGCGGCCGAGAGCGATGGGTTAACGCTTGAGAGTAACGCAGCGGCTCCCGCAACATGGGGCGTCGCCATCGACGTACCGCTCATCACCGTATAAGCTGCCGAGCCGGAATCCGCCCCGAAGTACGTGCTCCAAATTGATACGCCCGGCGCAGCAAGATCGACGCTGGTCAAACCGTAGCTGAACTGCCTTGTGTCGTCCGGACGCGAAGCGGCGACGGAAATAATACTCGGGCTCGTATAACTCGATGGGTAAAACGGAGTGACATCATTATCGGTTCCGGAGTTTCCGGCAGCGAATGCATTCAAGATATCGAGATCGCCGAGAGCGTCGATGGCATCTTTCGTTGCCTGGTCATATCCGCAAGTTTCCGGGCACCCGCCGTAGGAATTATTCGTTACACGAATGTTCACGCCGCGGTTCTTCATCATTCGCACATAATTGTAGGCGTTGATCAGCATGGCCGATGTAGTATCGTTTGCCGGGCCGCTATAGATCTTGATCGCCATCAGCTTTACATTCCAGTTAACGCCGACGACGCCCAGATTATTGTTGCCCGCCGCACCGATAGTTCCCGCCGTATGTGTGCCGTGCCCGTGCTGATCCAAGGGGTCAGGATCGTTGAAACGAAAATCGTAGCCATAAACATCATCGACAAATCCGTTGCCGTCGTCGTCAATGTCATTACCCGGTGTTTCGCCGGGATTTACCCACATATTTGGGGCGAGGTCCTCGTGCGTATACCGGATTCCAGTGTCGATGTCCGCAACGACCACTGTCGAGCTGCCTGTCGAAATATCCCATGCCTGCGGCGCTGAGATCTTGGCCATTCCATACATACCGGGATTTGTGTAGATCGGGTCGTTCGGCACCGCTTGAAGCGAATAATAGAAGTTCGGCTGAGCGTCGAGAACGGAATCGTCAACACGAAATTTTTCGATGGCCTTTGCGACCGAAAAGCCCTTCGGAAGCTTGAGGCGCTGCCAACCAAGATCTCCGAACGTCTCGAGATTGTTGGCCCCAAATGTGTTACTTAATCGGCGAATCGATTCTGGTTGAACGCCAGCTTTGAACTTGACCAAGATCTCGTCATCGACGAATTTTTTAATACTCTTTTGGCAAGGAGTACTTGAATGCAGGACGAAAACAAAGAGAATGCAGGAAAGAACGCAAGAAAACTTCATGGTCTCGGGCAAAGCTCCAAAAAAACAGGAATTATGCCCTGAAGGCAATACAAAACAAAGAAATGGGGCGGCTAGAGGGATTCGAACCCTCGACATCCTGAACCACAATCAGGCGCTCTAACCGCTGAACTATAGCCGCCATATCAACTTTCAAATTCGCGATTTGAATTACGAATCGATGGTACCCCCGGCAGGATTCGAACCTGCGACCTACGGCTTAGAAGGCCGGTGCTCTATCCAACTGAGCTACGGGAGCATATCAAATAGCAATCTAGAATACTAGCCATTGGCCGGAAACAAGTCAATGTTTAGGCGGCCGAAGCCCTCTGTTCACTGATTTTTGCGAGCATCGCTTCAAAGACCTCGGTCAGGTCAAGTTCGCTTGTATCGATCACGACCGCGTCCTCGGCGATCGTCAGCGGCGAATCTGCCCTCGATACGTCACGCTGGTCGCGCTCGTTGATCTCGGCGAGCGTTTGTTCATAGGTAGAAACGCGCCCCCTTGTCTTGTCTTCCTCATAACGGCGGCGCGCACGGGCCTCAGGCTTCGCCGTAAGGAAGAATTTGATGTCGGCGTCGGGAAACACCACGCTGCCGATGTCGCGGCCCTCGAGCACGCAGCCGTTCGGTGCGGCGTTCCCGATCTCACGCTGATGCCTGACCATCACCTTTCGGACTTCGGAATTTGTCGAAACGACCGATGCGGCCTGCGCGATCTGGAGTGTGCGGATCTCACTTGTAACCTCATCGCCATCGAGAAAGATCTTTAGTGCATCCGGCTCGCCGATAAGATCGATCTTTGCCTTCTCAGCTATATCGGCGACTTTTTCTTTTGCCTCGAAACCAAGCCCTGCCTTGGTAACTGCCAACGCAACGGCCCGGTACATCGCACCGGTGTCTAGATAGAGCAAGCGGAGCTTTTTGGCGAGCATCTTTCCAAGCGTAGATTTGCCGGCGCCGGAAGGGCCGTCGATAGCGATGATCATGCGAATCAGGAGATCGACTTCTTGACGTTTGGCGGTAGTTTATCAAAAACCAGTCGGTAAGACTCCGCGATAAGGTCTTTCAGCTCCTTCGGCGTGACAGCTTTCTGGTTAGAGATATGCACCCATTTGTATCGGCCGACATAGGCGGCCGGGTCTATGCCTTGGCGCTCGATCAACTCATCGAATTTCTGCGGCGTGCACTTGAACGACATTCCGCCTCCGCCGTCCGCACCGGTCACGCAAAACATCTTCGCCCCGACCGAAAAGCACAGATCGGCGCCCCATTTGATGTCTTCAGTGGCACCCTGAAATGAAAGACAGTATTTGCGGAGTTGTTCGATGTTCACTGAAGTAATCGGATCATTTTTTCGACTCGCTAGATGGATTTATCGGTTTGATCGGTTCGCGGCCGGGACCCAACGTTTCAACTATCGATTTGGCGAATCTTTCCGAGGCTACATTGCCGTCCCAAGCCGTAACTTTGCTAGATGCAAGAAGAATCTTGGTACGGCGGTCGATAATCGAATACCTGTAATCCCAAGTGAAAAGGTCATGAGAAACAGCGATCTCGAGATCTGCGAGCTTCGGATCCTGGACGATAACAAGTTTCCATTTTGCAAATTCCGGTCGCTTCATCAGAGCTCGTTCCATCATCTTGTCCTTTATGTGCGACGAGCCGTTATCGTCTATGTATAGGAACTTCGCATTCTGCATGATCGCTTTTGGATCGGCGTTTACAAGGTCGGCGTTAACGGGCGGCCGAACAGCTTGCGGCAACTCTAACGAGGTTCCGCGACCGAATGTCATCGACGCCTGACTCGAATTTGCCAAACCAAGCACGCTGTCGATTGGTACTGCAAAGTTCAGGTTTTGGCCGTTGGTCACAGAGCCGATAATTATGCCAACCGCCTCGCAGTCTTCATTTGCTAAAAGGCCGCCGCTTGAACCCGGAGAACTAGGGGCCGTGAACTGAACGATGCGAAATCCACGATTTGCACCAGGAATTTCGTCCGACATCCGGAAGGAGCTGATGACGCCGTCACTCACTGACCAGCTTAATTCTCTCGGATTGGAAACGACTACGATTCGATCTCCTGCGGAGGGTTCTCGCAGGGCAGGTAATACGGCAGACAGTTTCATACCCGAAATTCGCAATGCAGCGATATCACGGCGTTCGTCGAAACCCAACATCTCGACCTTGTCGAATATTTCGCCGTTCTTGAGCCGGATTTGAACCTGCGTGGCGTCCTTAACGACGTGGTAGGCGGTGAGGATGACTCCATCCGATCTTACGATCACCCCAGATCCGACTTTATCGACGAGTCCGGAACCTTTCCCTGTAAGGATCATAACGACAGAATCTGCAATATCCTTCGCAGGCGTCTCCGAACATCGGCCGCTCGCAGCCTGTTCCCGCTGCTGCGCGGGAACCAGAGCCGCCGACGCGACAAACATAAAGGCGAAGATGCATATACTGTAGGTGAACGATCTCATAACGTAACTCCAAATGAAATGTGTTTTTTGAAACAACCCTCGTATTCCGGTTTCAAATGTTTTTCGAAATTATACCTCAAAACTCGAGTCGCCGAGGACTGCCCTATTAATGACGTCTAGTGCTGAATCGATGTCTGCGATCGAGATATCCAGATGCGTGACCATCCGAATTTGATCTCCAAATCCAACGGCAAGGACGCCCAAAAGTCCCAAAGCCCCGACGATCTCCGCCGAAGGCTTGCCGGTTCCGGAAATGTCGAAGATGACGATGTTAGTTACAACCTTTTCTACGTCGATCTTAATGCCCGGTATTTCGGCTAATCCTTCGGCGAGCCGTTTTGCGTTTTCGTGATCTTCAGCCAGCCTTTTCGGGCCCTCTTCGAGAGCGATGAGGCCGGCCGCAGCAAGAATTCCGACCTGCCGCATTCCACCGCCGAGCCGTTTTCGCCATATATGAGCTTCTTTAATGAAATCCTTTGTTCCAAGCAGGATCGAACCGGCGGGCGCCCCGAGGCCCTTTGAAAGCGTAACCATTACCGACGCGCAGTTGCGGGTCAGTTCTGCTACCGATTCGTCCAATGCAACTGAGGCATTGAAGATCCGAGCACCGTCCATATGAACGGGTAACCCGAGGGCATGCGCTTTCTCGCAAACTTCAGTGCAAGCATCGGCATTCATCACACTGCCGCCGGCGAAATTGTGAGTGTTCTCGAGGCAAATAAGTGCCGTCGCGGCTTGGTAATACGGCGGGTCGATCTTTAATGACGGCTTTATCTCGTCCCAGGTCAGATGTCCCGAACCATCGCCGCTTTTTATGGCCCGGATCGTAACGCCGGAGATCAATGCGGCCGCGCCGAGCTCGTAATTCAAGATATGGCCGCGGTCTTCGGTTACGATCTCTTGCCCCGGTTTTGTATGGACTTTGACCGCGATCTCGTTGCCCATGCAGCCGGTCGGCACCCAGAGAGCGGCTTCCTTTTCAAAGATCTCGGCGGCTCGTTCCTGCAGGCGGTTAACGGTTGGGTCGTCGCCAAAAACATCGTCGCCGACATCGGCGTTTGCCATAGCTTTGCGCATCGCATCCGAAGGCTTCGTGACTGTATCGCTTCGCAGGTCGATCATCGTTTGGTTGGATTTTGTCACGGAAACGCCGATTGCAGAAGCGCGCAGCAGAAGTGCGGGCTTCTGCCTTGATGCGCTACAATCAGCACGCCCAGGAAATCTCAAACAAATTTATAGTCGAGCGAACGAAATGAAAAACCGAACTGCGGCTTTTGTCGCGATATTTGTAAGCATCGCAATTTTCTCTACGAATTTGATCTCACAGTCGACCGGTGCACCGGGTGAACGAAAGGGAAGCGGCACGGTTGTCCTAAAAGCCGCGAGAATGATCGACGGTACAGGAAGCGCCGCGGTGAACAACGCCGCGATCGTTGTAACTGACAGCAAGATCGTCGCAGCAGGGCCGGCGAGTTCGGTCGCGGTGCCTGCGGGCGCACGCGTAATTGATCTTGGCGATGCGACATTGATGCCAGGGTTTATAGACGCGCACACGCATATCGTCGGCCGCGTCCTGGGTGATCCGGAGGGGCAGAATTCTTATGTCCATGATTATGACTCGATGGGCGCGATCCTTGCAGTTGCAAACGCCGAGAAAACGTTGATGGCCGGATTTACGACGATCCGAAATGTCGGCGCGCCGAATTTCGATGATATGGCGATCCGCAAAGCGATCAACGAAGGCTGGATCGCCGGGCCGCGAATTATGACCGCGGGTCATTCGTTCGGGATCACGGGCGGGCACTGCGACGACAATGCGTATAAGCCGGGACTGGCAGATAACGACTATCGCACCGGCGTCGCCGACGGGCCGGACGAGGGCCGAAAGGCTGTCCGTTATCAGGTGAAATACGGTGCCGATGTGATCAAGATCTGCGCGACCGGCGGCGTTTTGAGCGAAGGCGATGCGGTCGGCGCGACTCAATATACCTACGAAGAAATCAAGGCGATCGTTGATGAGGCGGCGAAACTTGACAGGAAAGTTGCAGCGCACGCACACGGCACGGAAGGAATTAAGATCGCCGTTCGTGCGGGTGTTGCGTCTATCGAACACGGCTCATTCCTCGACGAAGAAGGCGCAAAGTTGATGGCACAAAAGGGCACGTTTCTTGTGCCCACATTGAGTGCCGGTGAGACGGTTGAGCGGGCGGCGAAGAACGGCGTATTGAAAGGGCTTCGCGCCGAAAAAGCTTTAGCGGCCGCTGCCGCGATGCGTAACGGAATTAGGATCGCGGTTGCTAATAAGGTGCAGATCGCTCTTGGGACGGACGCCGGCGTTATTCAACACGGCTTGAATGGGCACGAATTCACGCTGATGGTCGAATGGGGCGGACTCACACCGATGCAATCGATAGTCGCCGGAACGTCGAGTGCTGCAAAGCTGCTCGGCTGGGACAAAACGATAGGTACGATTCAGGCAGGAAAGCTTGCGGACATCGTCGCGGTGCCGGGAAACCCGCTGACCGACATCAAAAAAATGGAAAGCATCGTTTTCGTTATGAAAAACGGAGCGGTGTATAAAGGCGGAGAAACCCGGCCGTAACAAACGCATATCTACAAGTATTTCAGGATCGACTTCGGGTGCGCGGCCTTGACGCTGCGATACCACAGGCAAGCAGGGTAAAGCAGGACGAGCATTGCGGCCGCAATACCGTATGTGGCAAACAGGCCGTCGAAGCCTCGGAGACCAAAATACGTTGCCGGGATCTCGAACGCCAAACGGTGGGCCAGATAAAAGAACATCGCCGTCTGGCCGAAGACGTAGAATACGCCGTTCTCGTGCACGCCGATGCGTTCTTCGATGTGTCGGAGCAGCGCAAGGCATAGAAATAAGATCCCGAGTTCCAGTGCGTAGTAGGTCAGCGAAGGCGGATACTTGCTGATATGCAGCCATTGCTGCCAGGTATTGTCGGTGCGGGGAAGGAACATATCGCCATAGCCTGCGTTCCAACGCACTAATGCGAAGATGACGATGCCCGCGACACCGGCGATCCAGAGGACTTTTTTACCGGATACCTCGTTTTGCCCTGCAGCGTAGCGGATCAAGTGCCTGCCGAAGACCCAGCCGAGCATCATGATCGCAAGCCACGGCACGATCGGGTACTTGATCACCATCTCGCTGCTTCCATACGTTGCTACCGTAAAGGCCGAGATGATCGATGAGTTTCCGGGCGGCGACCAGACCAAGGAAGTGACGATCTCCCCAACTACCATCCATCCAACCGATAGTGTGATGAGCAGCCAGCTTGGAAGTCGGCGAAGCGGAACCATGCAGATCATCGAGATACCGATCGCAAGCAGGACCTGAAACGTCCACCGCCCTGAACCGAGCGAGACCAGCGTCGGGTCGAGCAGTGCGATGATGGCGCCGCGTATCAGCATCGACTTGTCGATCTCCCACGCGTCCATACCTTTCGTCACACGCCGCTCGACGCTCAATGCCAGCGCAGTCCCAGCCAAGAACACGAACGTCGGCGCGCAAATATGCGTGATCCAGCGGGTAAAGAATTCCGCGGCCGGGAGAGCCATTGTGGCAGCGCCAGGATACGCGGCAGAGTCTTCGGAGATATGACTCGCGTTGAACGCCATCGCTGCATGATCGATGACCATCAAGATCATTACCACGCCGCGCATCCAGTCGATGGTCGCAACGCGGCGTGATATTCGATCGGGTGATATCGCCGGATTATTCATCGCGTCAGATCGACGTCAGGCTTTGTTTGCACGAGTTATACTTTGATCGTCGTATGCAAGATCTTCTACGTTCCAGTTTGCACGTTTGCCCCCGGCTTGATATGCCGATTCGAGAAAGTCGAGCACGGCCTTCGCGGGATCGTCCACGGATCGAATGTCGTCGTACATCAATAAAGCAAGATGTGCGCCGTTGGATTCGGCCCATTTTGCTGACGAAGGGTTGAGAGGCTCTTCAATTAAACCCGCAGGTTCGGGTGCGGTATAAGAATAAAACGCCGGGGCCGGCACGCTCTTGTCGTCGCCAAACCAGAAACCGAAACTTATCACCTCGTGTGAATATGCTTCTTGCGTCACCATGTTTGCCTCGGGCATTGGCGGCGCTTTCTTTCCGGAAAACCGCGTCAACGCAAGGTCAAAGCTGTGCCAGAACATATGCACCGGCGTCGATTTGCCTAGAAACCGTGCGCGAAATTCCTCGAGAATATCGTCGACGGCAACAAGCGTCTGATGAAATATTTCTACGTATTTCTTGTCGTACGATCTGTTTTCAGTGTCCTCCGCAAACGGCGTCGTCGATGGTGCTTCGTACGGAACGGACCAGATCTTCGGCTCGATGCCGAGCTTCGCAAGGTTCGCAAAAAGGCTGCTGTAGAAATCGGCGACAGTTAAACCGTCGAACAAAGCA
>QHXS01000201.1 GCA_003223975.1 Acidobacteriota bacterium
AGCCAGCCCGAGAGGAAATCCTCGTACGAGTTCCCTACCAGTTTTCCGTCCTTGAATCGTATTCGGACGACCTTGTAACCGGACATTTTCTGCCGGTTCCACGAGCCGTGAAACGCGACGAAGGCATCGCCGTGATATTCCTTCGGAAACATCTTGCCGGTGTAGAACTGTATGCCTAAAGCTGCAACGTGCGACGTGAACAGCACGTCCGGCACGATCGCTTTCGCAACGAGTGCGGCGTTTCCGCCCTTTCGTCGTGGGTCCTCGTTCTGGCCAATGTATGAATACGGCCAGCCGTAGAAGCCGCCTTCTTTGACTGCGGTGGCGTAATCGGGAACGAGATCATCGCCGAGGCCATCGCGTTCGTTGACGGCGGTCCAAAGCTCACCGGTCTTTGGATTCCACGCTAGGCCGATCGGGTTTCGCAGCCCGGACGCATATATCCGATCGTTCTTTCCGTCTGGATCGTAAACCGAGATCGCCGCACGTTTCGGATCGGCCTCAACGCTAACATTTGTTGCGGAACCGATCGATACGAACATCTTCGTTCCGTCCGGCGAGAACAACACATTACGCGTCCAGTGCTGGTTATAGCCGCCTGCGGTCAACTCGACGAGCCTTTCGGGTTCACCCTCGGCAGCGGTCTGGCCCGGCGTATATTTGAACCGTACGATCGAATCGGTATTCGCCACATAAAACCAGTCTTTATAGAACGCCATTCCGAACGGCTGCGACAATTTGTTTGACCAGACGAAGCGTTCCTCGGCAATGCCATCTTTGTTTTTATCACGCAGGACGATCACCGAATTGCCGTGCGAATCCGCAAGAAAAACGTCGCCGTTCGGTGCAAGGGCCATCCAACGCGGCTCTCTAAAACCGCCCTCGGCAAATACGTTGACCTTGAAACCTTTCGGAACGAACAACCTTGCGTCTGCGGGTTGTGCGATCTGACGCGAGCTTCGGGTGGCACTTTCCGTGGCAAACGGCGGAGGCAGCGTTTTCGGGTCGATGCTGATTACAGTAGGCCTATCGAAATTAACGATTTGTGGCAGATTCGACTGCTGCTGAACCGTCGGTGCGGCCGTCTGGCAAACAGATGTTACAGACGCGGCGATGGCGAGCAATATTGACGCGCTAAATTCTTTGATATAATCCCGCATTGTTCCTTCCCGTAAAATGTCCGAAGTATTGTCGATCATTAGTCAGGATAATCGCTCGGCTGTGACACACACAAGTGTGGTCGGCACCCGCGGTGAGGAGCTGGCGGCCGAGTTTATCAAATTGGCGGGCTTTCGGATCGTGATGTCGAATTTCAAAGCACCGATCGGACGCAATTCGCGGGGCGTAGCGGTTACAGGTGAGATCGACCTTATCGCGCTCGAAGGTGATACGCTTTGTTTTATCGAGGTAAAGACGCGCGGATCCGATGAGTTTGCAGGGCCGCTTGCGAACGTCAATCTGCGAAAGCAACGGCAGATCACCCGAACTGCACATGTCTACAAACGGATGTTCGGCGTACCAGAGATGCCGCATCGCTTTGACGCTATATCAGTGTTAATGGAAAAAGGCGTCGCGCCTCGGATCGAACTTTTTCGCTCATTCTGGAACGAATCGAAATTCAAGAAACGTGCCTGGCAAAACGAGGCTTATTAGTCAGCCTGAACATCCGCGACCGAAAAACCGTAAGAACGGTTTCGTGAAAAACAATTATGAAAACACTAATTCCCGTTATCTTCGCTGTATTGGTTTTAATTGGAACGTCTGTGATCGCCTTTGGGCAATTGCCGCCGATTATCGACCGCGAGGTCTTTTTCGGCAATCCCGAATATGCCGGGGCCCAGATCTCGCCTGACGGCAGGTATATTTCGTTCATCAAGCCCTTAAAAGGAACGATGAATGTCTGGGTGAAAGGTGTTGACGAGCCCTTCAGTGCGGCAAGGCCAATGACCAGCGATCAGGCACGTCCGGTACGCTCGTACTTTTGGTCGCGTGACGGCAAATACATTTTATTTGTGCAGGACAAAGGCGGCGATGAAAACTTTAATGTTTACGCTGTAAATCCAGCCGACAAGCCGGTAGCCGGATCGGAAGTTCCGACAGCCCGGAACATCACCGACGCGAAAGGAATTCGAGCGATGATACAGCTGGTACCGAAGTCGGACCCGGATGCGATCTATGTTGGCATCAATGATCGCGACAAGGCCTGGCACGACCTTTACAAAGTGAAGATCTCGACCGGCGAACGTACGCTTATCAGCGAAAATCGTGACCGCTATCAGGGGATGATCTTCGATACTAACGACAAGCTTCGGCTTGCGGTCCGTTCGCCGCAGAACGGCGATACGGAGATATTGCGGATCGGCGACGACGGAAAAGCAACGAAAATATACGACTGCAACGCTTTTGAATCTTGCGAGCCCGTCGCTTTCAATAAAGATAACAAGCGCGTATATATAACCACCAACAAGGGCGGCCTTGACCTGATCGAGCTCCAACTGCTCGATGTTGATACGGGCAACTCCGAAAAGATCGAGGGCGATCCACTCGGAAAGGTCGACTTTGGAGGCGTAAATATTTCCGATGTTACAAAGGAGATAATCGCCACAACTTACACGGACGAAAAGAATCGGATCTACTTCAAGGACAAAGCCTTTGAAAAGGATTACGAATACATCAAGAAAAAGCTCGGCGACCGCGAGATCAGTTTTAATTCGAACACCGCGGACGAATCGAAATTCGTGATCGCAACATTTAGCGACGTCGATCCAGGAACTGTTTGGCTTTTCGACCGGAAGACAAAAAACTTGAGTACGCTTTACCAGGTTCGCGAAAAGCTCGATCGCTCGGCGCTTTCGCCGATGAAGGCGATCACATACAAATCGTCTGATGGCCTCACTATCCCTGCATATCTCACGCTTCCTAAAGGCGTCGAACCGAAGAATTTGCCGGTTGTCGTTTTCCCACATGGCGGCCCGTGGGGACGAGACACCTGGGGATATAACACGTTCGCCCAGTTCCTTTCTAACCGCGGTTATGCGGTCCTGATGCCCAATTTTAGAGCGTCTACTGGGTACGGTAAGAAATTCCTGAATGCTGGCAACAACGAATGGGGCCAGAAGATGCAGGACGATATTACTTGGGGTGTGAAGTATCTCATCCAACAAGGGATTGCGGATCCGAAACGCGTCGGCATAATGGGCGGAAGTTACGGCGGCTATGCGACGCTTGCGGGCGTCACTTACACACCAGACGTTTACGCAGCAGCCGTGGCGATCGTAGCTCCTTCCAATTTGAAAACACTGCTGGAATCCATTCCGCCGTACTGGGAAGCGGTCCGTGCCGTGTTCTACAAACGAATGGGCGACCCGACCACGCCTGCGGGCCTAGAGCAAATGAAGCGGCAATCGCCACTCTATTCCGCTGATAAGATCAAGACACCATTGATGGTCGTGCAGGGTGCGAATGACCCGCGTGTCAACAAACGTGAAGCCGACCAGATCGTCATCGCTCTTCGCGATCGAAATTATCCGGTCGAGTATCTTGTTGCTCCGGACGAAGGGCACGGATTTGCACGACCGGTGAACAACTCGGCAATGATCGCGGCGTCAGAGAAATTCCTCGCTAAGCACCTCGGCGGACGGTATCAGGAATCGGCAACACCGGAAGTCGCAAAACGTCTCGCAGAAATAACAGTCGACCCTGCGACCGTTAAACTTGCTACGACGACGGCTACCACAACCACGACCGCCGGACCTGCGGCCAATGTTGCCGGCGTTTGGAACATGTCGGTCGATGCCGGCGGACAAACTATTAGTCTTGCCGTGACGTTAACCCAAACGGGAGCCGACTTTAACGGAACAATGTCGTCCAGTGTGAGCAACGGAAAATTCGAAAACGGCAAGGTTAACGGCAACACGCTAACGGCCATCATCAACGCTGATGTCCAGGGCCAGCCGACTACGATCCAGTTCGAAGGAAAAGTGGAGGGTGAAAAAATGTCCGGTTCGCTAAACGTCCCGGGCTTCGGAACCCTTCCCTTTAGCGCGGTGAGGGGGAATTGATCTATTTCCTCTGAAAATAAATTGCCTCGATCCGGTGATGTCTTACGGATCGAGGCGTTCTGAGGCGCGTCGATATCGGCGGAGCTTATTCCTTCGCAACGAAACTAATTCCCGTTACATTGTCTTCCAGCGAAACGACAAAGCTTGAAGGATCGAACCTATATCGTTTCGATGCGGCAGAGACCACGTAGTCGGCGCCAGCCGGAATGTCGTATAGCGTAAAGTAACCAAACGAATTCGTCCTGGCAAAACTCACTACATTACCTTGAATGTTAGATGCGCTAACAGTAACGTTCGCGAGTCCTCTTCCGCTCGAACCCACCGCACGTCCACTTATTGTGGCGCTCGCCGCCGTCGGAACGAGCGTACCAGCAGTCCATTGTGAAAAATCGGACACTCCCGGCGCGCTAAATGTATTGGTCGCCGCATTGACCGTTCCACCCGCGTAGTAAAGCGTCGTGCCGCCAGTTCGTCGCAATACTTTATAGCTCGTTTCCGTTCCAACCACATCTTCGTTGCGGTACGTTCCCGTCAAATTCGCTGTCAGATCGCCGTTTTCTGTCAGCGTCCAGAACCGCGAGATCGCGTTGGTCTGCATGGCTCCGCCCATAAACCCGTCGGTCACGCCGACAGTCAGGCTCGAACCAACTGTGCCGCCTGTAATGGTAACGGTCAAAGGCGAGTAGTTGCTAACGGCACCTTCTGGCTCTGCCGTGGTTTCCTCAGGCGCGACCGGGGGTGCACCAAACGGAGCACCTACGTTGTAGGTGAACGTTGCGGCTCCGCAGAAGAACTTCTCCATATTACCGACTACGTAGCTGCCTTCGCCACCGCCCGAGACTGTCGCGGCACATTCGAGCGTCAGCTTACTAGCACCCCCGTTGACAATGCCGCTCAAAGATAAAGAGCCCAGAATATCGACATTTCCGCCGAGCGACACTCCGTTTCCGAGGCTCATATTATTGTAAGTTCCTGCCGGAACGGTGGCCGCGCCAAACGTAAAGAGATTCGGCGTCGTCGCTCCGCCGGTGGGATTTGTCGACGTATTCAGCGCGGCGTCGGTCGCGGTCAGATAGTATTTAACAGCGTTTGGATTTACCATTCCGGTGATCTGACAGCTCCACGTACCGCTTTGCGCGTTGCCGCCCGAAAGGCTGCATCCAGCCGACGCGAATGCTCCGCCGTTTATGCTCCAGAAGATCGTTGCTCCTGTCACGCCTACGGTATCGGTGATCGTTGCATTGAGCGTCGGATTAAACGAATTGGCAGGAATCGGTGTGTAAGTAATAACGGGTGCGGTTGTGTCGGCCTCGTTGTCAAGGATCGTCATCGCAGCCGCGCTTTGCGAACCGAGCGTGATATTTGCGCCCGGTCCCGGGCTCGAAAGTTGGAGATTGACCGTCTCGCTGGGTTCGCTCAGTGCGTCATCGCAAATCGAGATTGTAAACGTCTGCGACGTGTTTCCCGGACCCGTGTTGGTGAAAGTCAGTGGGCCGCTCGCGTTGATGTAATCGACGCCCGCTCCGCACGAAGCTCCGCCGATCGCCGTTCCGCCCGCGACGGTCGCGTAGTTAACGGTCGCGCCAAAGCCGACGGTCGTCCCCGTTCGCACCACGGTCATCGTCGCCGTCGGACCGGTTTCGCTTTGTGAATAAGTTGCCGAGCTGAACTGGATTTGCGAATCGTTATCGGTAATCGTCACCACGACCGAGGTCGGCGTGCCGAGGGTCGCTCCGCCGGTTGGATTAGAGAGCGTCAGATTGATCGTTTCTCCGCTTTCGACAGCAGAATCATCACATAATACGACGTTGAACGCTTTGAAAGCCGGGTCTCCTGCCGCCCAGGAAAGCGTACCGGAAGTCGTTATGTAATCGACGCCGGCCGTGCATGCCGCGCCGCCGGTCGCCGTGCCGTCTGAAGTGGCAAAGCTTACCCCAATGGCGTCTGTGAGCACGCCCGCGCGGCTCACCTGCGCGGAAAACGTCAGTCCCTCACCTGCCGAACCACTGAGAAAGCCAAACTGAACAGTTGCTCCCCCAAAAGCCCCCATCCGCGCGGTGTCCGATGACGCGACATCCTCAGCTGCAAAGAGAAAACCCGCCAGTGAACCGATAGCGGTTGGCGGCAAATTGTAGATCGGAAACGCAGCTGCCGAAGTGATAAAGAACAAAATAACAGATAGAAACGATGTGGACATTTTCATAATATAGAGTCGCTGTTCGGAGGCGGGAAACACGCTTTTAACCGTGAAAGTTGCGCAATTATAGAATGATTTCGATTTGGAGCAAACCGAAAAGAACGTTTATATCAATAGTATTTCCGACTAGAGTACCTGTTGGAGCCGTAAGGGCGATGTGATTAGAGGAATTTTGACTAGCCGGCGAGTAACCAAACCTCGCTCTTCGCAGTTGCCTTTCGTACGATCGCGACGATGGTCCTTCCGCTTGAAATGATCGCTGCAGGAGCCGTGCCATCTGTGACCACTAAGGGATTTCCAGTTGGTTCGTCGAGCGATCTCGAAAAGACCTGGTCGTCCGCTCCGGTAAAAAGTGCGGTAGCTTTTCCCCGGATCATCAAAATAACAGGCGTTGACGCGCTTGCTTTGTCATCGATCAGTGTTCGCGCCCCGAAACTTTTACCGCCATCGGCCGATCGCGCCTGATATAAACCTTCCGGCCCTGCAGTTCCCGCGGTGTACCAAAGCACATCCAACGTCTGCGGCGCGCTTGAGGCTAACGCAGCGCCCGCGACCGGACATGCGAACAACTGCCATTTGTCATCGCTCACCACGGTACCTTCCGAAAACGTTTTGCCGCCGTCGTTAGAGTGCGCTACCGCAATGTGCCTGTAATCGTCTTTCAATACCTGACGCCAGCTAATGTAGACCATACCGTCCGAAGCAGCCAGCAATGCAGTTTTGCAGCACGGGCAACTTTCGGACGCGATCTTTTTATTCGCGGCAAACGTCTCCCCGCCATCATCCGAAAACGAATAAAACACTTCGCTGTTCGGTTCAATTTCTTCGTAATGCATCATGGCTGCGGCCGCTTTTGTCTCGTGATCTTCGAATTTTATGTCGCGTTCGTCGAGCCACGCCGCAAAGATGTGGCCTTTATCGTCAACAGCAAGTGAATGCATCCCATGCGAGGCGGGCTTCTCATCGTCGTTTATCTTTACCGGAGCTCCGAATGAGAGGCCCCCGTTGCTTGAAACCGACAATACCAAGTCGCTTCCTTTTGCATTAGCTGCGGTGTACGCACGGGTCCAGCCAACGTAAACCCTTTCGTCTTTTCCGACGGCTATCGTCGGCGGGTCACCCTTCCATGCTCTTACTTCGCCGGCTACAGGATTTACACGGACCCTATCGCTCGAGATCTTTCCGTTCGCATCATATTTCTGAACATAGAGGTCGGCCAGATCACCGGAATGCTCAACATACGCGACAGCAATATTGCCCGCCCCGTCCGCGACGATCGCGGGTTCGGCAGCATCCGTACCTTCGCGGGAAACACGGATGGCCGGACTTTGTCGATCATTTTTTGGTGATTCGACAGCGGCTCTTTTACATCCACCGGAGATCACTACGAACGATGTAATTGCCGCCAATCCTAAAAGTAAAAACCGTCGCATACTTCCGTTATTGTAACCGCGTGGAAACGGCTCTCGCAATTAACGCATCGGTGCAATGTATCGGACAAACTGTTAATTTTGACAGGTGCCACCAATTCGTTCCCGTGTAACCATTTAATCCCCAGGTCTGAAAATTAGGAGCCCCAAATAAAGTTATTAGGCCCGTAAGATCATTGCATATGATGGTGAAGAAGTTCGCGAAAAAGCTTTTGCTGGTATTCGGCGCGATGATCATATTGGCGC
>QHXS01000202.1 GCA_003223975.1 Acidobacteriota bacterium
CAGCCCGGTCAAACGACGAAAAGTACGCTTTGATATCCTCGGGAACTCCTGACGCAGCCGAGATCTTGTTACGAAGGACGCGGGCCGCCAGCGTCGCTCCGTATTCAGCGTCGGCACGAATCGCGTTTTCGGCGAATTTCAAAGCGGCCGCGCTTTGTCCTCCGCGCGATGCCGTTTCGGCAAGCCCGAGATTTGCCCACGCAATTGTTCGCGCGGTGGGGAGCTTTGCATCAAGTGCCGCTTTGAACTCTTTTTCCGCTTCGGCGTTCCGATTTAATGCAAGCAGCGTCCGTCCATAAAGCACACGTACGTCATCAAAGCTCGGATATTCGCGCAGAGCGATCCTTGCTGCAGTTTCCGCGGCTGCAAAATCCTGCTTATCGAATGCGCGTTTCACTGCAAGCTGCAGGTCGCTTTCGTTCGTTTCGCGTGGCGCGACGTCATCCGAATAGTCGGTCTGCGGATAGAGCTTTTCTGTATCGATCTCAAGCCGCACGACCTTGTTCGGAGTTTTAAAAGTCACTTCGCTAAAGCTCGTCGCGCGAATCGTTGCCGGAGCAATAATTTTCTCGCCGTTTGCCGTCGTCGCCGCGATATTAACCGTGACGTCGGTTGTGCCCGTATTTCGCAAAGCCGCCTTTGTCTCGCCGGAACCTTGTTGCGGCAGTCCGATCAAAAGATTGGTATCCGTGACCTTTGTGAACATCGCATCGAGAAAGTCCGATTGCTCGGGGAAAGCAGCACGAACCTCTGCCAAGGTTCCCATACCGTCCTGCAGAGCAGCGGCGATACGCTTATTAAACTCATCAGCGCCGACCCGACGAGCAAGCACACGCCAGACCATCGCGCCTTTATAGGCGACAGCGGAAAAGTAAGAATCATCAAGCGGCGCGACCTGCGTCAGCGGCGCGTCTCGCTGAGACACGATCGAATATGCGACGCGTTGCCGCATTCGCTCGACATCAGCGGTCGCCTTGCCGTATTTGTTTTCCAGAAACTGCGTCGCCAAATATCTTGGCAGGCCTTCGCGGACAACGCCGTACCCGTCGCCGCTCAGCCTTACAGAATCGGCAAACCAAAGTTTGGCGATCGCGTCGCTGATATTAACAGCTGTTGTCGCATCAAGCTTGCCGCGGCGCAGCACCGATTCGTCCATCAGGATCGTACCCCCGGACGCAAATCCAGCACCACGTTTCACGGCTACGATTCGCAGCGGCGTATCAGGCGCTTTCCCGAGCATTCCCGCAAAATATGTTCGGGCTTCATTCGCGAATGCAGCAGCCTCAGATGCACGTTGTTTAGCATCGGCGTCTGATTCTTTGGGAATGAAAACATCAACGCCCGATGCAGTTATCTTTTCCCAGTTACCCGAAATGAAAAACGGCTGCACGAAATACTTTTGATCGAACGTTCCAGCCGATTCCGAACCCGAGGCGATCAACGTCGGGCCTCCATTAACTTGTATTCGCGTCGGCGCGTAATCTGCACCGCGCGCGAAGTACCAACTGTTCGGGGTTGGATACCAATAGGAAAGCGGCAAGAATTGTGCGCCTATCGCCGAAAGCGACGCAAGGCCGGAATTGTCTTTTACGGCAAGCTTATAATCGACCACGACGGTCATTGCGGCTCCAGGTGCGACCGCCGGCATTCGTATCGAGAGCCGCTGCAAGGTTCCGGTGCCGAGCGTGTCCTGGCCCTTCGAAAAATCTACTGCGCTGCCGTTGATCGTCGCTGTGGAGACCGTCGCGTTCGGGCTCACTCGCAGCGTCAAAGTCGACGCAGGTGCCGCCGAAATATTTTTCAGGTTCAGCGTTGCTTTGATCGCTACATTTCGATCCGTATCGCTTGTCGGCATCTGGACAGCAAGATCGTATTTATCGACCTGCCACGTAGCACCGATTCGGGCAGTGTCTTGCGCGAAAAGCGAAATGGAAAGCGTAAGAATGAAGTACGAGAAATTCAAGATCCGAAGTTTTCCCATTTCAGCTAGTTTGAGCTTCGGCGGATTTAGTCTCATTTATAAGTTCGTGGATCTGCTTGAGTTTAGTCAGCAACGGCTCCAACCGGGAGAGCGGCAATTGGTTCGGGCCGTCGCTCGGTGCTTTTGCCGGGTTGTCATGGACTTCCATGAAAATGGCATCGACGCCGCACGCAACGCCCGCCCTTGCGAAGTTTTCGATGTACTCTGATTGCCCGCCGGTTGCTTTTCCTAACCCACCCGGCAGCTGCAGCGAATGCGTGACATCAAAAACGACCGGCACGCCAAACGAACGCATTATCGGAAAGCTTCGAAGATCGACGACGAGATTGTTGTATCCAAAGCTCGCCCCGCGTTCGGTCAAAAGTATATTTTCGCAGCCAGACTCGTGTAGTTTATCGACTATGTTCTTCGCATCCCAAGGAGCGAGAAACTGCCCTTTCTTTACGTTCACCGCCTTTCCGGATTTCGCAGCTTCCACCAAAAGATCTGTTTGCCGACAAAGAAATGCGGGTATCTGCAAAATGTCTGCGACCCCGGCGCATTTTTCAACGTGCCACGGCTCATGAATATCGGTGACAATGGGAACTCCTACATCAGCCTTCACCTGTGCAAGCACGTCGAGACCGAACTCCATTCCATGCCCGCGAAAACTTTCGATCGAGCTGCGGTTTGCTTTGTCGAACGACGATTTGTAAACGAAGCCAGCACCGACGCGCCCGCAGATAGCTTTGATCTCGCGTGCCATAAACATCGCATGATCGATCGACTCGATAACACACGGTCCTAACAGAAAAGAAAGATCGCCGGCGCCGAATCTAACATTTCCAATTTCGAATGCCTGCATAAAAAAGCTAAACCAAAGATGCACACAGATTAACACAGATAATTAGGTCTCAAAATCTGTGTCCATCCGTGTTTATCTGTGGCTGAATCTCTATTCGTCGGTGCCGACTTCGATCCGCTCCGGCATCTCGACCTGCTTATCGCTCGTCACATCGTGTTCCAGATTCTCGCTCTTCAAACGATTTTCCCAAGCTGCTTTCACAAACGAAGTGAACAACGGATGCGCGTCGAGAGGCTTCGATTTATATTCCGGATGGAACTGGCAGGCAACGAAATATGGATGCGTTTCGCGCGGTAATTCGATCATCTCGACAAACTTACCGTCCGGCGAGATGCCGCTGACGACCAAGCCTTCCTTTTCCAGCACGTCGCGAAACTCAGGATTAAATTCATATCGATGCCGGTGACGTTCGCTGATCTTTTCCGAACCGTGATACACGTCGCGCACGACGGAACCATCCTTCAGGTTGCAATCCCACGCCCCAAGTCGCATCGTACCACCAAGCTCGTCCACGCCGACCAGATCGCGCAATTTGAAGATTATCGGGAAGGGCGTTTCTTCGTTAAACTCGGTCGAGTCGGCATCACGCAAGCCACACACGTCGCGGGCAAATTCGATGCACGCTGTCTGCATACCAAGGCAAATACCGAAGTATGGCGTCCCTGATTTTCGCGCGTATTTTATCGCCCGCAACATGCCGGCAATGCCGCGTTTGCCGAAACCGCCGGGTACAAGGATAGCGTCGAAATCCTGAAGTTCGTTCTCGTAATTCTCACGCATCAGGTTTTCCGATTCGATCCAGGTCACATTTACGCGAAGGTCGTTCGCGACACCGGCGTGCGTCAACGCTTCGCGAAGCGATTTATAAGAATCCTCGAGTTCGACATATTTGCCGACGATCGCGATTCGCACCGAACCGGCGCTCGGGTCCTTGATCGTCGAGATCAGCTCACGCCAATTTCGTAGATCTACCGACGGGAAACTTTCTGCGAGCCCGAGGTCACCGACTAGGAGTTCATCGAGGCCCTGTTCGTGAAACGCAAGCGGTACTTCATAAATCGACGGCACATCAAGCGCGGAGATGACAGCATTCTCCTGCACGTTGCAGAACAGCGCGATCTTACGCCGCATGTCGGCTGATATCGGCCGATCAGAACGACAGAGCAAAACGTCGGGCGCGATACCGATCTCGCGAAGCTCGCGAACGCTGTGCTGCGTCGGTTTCGTTTTCAGTTCGCCGGCGGCGGCGATGTACGGCACGAGAGTAACGTGGACGAATACGGCATTACCGCGGCCGACCTCATTACCCATTTGGCGAATGGCCTCCATAAACGGCAGCGATTCGATGTCACCGACCGTTCCGCCGATCTCGACGATCAAAATATCCGGGTCATGTTTTTCCGCGACCGCACGAACCGCAGCTTTGATCTCGTCGGTAATATGTGGAATGACCTGGATCGTCTTTCCGAGATAATCGCCACGGCGTTCCTTTTCGATCACGGAAAGATAAATGCGGCCGGTCGTCCAGTTATTCGCCTGTGAAAGCTCGGCATGCGTGAAGCGTTCGTAATGCCCGAGGTCGAGGTCGGTCTCCGCGCCGTCGTCGGTTACGAAAACCTCGCCGTGCTGAAACGGCGACATCGTGCCAGGATCGACGTTAATGTACGGATCAAGCTTCATCATCTGGACCTTCATTCCGCGGGCTTCGAGCAGACAGCCGATCGAACTCGCCGCCAGCCCCTTGCCCAAACTCGAAACCACGCCGCCTGTTACGAAAATGTATTTAGTCATTTTTTTCAGCCTCTCCGCCTGCTTTTCCTTCTTTTCGCTTCTTCATATAACGCCCTTCTTTCATCTCCGTGATCGTTTCTTTCGCTTTTGCTTCCTCGGGATTCATAGCTTCCTGAAGTGCGTTCATGGTCGCTCCGAGCATAGTTGTTCCTTCTGACGCGTTGCGTTCAAATTCGTCGTTTGTTCGAGTTACGGGTTTTGAGATCATCTTCAGCCCGACGATCGCTGCGACGATAACCAATACGAAAAATCCCAAACCGATCC
>QHXS01000203.1 GCA_003223975.1 Acidobacteriota bacterium
AAACGACCGGAAGATCGACGCCGTTATCCAGTGGCAGGTGATGGACGATCTCGAGGGCAAATACAAGCGCGAGATCGTCGCGTACCAGAACGCGATTACTAAGGTCCTGACGACCATCTCCCGCACGAGCATTGGAAAACAATTGCTCAGCATGATCGGCGGGCAAAAGGTATATATCATTCCGCAGGAATCCGACGGGCCGGCCAGGACGGGACTCTATTCCGACGAACAGGGCGGCGGCATCCGGATCTCGTTCAGCCCGGAATATTTCAGCAGGGTTTATATCGGCCCGAGTTCGGTCGGCAGCGCGGTCGAGGACACGCTCTTTCACGAGCTGGTCCACGCCATGCGCTACTCAAATAACAGGTATTTCCCGAGAAATCTGAGCAGTCCGGACTTCAATCACAATTCGGAGGAGTTTATCGCCGAGCAGCTTGCAAACGTGTATCACTCAAGCCGGGGCACATCCGATTTCTTAAGTAAGTATTACGGCGGGTACGCGCGCAAAAAACAGATGTACGAATATCTGGAAGAGAGCGCCGAGCTTGTTTACGCGATCAGGTTCTATTTGCAATCCGAGCCTCTCGCAAAATTTGCCGCCATGCTCCAACAGCCCGCTTATAATCCGTTTCGCGACTACAAGGAGCTTGAAGACAAGTCGTACCTTCGCATGTTTCCCTCAGACGATGACCCGTTCAAAAAGCCGTGATCTTGTTTGAAAGGGCTCCGGCCGGCGATCCTGCGCCGCGTTCATCGTCCGCCCGTTGTTGCTATCATTTCCGGCGAATGGCGAGGAGGCTTCAGGTTTCTCCAGTTTCTGTGATGATACCAGAACCGCGTTTCGCGGCATATAGCCACGTCCTTTAGGACGTGGTCAAGATCGGCGAGATCTCCAAAGGGCGTTTCAACGTCCTTTGAACAAGAGAAAGAAAGCACGTTGAAACGCCCTTTCGTCTATGGTTACAATCCCAACCACGCCGTGAACGGCGTGGCTATTTGCCCTTCGGGAACTTTTGAAAAAGCATTCTCTTGGCGCCGTGAACGGCGCGGCGATTTGCCCTTCGGGTGAGATTTCTCCGGCCGGCGATCCTGCGCGCGCGTTCATCGTCGGCCCGTTCATCGTTTCCGCGTTTCGCGGCATATAGCCACGTCCTTTAGGACGTGGTCGAGATCAGCCAGATCTCTAATAGGGCGGTTCACCGTCCTTTGATAAATTAAAATTCATCCGAAAACCTTTCGAGCCTTTCGTGCACCGTGCCGTTGGGATGATGCTGCTTCTGGTTCCGGATATATTCAACAACCCATTTCAGATCCTTGCTCCCAAATGTCACTATGCCGTAACCGCGCTGCCACTGCAAGCTCTTCGGCCGCACCTCGTGGTTGATGTAGTAAGAGCTTGCACCTTTTAGTTTTCCAACCCAGTCAGAAACGAGAATATTTGGCGGTAAACTCGTCGCGATGTGAATATGGTCCTCAACGCCACCGATCGCATGCAGCAAGGCGCCCGGCGTTGCTAATATCTTATGGGTTAAATAATGGTATAGCCGCTCCTGGATATTTCCACTGATCATCGGCAGGTTCGATTTCGTATGCCACGTGATATGGAAATTTAGTTCCGAATAAACGCTGTCTGACATATCGACCGTAGAGCATAACAAAAAGGACGTTAAAACGCCCTTTTCCAGCCCGGTTGGATTGCGGTCCACGCCGTAAACGGCGTGGCTATTTGCCCTCCGGGAACTTTTGAAAAAGCATTCTCTTTGCGCCGTAAACGGCGTGGCTATTTGCCCTCCGGGAACTTTTGAAAAAGCATTCTCTTTGCGCCGTAAACAGCGTGGCTATTTGCCCTCCGGGAACTTTTGAAAAAGCATTCTCTTTGCGCCGTAAACAGCGTGGCTATTTGCCTCCGGGAACTTTTGAAAAAGCATTCTCTTTGCGCCGCTATTGCCCTTCGGACGATTATTCACGAACAAAAATATTTACTGAACGTGCAACCTATGATACAATATTGCATGGCCTGATTTGGGCCTGAAGTTCTTTGACAACCAGAATTCGGAAGTGAGAAATGATCACGACTTACGAATTTCGATTCACGATTTACGAAGTCGCTGGCATTCATGCAAAAAGTTTTTCGGAAATTCTCGGAATTTCGTCCCAAAAAGTGCTGTAACTATTGCAGCCATGCGACTTGTTTGTCCGGGGGTACCTGCGGACAGCCGCCGGACAGCCGCCGGACAACCGCCGGACACGGACCGGACAGACACGCTCAATGCGGACAAAGCCCGCGCCATTCGCAGATGCTGCGGCGGGGCTCTGCGGGCGTCCGCGTTCCATTACATTCCCGCGCCGTGGCATTTTTTGAACTTCTTGCCGGAGTCGCAATAGCACGGCTGGTTCGGTTTCATCTTCGGCGTGTCGCGGACGAACGGCGTGTGGGTTGCGGCCTCGGCACCCGCGGCTTCGGCAGTCGCCATCGCACCGGTGAACGCCATTCCGGCAGCCTGCCGACGCGCACGCTGTTGGGCGAGGCGTTCGAGGCGTTCGCGTTCATCCTGCTCATCCTGCGAAACCACTTCGAGATGGAAGAGCGACTTCGACGTGTTCGTGTCGATGCGGTCGAGCATGTCCTGGAACATATCGAACGACTGCTTTTTGTATTCCACGAGCGGATCCTTCTGGCCGTAGCCGACGAGGCCGATGCCCTGCCGAAGCTGGTCGATCGAGAGCAAGTGGTCCTTCCATTGCGAATCGATGATGTTGAGCATGATGTAACGCTCGTACGCACGCAGGGATTCGGTTCCGGCCTTTTTTTCCTTCGCTTCGTAGCTTGCGATCGCCTTTTGCCATATCGCATCTTCGATCTCGTGCGGAGTCATCTTGCGAAAATCGACGTCCGCGTCACGGGCCGGATCGACGGCGTAAATACTCTCGATCTCTGCGGCGTATGTGTCGATGTCCCACTTATCCGGCCCAACTTCCATGTTCAGAAAGCTGTGCGTCAGATCGCCCAGAAGATCGCGTGCAACGCCATTGTCACCAAGCAGATAATCGCGGTGCTCCGGTTCGAACATCAGCTGTCGACGCAATCCGTAGATCGTCTCGCGCTGTTTGTTCATCACGTCGTCGTATTTCAGGACGTGCTTGCGCGTTTCAAAGTTGCGGCCTTCGACCGCCTTCTGGGCACGTTCGATCTGCTTGGAGACGGTGCGGCTTTCGATTGCGACGCCCTTCTCCATGCCGAGCCATTCCATCATCGAGCGGACCTTGTCGCCCGCGAAGATGCGCATCAGATCGTCTTCGAGCGAAAGGACAAAGCGAGACGAGCCCGGATCGCCCTGACGGCCGGCACGTCCGCGAAGCTGGTTATCGATACGCCGCGATTCGTGCCGCTCGGTGCCGAGAATGTGCAGCCCGCCGGCCGCGGTCACTTCGTTGTGCTCGGCTTCGACGACAAGTTTCGCCCGTCGAAGCTCTTCCTCGAATTGTTCCGGCGTCGCGTCGTCAGGATTGATCTCCTGTTTTTTGAGATTCTCTCGTGCGAGGAATTCCGGATTGCCGCCGAGCAAAATATCGGTACCGCGGCCGGCCATGTTGGTTGCGATCGTTACGGCGCCTTTACGTCCGGCCTGCGCGACGATCTCAGCTTCGCGTTCATGATACTTCGCGTTAAGAACGTTGTGCGGGATGCCCGCCTTCTTCAATCGATCGGCGATAAGCTCGGAATTTTCGACCGAGACCGTACCGACCAGAACCGGCTGGCCGCGTCCGTGAAGCTCCTTGATCTCATCAACGACCGCATCCCATTTTTCAGGAAGCGTCCGGTAGATCATGTCCGAATTGTCCTTGCGGATCATCGACCTGTTCGTCGGGATCACGACGACGTCAAGGTTGTAGACCGTGCCGAACTCTTCAGCCTCGGTCTCGGCGGTACCGGTCATGCCGCCAAGCTTTTGGTACATGCGGAAGTAATTCTGCAGCGTGATCGTCGCGAGGGTTTGGTTTTCGCGCTCGATCTTCACGCCTTCTTTTGCTTCGACGGCCTGGTGCAAACCGTCGGACCAGCGGCGACCCTGCATCAGACGGCCGGTGAAGTCGTCGACGATGATCACCTCGCCGTCCTGAACGACGTAATGATGATCGACCTTATAAAGCGTGTGAGCCTTCAACGCCTGCTCTACACAATGGAGAAGCTCCATATTAGCCGGATCGTAAAGATTGGAAACGCCGAGCAGCCTCTCGGCCTTCGTTACGCCTTGCTCGGTCAATACGGACGAGTGGTTCTTTTCGTCGAGAAGGTAATCGCCGGTCGTGACCTTTGTCTCTTCGTCTTTGTGGCCGCGTTCGAGGTGCGGGATCACTTCGTTTGCCGTGAAGTACTTATCCGTCGCATCGTCAGTCGCACCCGAGATGATCAGCGGTGTACGAGCTTCGTCGATCAGGATCGAGTCGACCTCGTCAACGATCGCGAAATAATGATCGGGCTGAACGAGCGATTCGACGTCGAACTTCATGTTGTCGCGAAGATAGTCGAAGCCGAATTCGTTGTTCGTTCCGTAGGTGATGTCGCACGCGTAGGCTTCCTTTCGCTCGACGTCGTCCATATCATTTTGGATACAACCGACGTTGAGGCCGAGGAATTTGTGAATGCGGCCCATCCATTCCGCATCGCGCGATGCAAGATAGTCGTTGACCGTCACAACGTGCACGCCGCGGAGATACGACGGCAACGTCGCTACAAGCGTTTTACCTTCACCCGTTCGCATCTCGGCTATTCGTCCCTGGTGAAGAGCAATGCCGCCGATCATCTGGACATCAAAGTGCCGCATTCCCGTTACGCGGCGTGAAGCTTCACGCACCGTCGCAAAAGCCTCGGGCAAGATCCGGTGAAGGATCTCCTGTTCTTCGCGAACGCGTTCAACCTTGTCTTCGATTCCCTCGAGGTGTTGAGAAATGATCTCTTTGAACTTGGCGGTTTGAGCTTTCAGCTCGTCGTCCGAAAGCTTTTCGAGTTTCGGTTCCCAATCGTTGATCTCGACAACTGTCGGCTTTACCTTTTTCAAAAAGATGTCGCTCGACGAGCCGAAAACTTTTTTTACTAATTTGTCTGCAAAACTATTTACTGGCATGTTTCCTCTTTATGGAAGCCTGAATAAAACAGAGGCTAGCTTGGCCCGAGGCTTCCTATTGCCCTCCCTGACGGTCAGGCTTCTGCTGTGATTATTTGGCGAGAAATGAGGAAAGATGTTCCGCTCGCCGCTACTTTGCGTTGATGGCAAGCAGCGGGTCGAGGCCGGCCCGAGGAAGGTGCGTGGTTACGATTACTTTGGAATCGCTTTGTCTGATGTCGGTATTCTTCAGAATCTGTTCGGCCGCTTGGCTTGTCGGCCGGCAACGCCACAAATCGAGACTCGCACGGAGCGAGGCGAATAGTCTATGGGCATCGACCTCGTCAATTCGATTGAAGAGTGATGTCGACCAAATCGAGTTCTTTCCGGTTTCAAACTCGAATCCGACCCCTGTCTCTTTTGTCCAACCGGCCTTTGGCACCAAGCCAAGCAATCTATAAAGCTGCGAGTCAATTCCGCTTCTGCCTCCCCTCGCGAAAAGGACGGGCTTCCCACTAAAGTTGGACAATACCAAAGCTCCAGAGTCATTAGCAGGCTGTGTCGTCGCATCGAATGAATATGATTCGAAGGACCTGAGCGAGGCGTACAGCTCCCAGACAATCGCAGCATATTCATCTAGCGCTTCGATTCGGCCACCGTAGCCAGATGACCGCGAGCGGGCGACTTCAAAAAGCTCGTTACAAGAATCCGGATTTGTGTCGAGATCGTCCTTTACCTCGATCTCATCGACCAGCTCAAAATTTCGTGTCGTCGCCGAATGTGCGAACGTCTGCGGCGCGGCACCCCCGACAACCAACAGGCCGAGATACACCCCAAGCGTGGTCAAGAATAAAAGCGAATTTTGGTTCTTTCGAGAGTTCAAAGTTTATTTCGCCGACGTTTCGCTTGGCCCCGCAATATTTGCGATGCCATTCGGTTTCTTCATCTCAGCCGCTTGCTCCGCGAGCTTGCGCTGAATCATCGGATGAGCGATCGCCTTCGGAACCAC
>QHXS01000187.1 GCA_003223975.1 Acidobacteriota bacterium
CTTCATGTCGTGAACACAAACAGGTCAAAGCGAATAAAAAACAATTCTAGCCGAATATAGAACGCAAACTCACGCTCGATTTGCTGATTTGGTGAGCGATTTTTTGAAATGCTATACTGCTTGGGTTCGGGTCGATAGCTCAGTCGGTAGAGCAACGGACTCTTAATCCGTGGGTCGCAGGTTCGATCCCTGCTCGGCCTACCATTCCAAAAGCCCTCAGTTCATGAGGGCTTTTTTCATTGCCCGATCAAGTATTGCCTGTTAACCTCTGTTTTCTCAAAGGTCATTCGCCCAACAAACTGCAAATCGTTCAAATTCATGAACAAACGAGACAAAAAGCCTTTAGAACACGTGTTTTAAGCGTTGTTTCAATGGTTTCCAATTGCTACAATCGCACGTACCTTCCTGCGGTAATCAATTTATGAATAACGCGTTTCCGTTGTTTTTTGTCTTCGTGATCCTATTGTTTTCGATCAGTGGATACGCGCAAACGACGGCCTCGATGACGGGGTACGTTCAGGACTCGGACGGAAAGTCTATAACAAGTGCTCAGGTCATCTTGAGGGGACCAACTTCAGGGGCCGAACATGTCGTAATAACCGACAAAGATGGCCGATTCTCTTTTTCAAATCCGGGCGCGGGCCCTTTCGAGATCGAGGTGACATTTAATGGTTTCGCAACAAAAAGGCTTGAGGTTTCGACGCCGGGGGAAATCACGATTACGCTTGAACCGCAGCCGATCAAGGAAGAATTAACCATAACCGCGACGCGTACCCAAATATCCAGCGAGGAAACAGCAGTACCAGTTAGCGTGGTGGATCGTGAGGAAATAGACCGAAGAGCTGTGAACGTTGTCGGCGATATTTTTCGTACACTTCCGGGTACCTCCACTGCAAACGAAGGCGCGTTTCAAGTACGACCGCGAATTCGCGGCCTCGACAGTAATCGGGTCCTGATACTTGTAGACGGCGAGCGACTTAATAACAGCCGCACATCCACGGCCCAGTCCGGGATCGAAACCGGACTGGTGGACACCTCGCAGATCCAATCGGTAGAGGTCGTTCGCGGAAGCGGATCGGTACTTTACGGTACGGATGCACTTGGCGGAACGATCAATATCATTACGAAGGACACGCCCGCGAGGCGCGCAGGCGGATTTCATTTCGGCGGCGCGGTCGACACACTTTACAGTTCAAATGAAAATGGCCGGCGTGGGAACATATCGTTGAACGGTTCGAATAACTTTTTCGCCTTTCGGATCGCGCAGTCGATGGAGCGTTTTGAGAACTATTCGACAGGAAAGCCGGACCAGGCATTCCTGGACGATCTGCGCGCCCAGGGAGTCGCAATTACCGATGACGGCGAAGTATTGAATTCGCAGTCGCACGGGAGCAACACCTCGGCGGTTTTTAGATTTTTTCTGAACGATACCAACACGATCAAGGCAAGCTACGATCGCCGCCGAGGTGCGGACATCGGATCACCCGGCCTTGTCGGTGTATTCAGTGGATATTTCCCCTTCTCGAATCGCGACAAAGCAAGTGTTCGATATGACGCTGTCGCATTGAATAAATACCTCCAACGGGTCTCGGTCAGCGGTTTTTATCAAACTCAATTCCGAAATTTCACTAATGTGCTTACTGTTCCGCCCGCTCCCCCATTTTTCCCCGGCCTTTATCAATTCAGCGAGACGGTGACGGATACTAAAACTAGTGGATTCGATCTGCAAACGGATTGGGTGCTCGGCGACCGAAATAATTTGGTTGCGGGCGCAAGTTTCTTTAATGATAAAAATGAGGATCGTCGATCGATCATAACTTCCTCGACACCGACGTCGCCAAACCAGACCTTCAGCAACACGAACAATGTTCCCGACGCGAACCTGTCGAACTTCGCGGGTTTTGCGCAAGACGAGTTTCGCATCAATAAAAGACTGAAGCTGGTCGGTGGCATACGAGTGGATAATTTCAGAACAAATTCCGATCCAACTGCTGGCTTTACGCTTCCGAATTTAACTCCGGGCCAGATCGAAGATCTTGGAATTGCCGATCTCGCTTCCGGATTGAATGTTTCGCACACCAGCGCGACCGGCGATCTTGGTGCGGTGTATCGACTTTCGGCAAACCTCGCTCTATCCGGGCGGATCGGCAGGAGTTTCCGCACGCCAAACATTTTTGAATTATTCTTCACTGGCCCGGCGTCCGTTAGCGGCGCGTTCGTTGTTGGTAATCCGAATCTGAAGCCTGAGACCGGTGTAAATATCGATACGAGCTTAAAGTTCAGATCGAACCGATTCGCTGCATCGGCCACTTACTTTAACAATACCTATGAAAACCTTCTTGCGACGGTGCCTGCTGTTGATCGGAACGGCCAACCCATCTTTCTGAACCAACCTGGTCCGCCGGTTCGCGTCTATCAAACTCAGAATATCGATCGAGCCCGCATTCAAGGCTTCGAGGCGGAATTCGAAGTTCCGATAAAGATCAGCCTTGGTTATTTGACCCCTAACGGAAATGTGAGCTTCCTACGCGGTGACGATATCGAAAAAGATGAGCCTCTGAATTTCATCAGTCCTTTTCGAACTAATTTCGGTGTTCGTTGGGAAAATTTCGGAAAGGCGTATTTCTTCGATTACAACGTGCGGATCGTGGCCGAACAGAAACGGCTTTCGGATTCATTCCTGTTACCGCTAAATCAAGGCGGTAATGGCGGACCCGAGCGCGGTTTTGTAAATCACGATATTGGCGGCGGATATCACATTCAGCGAGAGAGATTTATGCTCAGGATCAATCTCGGGATCGCCAATATCTTCGATCGTGCATACAGCGAGCAGTTCACCTTCGCTCCTGCACGCGGACGCAGCTTCACGTTTGGGACTACGTTCGAGCTGAAATAGATTCAACTCCGAAATCTACTTTTTGCCCTTGCCCATAAAATTATCGGGGTCGAACTCAGAAAAGGTAATGAGGCCGAAGCTTTTCGGCGGCGCATAAACGCGGCGTTTGGTCGTGTGTTTCGGGTCAAGCGCATGAAACGATTCGTCTTCGACACGGACAAGCTGCCATGTACGGTCTCGGCGCGAATAATCGAACGTGTAACTATAGGACCACCGGTCATTGCTGCCGCCGTAATTATTAACGGTGAAGCTCGTGTCGCGAATATTCACGCCGGCAAACGGATCACCGAAAACGCCTCCGCAGTTTTTGCAAAGCACGACCAGATCGTTGCACCCAGCAAGTCGAAGCTCTCCGCTCGGTTCGCGAATCAAAATAAGTACTGACCGTTTTCCTGCACCTTCTTCCCAGGCTGCATTCTCGTCGACGGGTTGGCTAACAACCAGCACATGGTCCTTGAATCCGTCGGCATTTAGATCGCCCGTCTCGATAGCGATCGGGATCAACCCCTTTTGAACAAACGGTTTCACGTCGGCGGGGATTTTTACTTCGTCGTTCTGGCGAGCTGCGGAGATCGATAGTATGCTGCTCAGGAAAAATGTGAGGATCGAAAGTCGTCGGAATTCCGTCCTAAACGGGCACTTATACATAGAGAGAAGAGCAGTATCTAAATAGTGTTTGCGATCAAATATTCCTGGTGATTCGGTTTTCGCTTCAGGATCAGTCAACTTTATCGCGCCAACGCAGAACCTCATCGCGAAGGATCGGATTCTGCTGAAAGCTACCAGTGTGACCTTGGGCCGCGGTTGCCCGCTGAATATGCCAATAAGTTAGTCCGAGGTTGCCCATCGCACGGAGGTACTTTCTTCGGGCGCGATACTTCCCTGAGAAGATCCCGCCGATCAACCAGCCCGTTCCTTTGAAAGCTGAAGTCGCATATGCACCGTGTTGCTGCGGTATGAGTCCGCGTGCAATGTCGATCGCCAGCATCTCCTTCAGAATGCGATTTTGCCGCCACATTATCCCGAAAGCGAAGCCCACCCAGATAAGAAAGAACGGGATCTCAAGCAAAAGATATCCTGCGACGAAGCCTTCGAAACCGAAGAAAACCGCCATTCCGTTCCAAAATGCATGAAGCGTAACGGCGCCGAAATATCCGAAGACCGGCATTATGATCCTGACAAACATGTTGTGCGATTCTCGAGCAATGCCGCAACCAATGCCAGTCATGGAGGTGAACGTTACATGTGCGAATGGCGAGAGGATGCCTCGCATGAAGAACAAGATCACAAGTGCCGGAATACCGCCAGTACCTATCGCGCGGCCATAATATAAAACGTTTTCCACCGTAGCGAATCCCAATGCGATCACGCCCGCGAAAACGATCCCGTCGAGAATGTCATCAAAGTAACGCCGGAAAAATATCAACAAAAGTAAAAGTCCGACCCCCTTCGAACCTTCTTCGACAAGAGGTGCAGAGATAACGGCGCCGACAATATCACCAAGGACCGCGCCTTCTCGGCCGCCGACCGCAACAGCAACTCCGATCCCGATGCCCGTGTTCAAAACGAATGAGACGAGCACGGCAACCAGCGATCCCCATGCAAACGCAAGCGCCAATAGCCATAAGGGCTCCGGATCGTATCGGTCGAGCCACATAAACGGAAGAACATATAGCAGTGCAGGCACAAATGCGATCACGCTTGCGATGACCGCGATTATCAGGCCCCCGATATTCCAGGTTATGGAGCCGTCTGCAGTTGGCGAAAGCACCACGCTAAAAAGAGCGAACACGACCAGAGCAAGGAATACGATAGCCAGAATCGCAAAGACGGCGGCAAATCGAACCGCCGGACTCGCTTTCCTTTCCTGAATCGCCTGCGTTGGCGTTGAGATGTTGCCAAGGCCGATGTTCGACATAGAATTTTGAAAACTATCCGGCACGCGTTGAGCGGCCTGGTCGAAATCGTTCATCTGCATTTGCCGGAAGCTTTCCTGCGGGATCGGGTGTTGAAATTGCTCTTCGTTCTGGATCGCTATTGTTGCTGTTACCCCGTTCTTTCCAAACTGGACGGTGTCGCCGCTATTCAACTTATGCCGCTGGACACGTTCGCCGTTGACGATCGTTCCATTAGTGCTGTTGTTATCGGCAATGTAATATCCGTCGGGCTTGGCCTCAATGAACGCGTGTTGTTTTGAGGCAATACGTTCTCCTGCGGGATCAAACCGGACACTACAGTTCTCGCCTCGTCCGACAGTCAAAAATCCGCTCTCAAGATCGAATGTGCGGCCGGATAAGGAGCCGCTTGTGATGGTCAGGAGCAATTTCATACAGCAATCATAAAAACAAACGGTTCAATGTCAAGCGAACGCCGTGACATCGAACCCCTCTAAACTTTGAAATGGTTTAGTGCGGCTGGACTGAGCCCGGTGAAGGCGTTACTCCAGTCTGTCCAAAGGTACGGACCCGAAAGGCAGAATCGCCTGAATCGATTCGATACCAGGAACTATCCGTCGGCCGGAACACAGCAACATCGGTCTTACCGTCGCCATCGTAATCTGCGGGAATAGGAATATCGCCGTTTAAGCCGAATGCCTGAGTCGCCACTCCTTCGGTAAATACATCGAGACGGTACCAGGTGCCGTTAGACGGCCGGAAAACGGACAACTCGGCTTTGCCGTTTCCGTCAAAATCCGTGACAAGCGGTTTGTCTCCGGCCAATCCCCACTGCCTGATAATTAACTGACTAGATGAACTTTGCAGAACATACCACGTTCCCTCGGAGGGGCGCCAGACCCCAAGGTCTGATTTGCCATCGCCCTCGAAGTCACCTACGACCGGCTTATCACCGTTCAATCCCCATGGCTGAACCCGGATGCCTAAGGTACTTTGCCGGATATACCACGTGCCGTTCGACGGACGCCAGACCGCGAGATCTTCCTTTCCATCGGCATCGTAATCGCCTGGAACCGGGATGTCGCCGGTAAGGCCCCACTCGACCTCGGAGAATCCTCCGGCGCTATTGGCGACATACCAACGACCGTTCGAAGGACGCCAAACCGCTGCATCTGTTCTACCGTCTCCATCGTAGTCGGCCGCGACAGGAACATCGCCATTGAGTCCCCATGCTACCGAAAATTGCGTACTACTGGTCGTAGATTCGACCGACCAGGACCCTGAATTGGGATTGAAAATGGAAAGGTCAGTTTTGCGGTCTCCATCAAAGTCCGAAACAACATTTTTTGGCGGCGCGTTCAAGCCGGTCGCATCAAGGATCAACAATCCCGATGTCAGATCGCTGGCGATGATACGGTCTTCGCCCAAGAACGGAAACACTGTCCAGTTTCCGTCGTAGCTGCTGGGCAGTGAATTCTGCAAATTCTCTGCACCGCATACCATGTCCCAGGGCTCTTCACGCACACTTCTCTCGGCGGCCTTTTCGGCGTCGAAAGCGGGCTGAAATGTGTCGTATTGCCCGATCCTCACTGGATTTATCGGATCCGATATGTCAAAGACCTGTACTCCGGCCTGATACCAGGATACGTAAAGCCGATTTCCAAGCACGATCGGGTTGTGAGGCGTGACCGCATTAATATTCAGATCGGCAGCTTTTATTATCTTTCGCAAAACGGGTGACTGCGGATCATGTATGTCGTAAACGCGGACGTCTCCATCTAAGGTCTCCCTGCAGGAATAAAGATAATTCCCGTCCTCGCTCGTCCAAGAACTGTGATTGGTCGTATTGGCCGTTACGGCCCCGATCGAACTTGGCACTTGGTTTGCCAGGTCGCTGATGTTGTAGATCTCGACTTTCGCTCCCGTATATTCCGAAAGGAACATTCGATTTCCGCGAATGTGCATCGCATGGACCCAGGCATTATCGGCAACTGTGAATTCCCACTTGAAGACGGGGGAGGCCGGATTCGTAATGTCGATTATCTTTATCCGCTTATCGGCAGACGTCGAGTTGTAATTTTCTAACAGATACGTCGACCCATTCTGCGAGAAGATCATCATCTCGTGAATGTTGTTATGCCCATTCCCGTGGGTCGAGTCGACTACCCCAAGAAGAACCGGGGCGTACGGATTCGTTAGGTCCACAATGTGGACACCACCGTTTCCAAGGCCACTGCCGAAGTATCCGCGATTGCCAATCACTATCGCCTCGAGGAACTGCTGCACGGGCACAGGATTGTAATGAAACGCCAGAATAGGAGCATCTGGATTTGAGATATCGTATATGAACGCGCCGCGGCAATAATAGCTTCCCTCCACAGCAATATTTCCGTCCGCATAAATATCCGAAAATCTCCAATTCGGACTTTCGATTACCGGCGTACATGCCGGGGTAAGCTCCGAGCGAAGCCGAACCTGCTGCTCCGACGACCGCAAACTGAACAAAACCGTAAATAAACAAGCCAAAAAAACAAGAAAAGCTCGATTCATTTTTCTTCTCGCCGCGGCTTCAAAAATATCCGGGGGCAGTAAGCACGCGCAGTTTATTTGTTGATTATACAATCAACCGCTCAGATCGGAACAGAAATACGTGGATCTATGAGGCTACCTTCGAAGCGTCGCGCATGATCAGATCGAAAGTGCCCGGCTCGACCTTTCGGAATCGGCGATTACGGTTCAAAGAAACTGCGATCGAGATCGTGGGGTTATTACCCTTGAACTGCATTCCGCCCGAAACAAGCAGATTATAAAGTTCGTTGACGTGCAGAGGTTTACCTGCTTCGCGAAGCAGCAACGTGCAGGCCTGCGTGATCGTGCGGTCGGAGAACCGATGGCTGATCGCCTCAATATTATTTGTCCGGACGGGAACGCCTCTGTTTGGTGCGAAATATGAAACCGAACCAGAGTTTCGACGATCGTCGTACTGAGAGTTCCGAATTATGGGTTCTCGTCGTTCCGGACTAGATTCCCGAACCGGAGAACCTAGATCGGTTCGGGGCGCAGTAGATGCAGCATTCGTCTGCAGACGCCGTCCGCTTGATCTCATCGTGACCAATAAACTGTCGATCGCGGACTCCGTCTGCGCCGCACTATTCTCAAGCGCGTCGATCTCTTCGCGTAATCTTTCGCTCTCATACTCCACTTCACGCAGCCGCGCCATCAGACGGTTTTGAGCATTGCGCGTCTGTCGCAGGCTTTGTTCAAGTGTAGCTATAAGATTTTCGTCTAACATGTTGTATCAAATGGTGTTGCAAAAAGGCAAAATTATGGGCCGGTTGCTTACTTTTTCCGCGTAACGACAAAATCCGGAATCGCTTCCAATGCAGAACGATAACCTGTTTCAGGTAAAACATCAAGAGATTTCCGCGCCGCTTCACCGTATTTCAGGGCCATTTTCCGAGTAGAATCCAATATCGAAAAACGCTGTAAAACCTGACCGATCTCAGCACGCGTACCATTTTGATACTCGCCCTTCTCCATTATGTTCTCTAGCATCGAGCGGGCGCTGCCGTCGCTTTGGACAAGTTTGATCAAAGGAAGTGTCATCTTCCCTTCTAAAAGGTCGGAGCCGGCAGGTTTTCCGATCGCGTTTTCATCGGAAGTAAAATCAAGCAGATCATCAGCAAGCTGGAACGCGATCCCAAGATTCATTCCGAAATCTCGTAGTGCCATTTGCTGCTCTATATCCGCCCCTGCAAGCAAAGCTCCGATCTCGCAGCACCCGGAAAACAGGTATGCCGTTTTCCGTCGCAACACATCGAAATACTGTTCTTCGCTGATCTCAACATCACCGATCAACGTTAGCTGCATGATCTCGCCCTCGGTCATCTTGCGGGTGAGGTTTGTAAGGATGTCCAGTATCTCAAGAGACCTTTCCTCAAGTGCGGTTTCGAAGGCTGACATATAGAGCCAGTCACCCATCAGTACTGCAGCCTGATTACCAAACTTTGCGTTCAATGACGATCTGTTTCGCCGCAGGTCGGCGTTGTCGATGATGTCGTCATGCACGAGCGTCGCCGTGTGGAGCATCTCCATCACGGTCGCAAGCCGGATCATTCCCTGCTTGTCGTCACAGCCGCCGGCAGCAAGCGTCGACAATATCAACAGCGCCGGCCGGACACGTTTTCCCTTCGTCTCAAGAAGATAATTCCCGAGATAGTTGATGACCTGTATATTCGAACCTGCTTGTCGTTCGAATTCTGTCTCGACAAGTTCAAGATCGTCGCGGATCAGATCAAAAACATTCTTCACGACGTTGTCACTCAGGTCAGTCTGCTTTTTTGCTGCAAGGAATTGCACGTTTCGTTAATTGGTCCGGTAATTATCAAACTGCATGTCGATGCCGAAATCGTTCGCTTTGAGTTTCGCGATCACGTCCTGAAGCGTGTCGCGGTCCTTTCCGGATACGCGGACCGTCTCACCCTGGATCGACGCTTGCACTTTTAGCTTTTCGTCTTTGATGAACTTCACGACCTCTTTTGCTTTCTCGATCGGTATGCCCTGCTGCACCTTAACAAGCTGCCGAACCGTCCCACCCGCTGCAGGCTCGACCTTTTGATAATCAAGCGCTTTTAACGAAATTCCACGTTTGACCAACTTCCCTTGCAGAATATCGTTCATGTTCCGAAGTTTTGTTTCGTCTTCCGCCGAAAGCATCAAATCCTTTTGCTGAACCTCAGCCAAGGCTTTGCTGCCCTTAAAATCGAAACGCTGCGAGACCTCTTTCATCGTCTGATGGATCGCGTTCGTAACCTCTGCATAGTCGGTTTTCGATACGATATCGAATGAATTTTCTTTTGCCATAAGTAAGATTCTGCCACAGAGGACACACAGAACACAGAGAGCAAACTAAGAAAGGTCGATCTACTGTCGTTTGGTTCTAATTAAACTTCAGATCAAAAAAATGAAGGAAGTTTTGCGTTGTTTGCCTCGCGAGATCTTCGAATTCGACGCCGTAAAGATCCGCTAGAAATTGCGCGGTATGAACGACAAGAGCGGGCTCATTGCGTTTGCCGCGAAAGGGCTCAGGCGTCAAAAACGGACAATCGGTTTCGACCAGAAGCTTTTCGATCGGGACGACCCTGGCAGCCTCACGAAGATTTTCGGCTTTCTTGAAAGTAACGTTCCCTGCGAACGAGATCAGAAATCCAAGCGGCATGAGGTCTAACGCCATTTCGGCCGTGCCTCCGAAGCAATGCATTATTCCGCGGAAACCGTCCCATGAACATTCCTCGGTTAATATCTCGACCGTCTCGTCGTCCGCGTCGCGGCTGTGAATAATTATTGGCAGTTCTAAATCGCGTGCATTGCGGATCTGCCGTCGAAAAATATCTCGCTGCACGTCGCGCGGGCTGTGGTCGTAATAGAAATCGAGCCCGATCTCGCCCCATGCAATGACCTTTTCCAATTTTGCTAATTCGAGGAGATGGTTCTCTGCTTCGTCGTCGTAAAGCTTGGCGTCGTGTGGATGGACGCCGACGCTTGCGTAAACATTTTCGTAACTTTCAGCGACCGCGACCGCCTTTCGAAAATCGTCGGAATGCGGATCGCCGGTGCCGATCGTCAGCATTACCGAAACGCCCGCTTCCCTCGCGCGCGCGACAACCTCGTCCCGATCATCATCAAACACTGCCCCGTCAATGTGGCAGTGGGAATCGATAAGAGTCATTTCAAACGGGCGCCGATCTTAACATCCTCCAAAAACGTCGCAATCGCGGGCGTGTCGTCTTCGGTCAGCGAAGCGGCGCAGATCATTCCCTGGGATTCAAGGCCGCGCATTTTGCGAGGCTTAAGATTTGCGACCACGACGACCTTGCGGCCGATCAGTTTTTCAGGTTCGTACCATTCGGCAAGGCCGGCGAGGATCTGACGATGTTTTTCCTCGCCTAGATCGACCTCGAACCGAAGAAGTTTGTCGGCATTCGGCACGCGTTCGGCAACTTTGATCTCGCCAACGCGGAGCTCGACTTTAATAAAGTCGTCGATCGTAATGAAGCCATCTTGAGATTCCGACCTCTTTTCGGTCTGCAGCCCCTCGGATGCCGCCGTGAACGCTTTTGCCATATCGCCAGGCACCGACTTATTCAAGGCTTCAAATTGTTGGCCACCTGAAGTATCACTCTTTATTTCGCTCATAACTTTGTTTTTATCGATCCTCGGAAAAACGCCGACGGTTTCGCCGATCGTTGTTCCGGCCGTTAATTCGCCCCATTTCAAATTTGCCGGATCGAGCTTTTCGATATCGTCGCTTAATCCGATCTGGCTGTAAATATTTCTTGACGCTTCGGGCATTACAGGACGCAACATCACGCTCAGCCATCGAAGGGTTTCGGCGGAACGATACAAAACCGCGTTTAGCGTCTCGGATTGCTTTTGGTCTTTTACCAATTCCCACGGTTTTGCGTCGGAGATCATTTTGTCGATCCGAGCGATGACCGTCCAAAGCGTTTCGAGGGCCTGGCTGAATTCGAAGTTGTCGAAATGCCGAATGAATTCGTCGCGCGCGTGTTCAACGAAAGAAACGATGTCCTGGCCGTCCGGATCAATTCCCGATCGACGGGCGTAAAGATAATTTTCCTCAGTGATCTTTCCGCTCGGAATACGGCCATCGCGGTACTTCGTTATCATCGAAAATGTGCGTGAGGCGAGATTGCCCAGGCCGCTTGCAAGATCGGAATTCGTACGATCGATCAGATTTTCATAGCCAAATTTGCCGTCTTGGCCGAATACCATTTCGCGAAGCACAAAATAACGGACCGTGTCGACTTGAAAATGCTCATGTAATACATCAACTTCGATCACGTTACCTAAGGTTTTACCCATCTTTCGGCCATTCGCATCGAGCCACATACCGTGAGCATAAACGCCTTTTGGCAACGGCAGGCCCGCCGCTTTTAAGAACGACATCCAGTACACCGTGTGAAACCGAAGAATATCTTTGCCGACAAGATGCATCGCAGGCCAGTACCTTTCGAGGCCCGGAGCTCCCCGGTGTTCATTCCCGTAACCGAGAGCAGTAATGTAGTTCGAAAGAGCGTCGAGCCAGACGTACATCACGTGATCTTCGTCATCAGGCACGGGAACGCCCCAGAAAACGGAGGTTTTTAGCCGGCTGATCGAAAGATCCTGCAAGCCACGTTTTACAAAGGACAAAACCTCGTTTCTGCGGGCCTCGGGCCGCACCATTTCTTTATCGCTCTCAATGAGTTCGATCAGGAATTCGCCATATTCGGAAAGCCGGAAGAAATAACTTTCTTCCGCGACTTTATCAAGCGGGCGTTCGTGGATGAGGCAATTCGGAATATCCGACCCATCTAGCGTTACGTATTCGTCTTCTGTCTTATAAGCCGCACAGGGTGCACAGAACCAGCCTTCGTAAAAACCCTTGTAAATGTTTTCGTTGCCTTTGGGCGTTTTGTTCTTCGCGATCTCACGCCACAGATGCTGAACACCCTGGTAATGAAACGGTTCGGTCGTACGCATAAAAATGTCGTAGCCGCCATTTTCCGGATCGAGCCGGAAATCGTGGAACATACGCTTCAGCTCCCCTGAAATATAGTCGGCCTGCTGTTGCGGAGTCCGCTTTTCGCGTTCCGCAGCACGCTGAATATTGATGCCGTGTTCATCGGTGCCAGTCAGGAAATAGACGTCGAAACCGCGCTGCTTTTTGTAGCGATGTATGGCGTCCGCGACGATCGTGGTGTACAAATGCCCCAAATGTGGAAGGCTGTTCGCATAGTAGATCGGGGTTGTAATGTAGAAAGTGTCAGACATTAGGAAATATCGCGCAGCGTTAACGTATCTACGCTATAGCGTTCGAAAACAGGATCATCCGAAATAATGGTCAAATCCTCGGCCGTGGCCTGCGATATCAACAGCCGGTCAAACGGATCACCGTGCACATGAGGTAGGGAATGTACTCTCGTAACATGGCTAAGGTCGATTCGAAGATGGAAATAGCCCGCGTGCCTTACACGATCCGAGAAAAACAGTTCAGGCTCTTCAGGTAATTTCAGCTTCCCTAATCCGAACTTTATCGAAGCCTCCCAAGCGCTCACGTCAGACAAAAAGAATTGGTTCGAAATTGTGTTCTCAAGAAACGCTCTTGCTTTCGAAGAAAATCGTCGGGGTTCCGAAAGAATCCAAAGAAATATGTGAGTATCAACCAGCAGCTTCATCAAGTTCTTCTGATTCGTTCGGAAAGATCTTTGGGTCGCTCATCATCTCCAAAATATCGTCCGGCAAGTCGTCAAAATCTTCGGCAATCCAGATTTTGCCCTCATCCATACCGAACCAATCCTTCGTCTCCTGTTCATAAGGAACGAGGCGCACCTCGGGCACACCGTTTTTCGCGATTATCACCTCCTCTCCTTTTTTGACTTTTTCGATGAGCTTACTCAAATTCGTCTTAGCTTCGTGAACATTAACCTTGGTCATTCGCATACCCTCAGCACGATTGTCGCATACTTAGCTAAGCTATGCAATTAGCTTAGCTAACTAGCGGCGAAACCGGCTTTTGTCCGCAGCCGCAAACTCATCCGAGTTTTTGAAACGCGGCATCCCAGGCGCGTCGGCAAGCTTGGTCCCTATAGCAAGTGCGAATTCGGCTTCCTGGATCATCGCGTTCATGTCCCACCAGTCGTGATATTCGTCCGTCGTCTGGTGGTAATACTTTGCGTTGTAATCTTTGAAAAATGCCTTCGGTTCGCCGGAAAGCTCCGGGACGAATTTCTCACCGTGCTGGAAATTGACCGACGGCACGCCGACCTTTGCAAAAGGAAAGTGGTCCGACCGGAAATAAAATCCTTGCTCGGGCTGCGTGTCGGGCGTGATCGTTAAACCTCGTTCTCGAGCCGCAGCGTTTATCTGATCGATCATGGAGGAGCGGTCCGCACCCAGCGCCATAAAATCGGACACTCTTCCGAAGAAATTCACACCGTCGAGGTTAACGTCCGCCGCAGTTTTCGACAGCGGCACGAGCGGCCTACGAGAATAATATTCAGCTCCCAGCAAGCCCTGCTCTTCGGCAGTTGGGAAAAGAAAAAGAAAGGAACGTTTCGGCCTGTCCTTTTGCGGCATTTTCGCCAAGACTTCGGCTATCGCGAGAACTGCCGCAACGCCCGAAGCATTGTCATAGGCCCCGTTATAGATCCGGTCGCCTTTTGCATCCGGCGATCCCACGCCCAGATGGTCCCAATGCGCGGAGAATACAACGAATTGGTCTTTGAGTTTAGGATCGCTGCCTTCGACCTTTCCGACAACGTTGGGCGAGAAAAAGGCTTTTGTCTCGCTATTCAGGTCCAAGTGAACCCGCAGCCCGGTTTTTACGGGAACAAAATCACGCCGCTTCGCCTTATCGCGGAGATCATTCAGATCGAGCTTTGAAGCTTTCAATACCTTGGAAGCTGCGTCATTTGTCGCCCACGCTTTCATCGAAAGGAACGGCGTTCGGTCTTTTTTGCCCCGCGCGATCTCGTATCGCCAATTTCCATTCGAAGTGCGAACGACGTTCCACCCGTAGCCCGCCGATTCGGTCGTGTGAACCAGAATTACGCCGGCCGCACCGCGACGCGCGGCTTCTTCGTATTTATACGTCCAGCGGCCGTAATACGTTAAAGCTTTGCCGCCGAAAAGGTTCGGTTCAGCGTCCGTCGCAGGCGGATCATTAACAAGGATCATTAGGACCTTTCCTCGATAATCTGCCGGAGAACCTTTGTAATCGTTCCATTTGTAGTTCGGTGCATTGATGCCGTAGCCGACGAATACAAGGTCGGCATCGACAGTCACTTTCGCCTTTTGAGCTCCGGTCGTGGCGACAAAATCGTCTCCGAATTTCAAAGTTTCGTTGCCTACTTTGAGCAGCGTACTCGGGTTAGCTTTGACGCCGAACATCGTTACGTTTTGAAAGTATCGGCTGCCCTGCAAATACGTGCCGCGGCTCGCAGGTTTGACTCCGGCGGCTTTCAGTTCGTTCGCAATATATTGGCTCGCCATTTTGCCGCCAACGTCGCCTGGCCCGCGGCCCTGAAATTCATCGGACGAGAGCGTAATCACCCGCCGTCGCATAGTTTCGCCGTCGAATCTCGAGGTCAGGTCCTGTCCGAAACAAAGTGGCGTGAGAAAAGCAGACAAGATCGCTGAAGAAATAAGTTTTTTCATACTTGAAGTAGATATTTAGGAGTCGAAATGCCAACAATTAAAGTAAACCTTTAACTATCCTTTTATCAGAGCCATCGCCTCTGCCCGTGTTCTAGAGTCACGGCGAAAACCACCGAGAACCGCTGAAGTGATCGTGATGGCGCCCGGCTTCTTAACGCCCCGAAGCGTCATACACGTGTGTTCGGCCTCGATCACGACCATCACGCCGAGCGGTTTCAGGCCTTCGAATAAAGTATTCGCAATCTCCTGCGTAAGCCGTTCCTGCACCTGCAGCCGGCGAGAGAAGATCTCTGCAATGCGTGCGAGCTTGGATAGACCCACGATGCGGCCACCTTTTGGAATATAGGCAATATGACATTTACCGACGAACGGCGCCAGATGGTGCTCACAAACCGATGCGATCGAAATATCCTTCACTAAAACCATTTCATCGTGCGAATCGCCCGGCAGCGGAACGATCTGTTCACGAGGATCGAGCCGAAATCCCTCTGTAAGTTCCGCGTAAAAATCAGCGACGCGTTCGGGCGTTTTCTTGAGTCCTTCTCGGTCAGGGTCCTCGCCAATGCCTTCCAGGATCAGCCGAACACCTTGAGCTATCTTCTTCGGGTCAAATTTGGGCGTCTTTTTTTTTGCCATTGTTCAGAAGCGAATCTAGTTGGTAGCTGCAAATGCTGACGAGTTCAATGCCTGAATCGCCGCGTCGCGAACTTCTTTGAATGCCACGCCATTTTCGATAGCGGCGGCCCTGACATGCTCGTATTCGGGCATTGCGTTCAAAATCTGTTTTCCGCGTCTTCCAATTTTAATGTCAATATTTCCAAAAATTGTTTTTACCGAAACGGTTTCACGTTCCAAAATTTCACGTTCCACGGAACGTACTCTAATTCCGAGTGTCGTCGTTTCACGGTAGATCAGTTCCACGATCTGGTCTTTCATTTCCTTTTCGCAAAGTATCGAGAGCATTACCGCAGGGCGGTTTTTTTTCATCTGGATCGGCGTGAACCAGCAGTCATTCGCCCCTAGCTCGAATGCCCGTTCCATGACAAAACCGAGTGCTTGCGGCGTCGAATCATCAATATTCGTTTCGAGCAGTATTAGGCCCTCAACTCTCGGCTCGTCGTCGACGGTCGTTTGACCGATCAAAATTCTCAAAGCATTCGGAAATTTCTCGTATTTCCGAGTTCCCGCGCCATATGAACTAGCTTCAACTACCATATCAGGTATTGTGCCGTAACCGTCACATACAGTTGAGATTATTGCAGCACCCGTTGGAGTTACCAGTTCACCTTCGATTTCGGTCGAATAGATTGGAATACCCGCTAGAAGTTCTGCGACCGCCGGCGGCGGGACCGGAAATTTGCCGTGGGCGATTTGGACAAACCCGCTTCCGACATGGATCTTCGAACAGATAGATCGCTCGATACCGAGTAATTCAAAACCGATGCAGGACCCGACAATGTCGATTATCGCATCAAGGCCGCCAACCTCATGAAAATGGACTTTACCGACATCAATTCCGTGCACCTTAGCCTCAGCTTCGGCCAACCGGCGAAAGATAGCGATCGATCTTCGTTTCACGTCATCCGAAACCGCCGATCCGCTTATTATCGATTCGATCTGATCCAGATGGCGGTGCTTCGCCTCATCCGGAATAAGGACCTTAACGTGAGTCGCTGAAATTCCGGACCGGTCAACTTTCTCGACCTCTAATTCGAAGCTGGGAATGTCCAGTTTTTCCAATTCAACCTTCAGAGCATCAACCTCGACGCCCGCGGCAATAAGTGCACCCAGGATCATGTTCCCGCTTGCGCCGGCATAGCAATCGAAGTAGAGTGTCCGCATAACCGCTAGATTCTAGCGTTTTTCAAAACGAAAAGAAATTTTCCCATTTTCGAACATCGAGGTTTATTTATGATATCGAAACTCTTTGCGTCGTTTTTTGTAACGATTTTGATAATTTCGCCGTCGTTCGTTTCGGCCCAAGACATTCGCATCCGTTTTGCAAAGGGTCGAACGTCTGCAACGATGACGGGCCGCGTCGGCTCAGGCGGCAGGGTTTGTTACTTCGCAAGTGCGAAAAAAGGCCAGTCCTTCAATGCAACTCTTAGCTCCAAATCGGGCAAGGTGGCGATCTTCGAGACAGGCGAAACAAGTTACAGCTACGTTATCGAACTTTCGGGTGACCAGTCCGTCTGCGTCGATAATATGGGCGGCGCAACCAATTACACGCTGACTGTTTCGATCCGCTGAACTTTGGCTATCCGCGACGATAACCCGTATAATTTCTGTTTTTGTCCCTTCGAGGAACCGAAACAGAATGACCTTGACCGAAATTCAAAACGCATTGCGAGCGAAGGTTCGCGAGGATGCCAAAGCACATTTTGATATTGACCTCCCGCAGGTCGCTACCGAGATCCCGCCAAAAACGGAGCTTGGCGACCTTGCATTCCCTGTCGCGTTCGAGCTTGCGAAACTGGTAAAACAGGCGACCGGCGAAAAGCAAAACCCGCGTGCGATCGCCGAACAACTTAAGGCCGAGCTTGAGCAATTCGATTTCGTCGATCGGATCGAAATTGCCGGTCCCGGTTACATGAATGTTTTTTACAATCGTTCTAAATTCTTCGTTGAAAACCTCGACGCCGATCCGATCCCAAACAATGGAAGTTCGGATGGGTCAAAAGTTTGCGTTGAACACACGTCGGTAAACCCGAACAAGGCGGCCCACGTCGGGCATCTTCGAAACTCGGTGCTCGGCGACACGTTTCAGCGGATATTAAAAGCTAACGGCAAACGTGTCGAAGTTCAGAACTACATCGACAACACTGGCGTTCAGGTTGCGGATGTCGTGGTCGGGTTCGTTCATCTTGAAGATCGCGATCTTGAATCTATTAAGAATCTAGATGCCGATCTCGCCGTGCAAGGTAAAACGTTTGACTACTACTGCTGGGACCTTTACACCAAGGTCGGTCAGGAATATCAGCGAAACGAAGAACTGAAAGCAAAGCGAGCCGAGGTGCTTCACGAACTTGAAGAAGGCAACAATGCGATCGCGGAACTTGCTGACTACGTGGCAACGCGCAATGTCGAATGCATCCTGAATACTATGGAGCGGTTTGAGATCCGCTACGACCTTCTGCCGCGGGAATCGGAGATCCTTCATCTTCATTTCTGGGACAATGCATTCGAGCAAATGAAAAAGCTTGGTGTCGTGCATTTGGAGGCCGAAGGCAAGCACGCGGGCTGCTGGGTCATGCCGTTCGAAGAGCATTCCGGCACGGATGAACACGAATCTGACAAGATTCTTGTGCGTTCCAACGGGACAGTGACCTACACCGGCAAAGACATCGCATACCAAATGTGGAAGCTTGGTATTCTTGGTCTCGACTTCCATTACAAGCCGTTTCATACGAACCAGGATGGTTCGACTACTTGGATAACTTCTGCCGACGAAAGCGAGGCCGCCAACAACGTTCCCTCATTCGGACACGGCTCAACGATCTACAATGTTATCGACTCACGGCAATCGTACCCGCAGGATATCGTACGAAAGGGTGTGGCAGCGATCGATCCCGAAAAAGGCGAGACAGCGAGCGTGCACCTTTCCTACGAAATGGTCGCCCTTTCGCCGTCCGCCGCCGAAGAACTTGGCTTCGAACTTTTCGGAGAAGACCGTTCGCGTCCGTTTATTGAAATGAGCGGTAGAAAAGGACTCGGTGTAAAGGTTGACGATCTTTTGGACCGCCTCGAATCGAACGCCCTGGCGGAGGTCGAATCGCGGCATCCAGATACTTCGGCCGAAAAAAAGATACATACCGCCCATCAACTAGCTGTTGGGGCGTTGCGATATTTCCTTTTGAAATTCACGCGGACAACGATCATCGTTTTCGACTTTAAGGAAGCACTTTCATTTGAGGGCGAGACGGGATGTTTTTGTCAGTATTCGGCGGTCCGGGCGAATTCGATCTTTCGAAAACTCGAAGAACGCGGCGAATCATTTGAAGCGATAATTTCTACGCTAAAAAGCTCCGATCCGGAGGCGATCTTCACAGGAACGGGCGGCGACGACATTTGGGAAATGTCTATGTTGGCAGCGCGTCTACAGGAAACGCTTCGTCAGGCAGAGTCGCAGAACGAACCTGCGATCCTAGCGAAATACGCATTCAACCTTGCAAAGGCGTTCAACCTCTTCTATCACAACTTCAAGATCATTCCTGAACCCGAGGCGGTAAAGCGCGCGGTGCTGGTCGCGACGGCGGATCGCGTGCGTCGGTCGCTCACCGCGGCTCTGGCGACGATGGGAATCGAGGTTCCGGAACGAATGTGATTGACAGGGTGCGCCGAATTTTGTTAAAAATCTCGTAATGAATTCTGTTCGATTAAATGTTGTGGCGGTTTCCTGGTGGGCTTGGCAAACTAGCGCGCGTTCGTCGAACAAGAATTCTGTAGGCAATCCCTAAAGTTTTTCAGAAACACTGTTACGATAACGCCGCCGGACGATTTGTTTTGGCGGCTTTTTATGTATTCAACCTGGAAAAAAGAAAACGTTGAGCAGAAAATGGCGCTCGTTCCAGTTATCGAAAAGATGGCGGCCGATCTTTTTACGCCGCTGGCTGTTTATTTGAAACTTGCGGACGATGGTGACGACTCGTTCCTGCTCGAGTCAGTTGACGGCGGAGAAAACCTTGCCCGTTATTCATTTATCGGCGTGAATCCGCGAATGAATATAAGGTCGACGGGCGACGAAACCGTCGTCGCAAAGCCCGAAGGAACGACACTTTATCGACAAAACGCGTTCGAATTTCTGCGGGAACAGTTTTCAAAGACCACGATCGAAAGCGGTCATGATCTCCCGGCGTTTTCCGGCGGAGCCATCGGATATTTCGATTTCGACTGCGTTGAATGTTTCGAGCCAACACTCAAGCGAGAAGCGTTTGAAGGTCCGTTGGCCGAGTTCATGTTTTTCGATTCTGTGATCGCCTTCGATCATGTTCGCCAAACGATCCATATAGTCACGCTATCGTCCGACGAGAGTGACGAGTTCCCTTCAGGAGAGTTTGCTTTAGAGAAAAACCGCGTGATACGCGAAAGATTGGAATCGGGAATTTTCAAGCTTCCTGCCGAACTTCCGACGTATGGAAATACGGAGGTCATGTCGAATTTCACTGCGCACGATTTTGAAGATGCGGTAAGAAAAGTAAAAGAATTGATAAATGCGGGCGAATGCTATCAGGTCGTTCTTTCGCAACGGTTCGAACGGCGAACGAACGCTTCGCCGGTCTCGATCTATAGAGCGATCCGCTCGTTAAACCCTTCACCGTACATGTTCCTGCTTCAGATTGGCGGAAAATCGGTGATTGGCGCGTCACCGGAGATGCTTGTTCGTTGCCGCGAGGATAACCTTGAATATCGCCCGATCGCGGGTACGCGGCCGCGCGGCAAAGACGCACTGGAGGACCGCGAGCTCGGTGAGGAAATGCAGCGTGACCCGAAGGAAGTGGCGGAGCACATGATGCTCGTTGACCTTGGCAGAAATGATCTAGGCCGCGTATCCGAATTTGGCAGCGTAAAGGTGGACCGCCTTATGGAGGTCGAAAAATATTCACACGTGCAGCACCTCGTCAGCCAATTGTCCGCAAAATTGCGCAGCGACAAAGATCAAGTCGACGCGCTCTCAGCATGTTTTCCAGCCGGAACAGTCTCCGGAGCGCCTAAGGTCCGGGCGATAGAGATAATTCGCGATCTTGAACCTGATACGCGCGGTGTCTATGCAGGCGCGGTGGGTTATTTTGATCATGCCGGCAACATGGACACGTGCATAGCCATACGGACGTTGGTTCTGGAGAACGGCGTTGCAAAGATCCAGGCCGGAGCCGGCATAGTCGCCGATTCGGTGCCAGAACTTGAATACCAGGAAACGGTAAACAAGGCGCGGGCAATGATAAGGGCAATTGAAATCGCGGAGGGACGATAACTGATCTCTGTACTTGAAAACTTTCGGGATAGCTTTGCGAGGGGCGATTCTTTCGATGAAGAAAACGCCGAGACTCTGTTGGACGCAATGATCAACGAAATGGACGAGGCGTTGCTTTCATCTGTGTTCGCTTCGTGGCATCGAAAGGGTATCGAGGCGGACGAGATTTACGCAATCGCAAAAGTGATGCGTGACCGTTGCAGAAAGGTAAATTCGAGGCATGAAACTGTTACCGACATCGTGGGGACCGGTGGAAGCAGATCGAAAACGTTCAATGTTTCTACCGCCGCCGCATTTGTAGTTGCCGGCGAAGGTGTTCCGGTGGCGAAACACGGGAACAAGGCCGCGACCAGCAACTCAGGCAGTGCCGACGTGTTGAGCGAACTTGGCGTAGATCATGCTGTCGATCCGGCTGTCGCTGAAAGAATTTTGAACGAGATCGGCCTATGCTTCATGTACGCACCGAATCATCATCGGCTTTCGCTGACCCTTGCAAAGGTTCGTAGAGCCCTGGGTTTTCACACGATATTTAACTGCGTCGGACCGCTTTGCAATCCTGCGGGAGCGCAGCATCAATTGATCGGTGTATGGCAAAGAGACCTGGTTTCAAAGATGGCAGATGCATTGGCCCGGCTCGGAACAACAAGATCTTGGATCGTGCATGGCAGCGACGGCCTTGATGAAATCACGTTGAACGGCCCAACGCATGTCGCAGAAGTTGATGGGACGAAGGTCCGTGAATTTGAGATAACGCCGGCCGATTTTCGTTTCCACGCGCAAACAATGGCCGGAATTTATGCTCACGACGCGGTTGAGAGTGCATCGATGATCGAGAAAATTCTTAGCGGCTTCGCGAAAGGCGAACTTGGCGAAAAAATCGTACTTGCTAATGCAGCGTCGGCAATGTATTTGAGCGGCCGCTTCGCTGATCTAAAAGATGCAACGAAGGCCGCAACAGAAAGCATTCGATCCGGAAAAGCAATTGGAAAACTGAATGCTTTGCGAGAAATGACGGCAGAATGATCAGCACATTTTTGGACAAATTGGTGGCATCGAAACGAAGCCGCATCGAGGAGGCGAAACGGTCCGTCGATGTAGTTGGATTAAGCCGGGCCGCGGTTGAGATATCGACGAAGAAAACCCCGAACCGGCTGCAGACCGCACTGCAACGGACCGACCGTATCAACATTATCGCGGAGTTCAAACGCGCTTCGCCCTCGAAGGGGATGATCAGCGATCGATTAGATGCCGTAGAGGTGGCGAACATGTACACAAACGGGGGTGCTTGCGCGATCTCCGTGCTAACCGAGGAAGACTACTTTTTGGGCTCGCTGAATGACCTGCGTCGAATTCGCGAAAATGTCGATCTGCCGATCTTACGAAAGGATTTTCTCGTGGACGATTATCAGATCCTTGAGTCGGCCGCGGCCGGAGCTGATGCGATCTTGCTGATCGCATCGATCTTATCGCCCGAATCGCTTATGCGGCTTCAAAAACTGGCAAACGACTTTGGGCTCGATGCAGTGATTGAAGTTCACGACCGTGAAGAGATTGAGATCGCGATCGAGGTCGATGCGAAGATCATAGGTGTGAATAACCGTAACCTCGAAACCTTCGAGGTTTCGCTCGACACTTCGCGCGCCCTTATCGAACATGCTCCTAAGGGTTCGATCTTAATATCGGAAAGCGGGATCTCGTCACCCGAACAGATCGCCGAGCTGCGACGCGTCGGATATTCCGGCTTTTTGATCGGAGAATCTTTGATGCGAAGCAATGACCCTCAGCGAATGCTAGAAGAGTTGGCTTCATTCGATGAAGACGTTCTTGAGGTGAGCGGCTCGCAGTAAGGGTATTTGTATGACGAGAGTCAAAATCTGTGGACTTACAAACATTGACGATGCGATGCTGGCGGTAGAATACGGGGCGGACGAGCTAGGTTTCAATTTCTACAAAGGCAGCAAGCGGTACTTGTCGCCGCAGAATACACGCGAGATCATCGACCAATTGCCTATCAGCTCAGGAAATGTCGGGGTGTTTGTTGACGAACCGATAGACAGCCTATTAGAGATCGCTGAGTTCGTCGGACTTAACGGAATACAACTGCACGGCGACGAAGACGAAGTCTATATAAAAACCCTTCGAAATCGTACAAAAAGATTCATTGTCAAAGCTTTTCGTGTCGTCCCGAACTTTTTGGTAGGTGGTGTTCTGGATTGGCCATTAGACTTTCCGCTATTTGATACCCATTCTTCACATCAGTATGGTGGGACTGGAGCAACATTTGATTGGGAAGAATTTGGTACCGACATCTATCTTTGGTTTCCCTTGACCGCTTACCTTGCTGGTGGACTAAACCCCGACAACGTCGCCGACGCAATTCGCATAGTCAAACCGTATGCCGTCGACGTTGCGAGCGGCGTTGAATCACAACCAGGCAAAAAGGACCCAAACAAAATGAAGTCGTTCATCGAAAACGCAAAGAAAGCATGAGTGGACACGAGCCAAACGAACGAGGCTATTGGGGTGAATACGGAGGCCGGTTTGTGCCCGAAACGCTTGTCGCTCCGCTCGACGAGTTGACCGAAGCCTATTTCGCATATCGAGATGACTCTGCATTTCGGAGCGAATTCGAATCGCTTCTAAAGGATTTCGTCGGCCGACCAACGCCGCTGTATTTCGCCGAACGGCTGACCGAAAATCTAGGCGGAGCACGAATTTATCTGAAACGCGAGGATTTGAATCACACCGGCGCACATAAGATAAATAATTGCGTCGGACAGATCCTCTTGGCGCGTCGCATGGGTAAGTCGCGCATCATTGCAGAAACAGGTGCCGGCCAGCACGGCGTGGCAACCGCGACCGTTTGTGCTCGGTTCGGCCTTGAGTGCGTGATCTATATGGGCACTGAAGACATGCGGCGGCAGGAGCTGAATGTTTTTCGAATGAGGCTTTTGGGTGCCGAAGTTCGCGGTGTCGATTCGGGTTCACGAACGCTTAAGGATGCGATCAATGAGGCGCTGCGCGACTGGGTGACAAATGTCGAATCTTCATATTACCTCCTTGGTTCGGCGCTCGGCCCACATCCTTATCCATTGATGGTGCGGGATTTTCAAAGCATCATCGGCAAAGAAGCTCGTGAACAGATCCTGGAAAAAGAAGGCCGATTGCCGGATGTTCTGATCGCCTGCGTCGGCGGCGGGTCGAATTCGATCGGGCTGTTTCATGAATTCATGGAAGACGATGTTCGAATGGTCGGAGTGGAAGCCGGCGGTTTTGGAAACAACCTTGGCGAACACGCTGCGCGTTTTATGAACGACGCTTCCGTCGGCGTACTTCAGGGAACGAAAAGCTATTTGCTCCAGGACGCTAACGGCCAGATCGCATCGACCCATTCCGTTTCTGCCGGCCTGGACTATGCCACTATCGGCCCGGAACATGCCTTTTTACATGACAGCGGCCGGGTGGAATATATATCGGCATCGGACGACGATGCCTTGGAAGCATTCCACCTGGTATCTGAAATCGAAGGTATAATTCCCGCACTGGAATCGGCCCACGCGATTGCTCACGTCCTGAAAGTTGCACCGGAAATGCCTCGAAATTCGATCATCGTGGTAAACCTTTCGGGACGGGGCGATAAGGATGTGAATACCGTTGCGGAGGTCCAGCCACGCGGCGATAAGAAATGAGCCAGATCTTAAAAACATTTGAAGATCTCAAGGCAAGCGATAAGAAAGGCTTTATACCGTTCGTGACGGCCGGAGATCCGGACCGCGAAACCTCGCTTGAGATCGCGCTCGCGTTGGCAAGGAACGGAGCTGACATTATTGAGCTCGGCGTTCCGTTCTCCGATCCGTTGGCCGACGGGCCGACGATTCAAGCGTCTTCACAGCGTGCTTTGGAAAACGGAATCGCGGTAGCCGATATTATTAAAATGGTTCGTCAGATTCGACATTCGAGCCGAGTGCCGGTCGTGCTGTTCAGTTACTTAAATCCGATCCTCCGATACGGCGTCGAAAAACTTGCCTTCGAAGCTGCGGAAGCCGGCGCAGGCGGCGTTCTGATAACGGACGCCGTTGATGAGGAAGCTGCGGAAATTGGGGTCGTGTTGGGCAACCACGGCCTCGACCTGATCTCGCTCATTGCGCCGACCACATCGGATGACCGCTTGAAAAGGATCGCTCAAAATGCCCGGGGGTTTCTCTATGCAGTATCGCGTGCAGGTGTGACCGGCGCTCGGGATCAAAACAGCGAGACGGCTGAGATGCTTGTCGCCCGTGCGCGTCAGTATACGGACACACCGATCGCCGTTGGATTTGGGATTTCGACGCGCGAACAGATAGATGAAGTTTGGCGATACGCGGATGCAGCGGTAGTTGGTTCGGCGATCGTAAAAGTGATCGAAAATTCAATCGGCAGTGGAAACCCGGCCGCTAATGTGGAGGCCTTTGTCCGCGGTTTGCTGCCAAAGGTTGCAAAACGGGCGAGCGAAATCTAAAGTTTAGGTTTCGCACCTATTCAGATAAAGCTTTTATATGCTTATTGTAATGAAAGCCGAGGCGAGCCGTTCCGACATAGATCGGGTCGTTGAGGTCATCGAAAAACTAGGTTTTCGCGGTCATGCGATGCCAGGCGAAAGCCGTACCGCCATAGGCGTGACAGGCAACAAGGGTTCGATCGATCCTGCAAATTTCGAGAATTTGCCCGGCGTCGCCGAGGCGATTCGCGTAACTAAACCTTACAAATTGATCTCGCGCGATCTTCGATCTGAGAAATCCGTCATCAATGTTGGCTCGGCGTCGATCGGCGACGGAACTATGACGATGATAGCGGGTCCGTGCGCGGTAGAAAATCGCGACCAGGTTTTCGAAGCGGNNNGAGCAAAATTCTTTCGCGGGGGTGCCTTTAAGCCGAGAACGTCGCCGTACGCATTTCAAGGCATGGGCGAAGACGGTTTGAAGATCCTGGCAGATGTTCGGGAAGAGTTCGGACTCAATATCGTAACCGAAGCGATGGATGAGGCCGGGATAGATCTGGTAGCAAAGTACGGCGATTGTATTCAGATCGGTGCCCGCAATATGCAGAATTTCGCATTGCTTAAATATGCCGGGCGAACAAACAAACCGATACTATTAAAGCGCGGACTATCCGCCACGCTTGACGAATTTCTTCTGGCTGCCGAATACATAATGTCGGAAGGAAATTATCAGGTTATCTTGTGTGAGCGCGGAATACGGACGTTTGCCGATCACGCAAGAAATACGCTTGATCTGTCGATCATCCCCGCAGTCCAGAGGCTTTCCCATTTACCGATCATTGTCGACCCGTCTCATGGGACCGGCCACAACTATATGGTCGAATCGATGGCACGTGCTGGTATCGCCGTAGGCGCCGATGGATTGATCATTGAGGTGCATCCGCGGCCGGAAGAAGCACTTTGCGATGGGGCGCAGGCGATCACGCCAAAACAGTATCTTGAGTTGTTTGCGCAATTAGAACGGCTTCATGACGCCCTTGATCCGACATCGATTAGAATTCCCGCTTCCGTGCAGTCCGCGGTATCCGGGTTTTCAGCACCGCTTCAGGATCTGAGCGACGTTTAAAAAGAGAATCCGCGACTGTTCCCGAAACAGCCGCGGACATTAAATCCGTTCGACGCCTTTTGCCTAACTCGCCAAACGAACCCTAATTGTACCACGTATTTGTACTGCCGCGCAGAAAATTCCCGAAACGATAAGCAGAAACATTGGAACAAACCGAACAAACTCGGGAAATATTGTTCCCGCGGCTGCCTGAATGCCTAATCCACCTATAACCCCAATCGCTGCAATAAATAGGCGGCCCACGGTCCAACCCATAAATTCCGGCTTTTCGCCCGAAAAAGGCAATAAATACGGTAAAACGACGAATGTAGCGATCGTCAGAATCGACAAAGCCGCGTCCACGCCCGGGCCATCAATGCCGCTGCCCAAATCCAATGCAAGGAAGAACAAAACGAATGTCGTATCCACTGCAAACCCACGCGGAGACGAAACTTCGGCGGCGGCGTTCGATATTGAGATCACGTTTTCCATATTTTTAGACAAAAAGACTGCCAGGGCATCCGAAAATGCCAAAATGAGCCGGCTTTCGTTTTACTTCTTGCCCGGTTTACTGAATTGCTTGTACGCAACTCGGAACAACTCGGACAGGGCATTCGCGGTCTCCGCCGTTAGGTTCTTGTCCGCTCGCAGGTGGGCCTCGACGATCTCCGGAGTCGCTTCGTGCGGATAGTAGACCACCGCTTCGACCTTTTTCGCAGATTGACGGCTCATCACCCTGTCGATCGGCATATCCAGCCAACCGGTAAGGCGTGCGATATTATCAGCGTCGGGTTTCCCGGTTCCGTTCTCGATACGCGAAAGCGTCGATGCAGAAACGTCGGTAACATCTGCGACGTCTCGTAAACTCAAACCTAATTCTTCGCGGCGACGCTTGATCGCCCGTCCTAATTCGTTCGTGTTTACGAACTGTTCATTCTTCAATGCCATTGTTGTGTGCCTCCAAATAACTGAGTGTCATAGGTGCTTTTCCTATCTCACGGATAAAACATAGCACACGATAATTTTAAATGCAACACCTCGTTTCACCCTTGCAACTAATATTTTGTTGTGGTACGCTGTATCACAGATAGAACACGCAAAGGTTTTATCCCGTTGAAAACAAAACACTGAGTCGCAGAAAGCCTGAATGCGGCGGACAGAAACGGCGAACGGCCAGGCGATCGGGTATAAGGGCATCCGGTCAAAAGTGCCAGGTTGGAGAGCCGCTTGAATGGAGACTTCAAATGAAAAACGCAGAATTAGTAAGAGCAGAGGAAAACGATCTTAATGAAACCGCTGAAGAAACGAACGTGCTGGATTTTTCAGGAACGCTTCGTGAGCTTCGCAAGCATGTCGATCCAAACTTGGTAAGGCAGCGTGAGGGATGGCGCGACCGTAATGGAAATGTTCGGACCGTCGACTATATCGAATGGCACACGGTCGCAGACATTCTCGATGAAACGGCTCCGAACTGGGCACATTCGGTCAAGTACATTCGCGTGTTCGGTGATCTTATTGCTGTAACGGTCGCGATAACGATCGACGGCGTTACGCGTGAGGGGATCGGTACCGGTCTGACCGGAAGCGAAATGGGTATCAAAAAGGCGGAGCACGATGCATTGAAACGGGCGGCCGTAAAATTCGGTATTGCTCGTGACCTATATAAAAAGGAGTTTGACACGTTCGATCAAACTGAAACGCCCGATGCGGTGCCTGAAAAACTTCAGTTCCCTTCCGACCCGATCGCGAAGACGATCTCGGACATGGTGACTACGAAGCAGCTAGGTATGATCCGTTCGATCTGTCGAGAGCATGAGCTTGAACCGGATCAGGAATGCATGGCGACAATGAATTGCAAGGTGAACGAGCTTTCAAGAAAGGCCGCCTCGTCGCTGATTGATCATCTGCTCGCTACGGCTTCACCGGTCGTTCCGATACGTAGGGCCGGTTAAGTATCCGTTAAAACATTTGAGCTGCGGTAACCGTCCAGCTTTGCCCCTCAAAGCAGCAACAATCCTCACGCCGCAGCTCAAACCCATTATCGTCTGGATTTACTGCAAAAACGGTTCGTGCTATGCTCTTCGGCAAAACACAAACCGATGGAAACAAGGAGTCTTTATGGGTGAAGAAGCTGCAGGAATGGCATCGCAAACGCCAAACCAGGGTTCATTCTGCTGGACGGAGTTGGCATGCACCGATGTCTCGAAATGCAAACCATTTTACGAGAATGTTTTTGGGTGGAAATTCAAGTCCAGCGAAAGCGCCGGAAACGAAATGCAATATCTGGAATTCTCTTCAAGCGGTCAACCGTATCCTGACGCCGCGCTTTATGAAATAAAACCAGAAATGTTCGAAGGAACCGTTCCGCCTGCGCCGCACATCGCGCTCTACGTCTCGGTCGACGATGTCGACGCTTCGTGCGAGCACGCGAAATCGCTCGGTGGAACACTCGTTTTCGGGCCTTACGACATTCCGAACGTCGGCCGCATGGCTGTTGTCACAGATCCTTCGGGAGCGAATATTTCACTGATCACGCTCCAGCCGCAATGATATGGGCGTTCACGCGAAACTAGCCGCCTTGAGCGGAACATGGCAGGGCACGAACCGGCTTAACGCTTCCTGGATGCCCGATCCGATAAAGGAGTCATTGTCGACAGCATCCGTACGAACGATGTTGAATGATACTTGCCTTGAGATCGAATACGACTGGGAATTTGACGGGAAACACGAGGAAGGGCTGATCTTGTTGACATGCGATAAAAAAGGCGGTGCCGCACATGCTTTTTGGAGCGATTCCTGGCACTCGGCTAACCAATTGATGAGCTGCGTTGGGACAGTATCTGAAAGCGGCGAAGTTAATTTGAAAGGAACATACAAAGTTGAAGGAAATCCAGATTGGGGATGGCGGACCAAGATACTTCCGGGCGACGGTTCGTTCAGATATTTGATGTTTAATGTCTCGCCGGAAGGCCTGGAAGAATGGGCTGTTGAGATGGATTTTACAAGAACTTGAGAGGTGAATGATGGCCGAATTTTCAATACCGAAAGCAGGAACGATATGCTGGCGCGAGCTTGCGACGCGCGACTTTGATAAGGCGAAACATTTTTATGGCGAACTGCTCGGATGGGACCTTGAGCAAAGCAAGGTCACGCCGATGACCTATGCTGAGATCCATATCGATGGCAAAGCTGTTGGCGGGATGATGCCGATCGACGAGAAATGGGGCGATGATCCGCCGCCGTCGCACTGGACGGCTTATGTCGCGGTTGCAGACGCGGACGAAACTGCAGGGAAGATAAAAGCGAACGGCGGTTCGATGCGCCAGGAGCCATTTGATGCTCCCGGGGTCGGCCGTATCGGCCTTTGCACCGATCCGAGCGGCGCGGGATTTGCGATCATTCAGTTCGCACAGCCGAATTAGCTACTTCGGCGAAACAATTTTATTTCTTTTTTCCCTCTGCGTCGAAGACTTCTATGTCTTCGGCGTATTCTTTTGCCTGCGGCAAGATAGCATCGGCATCGCCAACAATAACCATCGCAAGCCGCTCGGGATGAATATAAGCGTTCGCAACGCGCTGAACATCCTCTAAGGTTACCGCATCTATGTTTTCGCGGTAGGTCTGAAGGTAATCATCCGGCAGGCCGTACATAACCTGATTGGCGACGAGTCCCGCCAAGCCGTCCTGCGTTTCAGCACGTATGGGAAAAACACCGGTTAAGAAACTTTTTGCATCCGCCAACTCTTCGGGTCGTACTTTTTCATCTCGGATCCGATTCAATTCGTAGAAAAACTCCTTCAACGAATCGCCAGTAACGCTGGTTCGCACCTCGGCGGTCGCCTCAAAATCTCCAGCCTGTTTTTTGGCGTCGATACGCGTATAGGCTCCGTAGGTGTAGCCCTTTTCTTCGCGAAGATTCATAAACACGCGGGAAGACGCTCCTGCGCCGAGAACCTGGTTCATTACGGTTGTCGCAAAATGGTCAGGATGATTGCGCGGAATTGCGATATTCGAGAGGACGATATTTGCCTGGGCCGACCCGGGCCGATCAACTATAGTCAGCGTGCGATCATCTCTGGCTGGTATTGGTTCATCTTTCGGCAAAGTAAATTCATGGGACGGCCAATCTCCAAATAACTCGCCAACCTGCGACATCAATTCGGAGCGTTCGACATCACCGACGACGATCAGGACCGCATTGTTCGGCACGTATGCAGAATCATGATATTTAACCAATGATTCACGGTCGAGACGCTCATAATCGGCCTCCTTTGGTGAAACGACCGAATAAGGATGATGACCGTAGATCAGGCGTGCAGATTGCTCACTTGCCAGGAAATTCGGTTGTGAACGCTGGTACTTTAGGTTTTCAAGAGCGTTCCGCTTGTACAGATCGAGTTCGGATTCCGGAAATGTCGGCCGAAATAGAATCTCAGCCATCAGAGCCAATATCTCGTCAGCGTAGATCGAAAGTGTTGATGCAGAAAATGTCGTGAAATCATCCGACGCGTTCGAAGAGATTCCGGCGCCCAGGCGCTCGACCCTCTCCGCTAATTCCCTGCTCGAATATTTTTCGGTTCCTTCGGTTAGCATCGATGCCGTCGCCGACGTAAGTCCTACGGCCCCTTTTGGGTCGTGAGCGTCGCCTCGGAAAAAAGCTAGCCGGTAGCTTACGAGCGGAACCCGATCTTCCTCGACCAATACGACCCTAAGCCCATTAGGGAGTGTTTCACGAACCGGCTCTGCGATATTGAACGGTATAGGGGCGAGAGGTTCAGGCGGCGTTTTTTGAATTTCTACCATAATTTTCCCGTGATCGACAAGCTGACAACCTATCCCTTGCCCGCTGCAACGACATCCAAGAGTGAACGGTTTTCGGTATTCAGAAATTCCGAGACGGTATTTCGGATCTGTTCCGGAGTTACAGCTAGAAGTTCGTCAAGATCGCTGTTAATAAGGGTTGGATCGTCGTCATAAAGCGCGTACTCAGCTAGCGACTGCGCTCGGTTCATCGACGATTGACGCATTCTGACCGTGTCGTTGATCAATTGATTGTGAAGCTTTTCGATCTCATCAACCTTTGGGCCGTTTTCGCCGATGTCGCCGATCTCCTGCATTATCACCTCGCGTATGCGGCTGAGATCCTGGCCGGGTTTCGGTATCGCTCCGACATAAATGCTCGAGGGTCCGCGACGTTCATCCGTAAAGCCAAAAAGCTGTACCACCGATTCTTCACCCTTAACGAGCTTCTGATACAGACGCGAACTGTCGCCGTCGTAAAGCAATTTTCCAGCCAGATAAAGAGCATTGAATTCCGGCGAACGCCGCCGCGGTATCTTCCAACCGAGCAGAAACGCCGGCAGGGGTGCGAGCGGGTCGTGCCATTGCTGATAATTGTTTGCTACCTCCGGCGGCTCTGCGACGTCGATCGAGGCCGGCACAGGCTGTGAGGGAATGTCCCCAAAATACTTTTCGATCAGCTCCTTCGCGGTTTCGGTTTCAAAAGCACCGGACAAAACGATCACGGCGTTGTTCGGCGCATAATAAACCCGGAAAAATTCCTGCACATCCTCGACACTTGCATCATCCAGGTCCTCCATCGACCCGATCGTCGAATGAGCATTGGCGAAATTCTTATAGATCATCGCGGCGATCATGTCGAAGATCTGGCCGTACGGCTGGTTATCGTATCGCAGCCGCTTTTCCTCTTTCACCGCTTCGCGTTGGTTGTCGAGATTCTCTTGCGTAACTGCCAACGAACGCATTCGGTCCGATTCCAGCCATAAGGCAAGCGGAAGCTGATCGGCCGGCATCGTCTCAAAATAATTTGTGCGTTCGCTCGATGTCGTGCCGTTCATCGTCCCCCCGGCCTTCATGATGAACTGGAAATGCCCAGCTTTCGGAACGTTTGCAGAACCCTGGAACATCATGTGCTCGAAAAGATGCGCGAAGCCGGTACGGCCCTCGCGTTCATTGCGTGAACCGACGTCGTAATACACCGCCACGGCGACGACCGGGACCGAACTGTTACGGTTCAAAACAACGCGTAAACCATTATTAAGAGTGAATTGTTCGACTTCTAGCGGAGGTAACTTAAACCCATCTGACATAATTATCGCGTTCAGAAACTAAGCGTTTGACTTGATTTTATCAAAACTAAAGGCATGGAGCGAAAGGCTCAACCTTCTACCCGGTTTTCCGATGCGATCGCGTAGAGCGCCGATTTGACGTGGAAGGGCGTCAGATTTGGATCTTTCTCAAGCAAAAGCGCGATTATGCCTGCAATATGCGGGCACGCAAAACTGTTGCCCGTAAGGCTGCGATGGCCACCGCCGGGCCATGCCGCCCGCACGTTCACACCCGGCGCGGTAAGTTCGATCACTTCACCAAAGTGAAAACCAAACTTAAGTGGATCGGCGATATCGCTTTTGATCACGGATATTAGCGACGACGAAAAGACCGAAGGAAAACTCGGTTGCGGAAGATTGTTGGCGGCCGCAACAACAATGCAGCCGGCTTGATAAGCCCGGTCGAGAAGATCGTGCAGAGGCGAAAAGTACTGCGGCTTCGTTGTTCCCAGGCTAAGGTTTATCACCTTATATCGCTGCTTGATCGCATACTCGAGGCCAGCTAGAAATGCGTGTCCGTCGCCAAGGCCGCTCGCACCGAGAACCCGGATGCTTGAAAGTTTCGCATCGGGCGCGATCTTCGCAATGATGCCCGCGCACGCGGTACCGTGGCCCGCAGAGTCACCGACGTTTGAGTTATCGAACATGACCCGTTTTCCGTCGACGCGAGCTTCAACCGATTCGACGACCCGGCCAAGTAATTCGGGATGCGTACCGTCGACGCCGCTGTCGACGATGGCCACCGTCACACCTTTCCCGGTGCACGCACGCCAATCGGCCCGCGGGCGAAAGCCCCCGGACATCGTCGAAAGGAATTGGGCTTCGTCAACGTTCATCGATGCTAGCCTAGAAAACTTGTGGCCTCTGAAGTCTCGGAAAATCTAACGACCGATTCAAGTATTTCTCGCGCCAAAGCTCGTTCTGCCTCGCCGCGATTTGCGATATCCCTTACCAAAACCGCGAGGTGCATCATTTCACGATGCGCGGGAGCGTCGCGAAGACCATCGAGCCAGGCACGAACTGAATTCAAGTCCGCGCCCTCATCGCTTAACATTCGATCGCCCATATCGCGAAAAAGCTTTGCAGATAGATAAGCGCTCACCAGCGAAGCGATCGCGTCGCCGAACATCGCGGCTTTGTCCATCTCGTCCGATGTGAATGGCACATAGGGAGGGTCGCCTCGCCGGTTAATGAATTCCAAAACGCCAATTATTTCGTCACGGTGCCGCAACGGCGTAGCAAGGATCGTTTGCGTCGAGTACCCGGTCTCTCTATCAACCTCGCCGTAAAAGGATTCTTCCTCGTGGGCGTCAGCGATCGCCATCGGTTGTCCCGAGGAGAGAACGAACCCGGCAATTCCCTTTCCCGCCGGGATCCGCATATTGAGAAGTTGGTCGGCCACCCGGCCGATCGCGATCAAAAAACGCAGTTCCCCTTCATTCCCGTCACGAACCAGGACCGATGCCTCGTCACAATCGATCTGAGCCGCAGACACAGTCAGAAGGCTGTGGATCGATCTTGTAAGCGGTTCCGTGAGAACATTTGCCGCATCTACAGTTTCTATGAGTCGGCGCAATTTTTCGTTCAAGTCATTGGAATTGGGGTCCGGCATACGCTGATTTTCCTCTAAAACTCCCGCAATCGCAAACGAATCCTTCTTTGATGGAAATCGATGGTAATTGGCACTTTCTCAATTGCAAATAACTCTTTTTCCCTGATGGGCTGCGTTGGAACAATTTGCCATCTTCCAACGGACGAACTGGATGGACCAAATGCAGAACCTGCGCGGCGCAATAGCCTACTTCCTTATTTGTTGCGGTCTTTCCGTGGCTGTCGCCGGGGCTCAAGAATCGAAATCAGTTCCCTTAAATAGCGACAGTCCATCGTTCAGCCTGTCCACGGGCTCGAGCTTTTCCGCAACCGGAAAATCGAACTCGGCGCCGCTTGCGCGTGCGGCGCCGATCAAAGCGATAACAAGCGACGTTCGCGAGGCTATGGATATCATCGATCGAAACCATATCACTGGCGTCCAAAGAAATTCTGAGCGTGTTTTTGCGATCGCGATCAACCAAATGCTTCGAGAACTCGATCCGCATTCGGCGTATCACACGCGCAGTGAATTTCGCGAACTGACCAATGACAATCTTGGACAATATTTCGGCGCGGGTATAACGGTGGCTGATTTCAAACGCGACGGCAAGAATGGCACGTACATCATTTCGGTAAAAAAAGGAACTCCGGCCTATATCGCGGGATTGCGATTCGGGGATAAGATCACGAAGATCGATCAGTTAAATATTCAGGAGAGAAATTCTGATGAAGTTCGGGATCGTATTCGCGGACCTGAAGGAAGCAGCGTGACTATCGAGATCGAGCGCGCCGACGGAACGCGAAAATCGATTTCCGTCCGACGCGACCGAGTCCTGCAACTTACTGTTCCCTCTTCGTTTTTGATGAAAGAAGGTGTAGGCTACATCGCCCTGACCGAAGGCTTTTCCTATACGACCGCAACTGAATTCGCGAGCGCTCTTGGTCGGCTTAAGCGAAGCGGAATGCAAGCGCTGGTGCTCGACATTCGCGGCAACGGCGGCGGATTGATGACACAGGCGATCAACATAGCCGAAACCTTTCTTCCGGCGGGCAGAGTTATCGTTTCGGAACGCGGACGAACGAGGGCCGTGGACCGCGAATGGCGTTCCAGGAACCCGCATCCGGAAACAATGCCACTGACTGTTTTGGTCGACGAAAACACCGCATCGGCGTCGGAGATCTTCACCGCGGCGATGCAGGATAATGATCGTGCTGTGATCGTTGGCGCACGGACCTTTGGAAAGGGCTTGGTTCAGGACATCATTCCACTTTCAGACGGTTCAGGCCTTACCCTTACAAGCGAACGCTATTATTCACCGTCGGGACGTTCGATACAGC